>DASUJR010000027.1:0-4865 GCA_036279175.1 Candidatus Acidiferrales bacterium | reverse complement strand
TGATCTGCACTCCAGCGTCTCTGTCGCAGGAAGTTGGCGCGGCGCTCGGCGCGCAGGCGGGCGAAGAACGCATTCGCAAGGTGGTCACATCGGGAGGGTTCACACGCTTCCGCCGCGCTGCGGAAACGCCATTCAACCTGGTCTACGAAGCGCGCCCGTAATGGATGCTGGTGTGTTGCGACGGCCCCACGGCTCGCGCGGCCGGTAGAAGTTGCGAGTTCCTCCGTCCGATTGTCGTGGGGCTTTTCGTAGCAGGGGCTGGGGTAGGAAGTCGCGCTTTTAGCAGACAAAGATCGTCATTAAATTCAAAAGCCCACCTTGCTGGGAAGCCGGATTTGGCGTTAACCCCGTCCCATATTCAGGCACCGAGTTTCCGTGGCGTCACATTGTCAGGAGGCAGCGATGATTTCCGGCGCTCACGTGGTCGTGTACAGCAAAGACGCTGAAACCGACCGCGCGTTTTTCCGCGACGTTCTCGGGTTTAAATCGGTGGATGCAGGCCACGCCTGGTTGATTTTTGCCTTGCCGACGGCAGAAGCCGCGTTTCATCCTTCCGGAGACTCGGATCATAGCGAGCTCTACTTGATGTGCGATGACCTGAAAGCCGAGATCGCGTCGCTCGCGAAGAAGGGTGTTACGTGCTCCAACGTTCAGGAGGAGCGATGGGGTTCAGTTACAAAGATGCAGCTTCCCGACGGTGGCAGCATCGGTTTGTATCAGCAGAAGCACCCGCGGCCGTAATTTCAGAATGCCCGAATGTGTCAGGATTGAGGAAATTCGAACTGAAGGTGCCGCGAAAGTTTCTCTTGCATTGCGCTTCGCACGGACGTAAGAAGGAATTGAAAGCCTGCCTATGGCAGGCAAGCTAGACACGGAGGAAGGATGACTCCACCGGGCCTAGATTGGTTACAAGCTTAAACACACCGCTCTTGCGGTGCGCTGCCGCGAATGTAGCGTTCTAGAAGCCGCGTTCCGGCCCATGCGAAAGTGACAAAACGGGGAGCTGCCAGGCTCCCCGTTTTGCTTTTCGGCGCCGGTTTGCATCGCTGGATTCTTTTTCAAAACAACACCGCTTTTTGATTCGAGTCCTCCGTTGGCGCCCGAATCTTGTCCGCGATTGGCATGGAGCAGCTGCCTGCCAAACTTGTGCTGGCGGGCGTCTGAGCTAGAATGCCAGCGCCTCATCGGAGCGTGCGTCGATGCATGAACTGAATCGAATTGTTGCATTCCTGGTCACCACAAAGCCGCACGACGCAATCGCGTTCTATCGCGACAAAATCGGATTCAACCTTTCCAGCGAAGACGACTTTGCGCTGGTGTTCGACGCGAATGGGACGATGTTGCGAGTCGTGAAAATGAAGCAGGGACAATTCCATCCGGCTGCGTATACGGTGCTTGGATGGGACGTCGACGATATTGCGCGCACCGTTGCAGCGTTGACGAGGCGCGGAATTGCGTTCGAGAGATATCCAGGGATGCCACAGGACAAGGATGGTGTATGGGCGTCGCCCAGCGGGGCGAAAGTGGCGTGGTTCAAGGATCCGGAGGAGAATGTGCTGTCGATTACCGAGTTCGCGCCGCTTTCAGATTCCAAGTAAGCGACAGTGGACGCGGTGACGCGGCTAGCGATTGAACCCTCCCCGGACATCAGCGCATCGTCATCACCAAAGTGGTCGCAAGTTCGCGACGGCGAGCGGGCGGTCGCACTCCAAAGCGCCTGCGGCCGCACAAACAACCCGGATACACGAGTGGCGAGTCGCTTCGCGAATGCACATGCGGGGGCACCTGTGCCACATAAGCAACTCGCGAAGCCTGCCATACGGGGCGGGTCTGCCTGCCGCACGCAGGCGCTGGATGGAGGCTGAAAATCAAAAGTAGTTCAGTATGGTCCCCGGTATTGCTCGGTTATGCTGACCCGGAGCGGTTCGAAAGGACGACTTTGCCACCCTGCCGCGCGAAGACGAAGATCTTGCTCTGGTCGATATCAGCGAGAGCCTTCTTGGCGAGGAAATCTTCGGTAAACAGAAACACGCGGTGCGGCCCGTTCCAAAGCTGCTTGAACGAAGCGTTGTTCTCGAACACCTGCGGCGCGCCGGGGAAGAACGACCCGAACCACAGGTTGCCGTCGCGTCCATTCAGCATGTGAAGCTGAATGCCCGTGTAGTAGTTGAGCGTTGAGCCCCACTCGTATTTGCCGTTAACGACGATTACGTCGCCCGGCTGCCAGGCTTTCTTGATTTCGAAGGCGACGCGCTTCGAGGAAAGTTCCGGCGAAAAAATCACCAGGCCCCAATGCACGCCAAAAAGCAAGGCGATCATCATCGCGGTGAGTGCGAGATTCCCGGCAAACGGCTTGTTGCGGCGGCGAAAAATCCAGTTCAGCGCGGTGCCGATCAGCAGGCCGAGACCGACCAGCAACAGCGCACCACGAAACAGGCCAAAAGATTCAAGCGTGAGGTCGCCCATGTGTCCGAGGGAGAGTTTGTAGCGGCTCGGGTGCGAAACGAGGACGGAGCCGATGTCCGTGCCGGCCGGAAAGGGGTGCGTTTTGGCGATCAGGAACATGGCTGCGGCGAATCCGACCACGCCCGCAGCGAGGAGAACATAGGCACCGATGCGGCCGTCGCGACGGTCGCGGCTGGCGATGGGTGACTCGCGTTCGCGCTGGAGCCAACTGCCGATCAGCAGCGCGAGAGGGGGAATCGCGGGCAGTGAGTAATACTCCTGGCGTGTCGAGAAGCTGAAGAAGACCATGATCACCAGAATCCAGACGGCGCAAAAGAGATTCGCGCGGGCGCGGCGGTCAAGACCTTCGCGCCAGGTGCGGAAGCGAACTGGAATGCCGCGCAGCGCCGGAACCAGGTAGACGATCCAAGGAGCCACCCAGGCGAGCAGCAAGAGCCAGAACGCGATCAATGGCACTTTGTCGTAGTCGCGCGGGAAGCGTTCGTTCAAATAACGCAGAAACTGTTCGTTGACGAAGTAAAACCAGAGAAACCCTTTTTCGGGGCCGCTGGGCTGCGCGGGACTGCGAATCGCGGCGAGAACATGCCAGGGAACCGCCACCACCAGAAAAACCAAGGCGCTCGACAGCAGATGGAATTTGAACAGCTTGCGGAGCTGTCCGGTGATGAACAGAAAAGCGACGGCGATCGCGATGGGGAAGACGATGCCGATCAAGCTCTTCGTCAGGACATCCAGCGCCATCGTAACGGCGATGCCCCAGCAGAGCCAGCGCGAAGGCTGTTCCTGCTCGTACGCGACCAGGAACCAATACATGCCGAGCGTGAGCCATAAGGCCACAAAGACATCGGGGATCAAAAAACGCGTGTAGAGAAAAATTCCCGGCCCGGTGAGCGCGATCAGTGCGGCCCAGAAGCCGGCCTCTCGTCCGTAGAAACGGCGCCCAAAAATGAACGCGGCGAAAGCCAGTGCCAGAACTCCCAGGGCGAGCGGCAGGCGTGTTTGCCATTCAGCGACGCCGAAAAGCTTGTAGCTGACCGCGACAGTCCAATACATGAACGGCGATTTCTCAAGGTAGCGGATGCCGTTAATGTAGAGCGTGACCCAGTTGTGATTGAGCAGCATCTCGCGCGCTGCTTCGGCGTGGATCGAATCGGCGTCGTCAAGCAGGCCGGGCTTCGAAAGCGATGGGATGTAAATCAGGGCCCAGGTGACGATCAGAATGCCGATCAGAGCGGCCGCGCGCAGGCCGCGTGTTTCTCGCTCGCTTGGCGGCATGGAAACGTCCGCAGCGAAATTGTTCGATGCATTGCTATGCATTGCTGTTGGTGTGGCGTTCAGTCGACGTGCGCCAGCTCACGGGTTGAAGATTTGAAAGTATAAAACAGGCCGCACTCTGGTTGGAAACTTCTGCAATCAACGCCGTTGCCCCCTTCTACCGAATTCAAGAAGAAGCAGGCCGGCCGTTCATTCTATACGGCAAACGGTTACAGTTGCATTGCGATAGGGGCAGAGAAGATTCGCCGCTGGCGGCCGATCCAGGACGACCCAGCTGACTCCGTAGGCTTGCTTCAAACGCTCGAAATCAGCGGCACGAAAATTTTGCCAGCCTTGCGTGGCGCGGACTTGCTGGAGGCACTCAGTCGCAAGCGGCGAACCGGGGAACATGGCCGAGGCGCTCCAGTCCTTTACCGCGTCGGCCAGGCTGCTGCGCGCCGCAATCGCGCGAAAGCCCTGGTTGTCCTCGCCGGAGATCGCCATGTAACGCGGGTTCAGCGCGAAGATTGCGTCCGATGGAGTGTTGGTGCGAATCCATGTGAACGCTTGGACCCACGGATTGGTTGACGCGGTGCCAGGCCATTCAACGTGCCTGTCGGAAGGGAAGATTTGGTACTGCGCGAATGCCATGCCGGCGCAAATTGGGATGAAAAACGCGAGCCACAGCAGCGCTCGCTTTCTTAGGAATGTTTCGCCGATTAAGCCGCCGGCGATCAAGAACATCAGCAGATAGAGAAGCTGGAATCCGCGCATCGGCTGGCCAATCGCGAGAACGTGAAGGCCGGGAATAGAGACGATTAAAGCCCCAACGAAGCAGGCGATGCCAAAGGCGATTAACGAGAGCGCGATGGTCTTCAAGGTCACCCGGCCCGCCTTTTCGGCGATCCGGCTGAACCACCAGAGCACCACGAGCGGCGCGAAAATCCCCACCCATTCGTACCAGTGCCAGCGAAGGACGAAATAATACGGATGATCGTTGAGCGTTTGGAAGAAGGCGGCCGAAGGATGCAACAGTGACGGCGCCGCGACGGCCGATAGCGCGACGGATGCGATCGCAGGCGCATTTTTCTTCGCGATTGTCCTTTCCGTTGCGACCAGGATGATGACGTAGAACGCGCCGAAAA
>DASUJR010000026.1:0-18629 GCA_036279175.1 Candidatus Acidiferrales bacterium | reverse complement strand
CGTTCTGATTTCGTTCGCCGGCGGGCTGCTGGGGATCTTTTTTGGCTTCGGAATGTCGCGGCTGATCGCGCTGCTGGCGGGCTGGTCGACAATCGTGACGGCTGGCTCGATCCTGCTGGCCTTCCTCGTTTCCATTTCTGTAGGGCTGATTTTCGGAATTTATCCGGCGGTGAAGGCCGCGCGTCTCGACCCTGTCGAAGCGATCCGCTACGAATAGCCTGGGCGCGTCGGCGATTTTTGTTTCCAGGGGGAGAACATGCGATTCGTGCGTCGATGCTCCATTTGTTTTCTACTTGCAGTTGCGTTGTCTTCAACGCTTCGCGCGCAGATTGCGCCGCACGATCAGCACGCATTTCAGTTCGAGGAGCTTTCTCATAAGAAGCAGGTTCCGCGGGAGCCGAGCGGCTTTATGGAGCATGTGATGAACGGGAAGCTCACGCTATCGCTGGATGAGGCCATTCACCTTGCTCTGGAAAACAACACCGATATCAGGGTCGACGAGGAACAGGTGCAGACAGCAAAGAATGCTCTTGAACGTGCGCTTTCGCCATTCGACCCGACTTTTTCAGGTTCCTTCGATTCGACGCGCACGCACCAGAATGAATATTCCGAACTGCTGGGCGGCCCGCCGACTTTGAATTCTCTGAGCCAAACTACGGATCTCCAGTTAACCCAAACGCTGGAGACCAGTACCACGTTCGCCGCTGACTTCAGTTCATTCAAGAGCACCTCGAACAGCGGATTTTTCTTCTTCAGCCCGGCATTTTTCACGAGCTTACAGTTCACCATCACCCAGCCTTTGCTGAAGGGCCGCGGGCTGTTTGTGACGCGGGCGCCGATCGTGGTCGCTCAACGAGGCCTCGGCAAGTCGCGCGCGGCGTTCGAAGGACAGGTGAACGACATTTTGCTGAAAGTGATTCAGGATTACTGGAATGTCGTGGAGGCGCGAGAGAGCCTGCGGGTCGATCATGAATCGCTGGATGAAGCTCAGAAGAGTTACGACCATGATAAGCACGCGCTCGAACTTGGGGCGCTGGCTCCGCTCGATATTTACCGTTCCCAATCGCAAGTGGCATCACGACGCGTGTCTGTGATTCAGGGAGAGTTTGCCGTGAAACAACAGGAGGACCAGTTGCGCCGCGACCTGGGCGCGGACGTCGAGCCGAATGTCCGGGCGCTGGAGCTGAATCTGACGGACGCACCGGACCCCGCAGGGAGCCTGATGTCGATCGACATTCCGACGGCTCTTAAAAAGGCGCTCGCTTACCGGCCTGAACTCGAGTCGATGCGGCAGCAGTTGGCGGCCGATGCGGTGAACATTCGTCTCGCTCGAAATGGACTTCAACCCGATCTTTCGTTGCGAGGCAACTACGTTACAAGCGGCTTGAACAGCAGCATCGTGAACGGCAACTTCGAGGCCGGCAGCTACGGAAGCGCGGTTGGCCAGATGTTCGGCTTCGGATTTCCGACGTATGAGTTCGGAATTACGCTGAAGTACCCGTTCCGCAATCATCAGGCGCAGGCGAATATGGGTGACGCTCTGGCTTCACAGCGGGCCGATCTGTATTCGGACCGGCTGCTTCACGAAAATATCACGCTGGCGGTGACGAATGCCGTTAACTCACTCGATGGATCGGAGCAGTCGATGGAAGCGGCCAAGGTAGCGCTCGACCTGGCCCAGAAGACTCTGCAAGCGGACCAGCACAAGTACGAACTGGGTGCCGAGACGGTATTCTTCGTGCTGGAAGCGCAAACGGAACTTACGCAGTCGGAACAGACGCTGGTGCAAACGCAGGTGAGTTATCAAGACGCAGCCGCGCAAGTCGATCACGACACCGGCAATCTTCTGGCTCGGTACGAGGTGCAGATTGCCGGCCTCTCAAACTGAAGGCGTCGAAAACTGTGTCACACAAGCCGATCGCGCCCACGGCTGGAAGCCGTGGCCTAAAGCGTCGGCTAAAGCCCGCTTTGTTTTGTGCTGGGGACGGTACGACTCAAATCGTACCCTGACACGAAAAACCGACGGCAACAAGCCGGTCACAAGCGGGGCGACTGTGTCGCACAGGCCGAGGACAAGCCAGCGCTACATGCAGGCACATTGTTCGGCGCGCTTAAGCGCGACATGCTGTGCCCCTACCGGCAAAAGGAAACAGCAAAGGACGCTAATCGGGGAATTTTTGGCGGATGCGGACGGTACGATCGAGTTCATCAACGGCTTGCAGGATTTTCAGGCGCAAGTCGGGTTCGATTGATGCGGTGCGCAGATATTTGTGGACCTCGGCGTCGGCAGCGGCGGACTGCTGGCCATCGATGAATGCATTCAGCCAGTCCACGAGGAAAAAGATTTTTCGCTCGCTCTTGATCTGCGGCAGGGCGTCAAGCGCCGGTTTCAAATAAGGCTGAGTGAGCGACGATTGATTCCAGTAGTTAAAGGGACGGAGGCTGAGCTCGATCCAGTCCTCAGGCCGCGCAGGATCGTGCAGGAATTCGTTGAAGTATTTCGTTTTCGCTTGAGCCGTCGGCGTGGCGGCCTCTGCAACATATGCATATTTTTGACCGTCGCCCGATGGATCACGTTTGCGTTCGGCCGCGAAGATCGTTTGCGCATCGGGATCATTCAAGGCGATGAGTGCGGTTACCATGGTCCAGCGATCAAGAGCGCGCAGTTGGACGCCGGGGACAGAAAGCTGGCCGTTCAGCAATGCCTTGAGTTTCGCAAGGCCAGCGGGCGTTTCGGCAATGGAGCGGAAGCCGCGGAACCAAAGAATCCGCTGGTCTGGGACATTCTTGTCGCGCGCTCGAAGCGCGACTGAGATCATCCGCCCCGCTGCGAGCGTCTCGAATTGCGGGACGAATTGCAGACGCGTTTTGTCGCTGACGTAACGGTGCAAAGCTGCTGTGGAGCTGCCAAGAATGGTCTGCAAGACCGAGAGGTCGGTTTCCTGCGGCAACAGCTTGAGCGCGAGATCGAGATACGCGCGCGGCGCGAGCTGAGCTTCGCGAACCGAATCCCAGAGCGAGCCCCAAAGCAGCGCGCGCGTGAACACGTCTTGAACGCCGCCCAGATGCGCCAGGACGTATTGCCGGCTGCGCGCGTCGAGAAGGAAACGGCCGTAGGCGTTGTCCTGATCGTTGGCGAAGACGAAAGCAGGGCAAATTAGGTTCCGAGTGAAGGGGACGTCCGCGCTGCGCGCATTTAGCTCGACGCGAATGCGGGACGACTTGCCATCGGCATCACCGAGCAGGACTTCTGTGGCGATGGGCCACACGGCGTCGGTGCCAAGCACATCGTGCTGCGACAGCGATAGATGCGTGAGGCGATTCGCGTTGCAGGACCACGACACGCCTACTTGTGGCATCCCGCGATGGCGAATCCACATATCCGCCCAGGGGCCGAGCGGTTTTCCCGACGATTGTTCCAGCGCATGCACCAGATCGCTCCACTCCGCATTCGAGTAGGCGTGCTGCTTCAAATACGTGCGCAGACCGTCGCGAAAATTCTGGGCACCTAAATAGAAATTCAGTTGCTTGAGCACGCCGGGAGCTTTCGAATACACGATCGCGCCGTAGGCGGACTTTGCGTCGTCGAGATTCGGAATGTCCTGGTAGATCGGCGTGGTGCCCTGCGTCGAATCGATCTCGTAGGCGCCGGGCTTGATCGATTCATAGAAGCGCTTCCAGACGGCTTCGTTGGGCTTCAAGGATGCGAGCGCCTGATACGCCATGTACTGCGCAAAGCCTTCCTTCAGCCAGAGATCGTCGAACCAGCGCATGGTGACGAGATCCCCGAACCACTGGTGCGTCAGTTCGTGCAGAACGAGAATGTCGCGGCCGAGGCGGTCGATGTGCGTGGGGGCGGTGCGAAAGAGGACGGATTCTTCGCGCAGGAATGTCGCGCCGGCGTGCTCCATTCCTCCGTAGGCAAATCCGGGGATCAACACCATGTCGTACTTGGGGAACGGAAAGGGCTGCGCGAAATATGAGGACAAATACTTGATGCCTTCCGCGGCGATCTCCTGCACGGCCGGCGCTTCCGGCTGTGCACGAGAGAATTGCGACTTGCGCACGTAGAGCCCAGGAAGTCCCGGCGTGTCGTGGACTTTCGTGAACGGGCCGGCAGCGAAGGCAAATAGATACGTGCTGATGGGACGGGTCTCTTGAAAAACGTTCTCGACGTGCCCGAGTTTGCCTGTGACGCGCGACGCGATGGCTGTGTTTGAAATGACCGTCCAGTCCGACGGTGCGCCGAGGGCCAATCGGAACCGGCCCTTGATGTCCGGCTGGTCGAAACACGGGAACGCCATGCTGGCGTCCATGGGAACAAAAAGGGTGTAGACGTACTCCGAGCCATCGTCGCGATCGTCGAAACGGATCAACGGCTTCCCTGCCGGAGCGACGTTCGAAACAAATTGCACATCGATGATGTTTTCTCCTTCGCGCAGTGCGCGGGCGGGAAGATCGATGTGACCGTTGTCGAGAGTCGCCGCGAGAGCGTGCCCGTTCACCGAAACGTTCAGGAGTTTGCCGTCGCGATAGTCAAGAAGGAGAGGGCTGGTTCCGCGAAGTGTAAAGCGCAGCTCTTCGTGGCCGCGACTAGTTGGTTCGTGAGGGCCCAGATCAAAGCTGACGCGGTAGCTCGCATTCGAGATACGGGCGGCTCGTTCACGCGCAAGTTCACGCGGAATTCCCTGCGGCGCGGCCGCATATGAGCAGGTAGATAGCGCGAGAGCAAACACGGCGAAAATTATCCGAATCATCTCGCCGCGGAGTATAGCGCAATCTCGGAGGACCTTTTAGCATGTGCGATTGAAAGCTTCGCCGGCCAGCCTTCCTCTCCCGTGCGAGTGGCGCAACACTAACGGGATGCGCCGCGTGCTTTCTGTTGTTTGCGACTGAACAGATCGATCATCGCACGGTTGAATGCGGGAATGTCGTCGGGTTTGCGCGCGGAAACGACATTGCCGTCGGTGACAGCTTCCTGGTCTTTCCATTCGGCGCCGGCGTTGCGGAGATCGGTCTTGATCGAAGGCCAAGAGGCGATTTTCCGGCCCATAGCAGCTCCTGCTTCGACGATCATCCACGGCCCGTGGCAAATAGCGGCGACGGGCTTGTTCGCTTCGAAGAACGCTCGAACGAACTGGACGGCTTTCGGTTCCGTGCGCAGCTTGTCGGGATTCATTACGCCGCCGGGAAGAAGCAGCGCGTCGAAAGTGTCGGGAGCAGCGCTGTCGAGCGGCTCATCGACGTCGATCGTGTCTCCCCATTCCGTGAAATTCCAGCCGCGGATTTCATCGTTTTTAGGAGAAACGATGATTGTCTGCGCCCCCGCTTCGTCGAGCGCTTTGCGCGGCTCCGTGAGTTCCACCTGCTCGAAACCATCCGTCGCCAAGATCGCCACCTTACAGCCTTTCAAATCCGGCATTGTTCACTCCTGGTGCGCGGCGTACCGCTTAGTAAAAATCCCTGCGCAGAGTCGATCTGACCATGCCGAGAGAGGTGCATCAATACAGCTATGACGGTAGTTCACGGCAAATCAGGTTTCGCGCCAGTCCGAAGAGCTGCGGGCGCGTGCGATTCGGGCGTTTGCGGTTCGACGGGCATCCACTCGGACGTTTGGTGATCGTTCCGGTTCGGGAGGAAGCACGGTAGAATGCGGCATATGCAGATCCGAGTCCTTTTCTTCGGTCAATTGAAGGAAATCGTGGGAGCTTCGGAGGAGAGAGCGGAGCTTTCCGAAGGGGCGCGCGTTGAGGATCTATTCGAGCGCTACGGCCGGCGATTTCCGAAGCTGGCAGAATTCCGCGGCTCGATCGCTCCTTCGCTGAATCAGGAGTACTCCGATTGGCGAACACTGCTTACGGCCGGCGACGAGGTGGCGTTTCTTCCTCCTGTAAGCGGAGGGTGAAGATTGTTGGACGAAGCTCGCTTCTAAGCTTGCCGTGTGAGATCCGAGGAATGGGTTGACGCAACAATCGCAAACCGCAGCGGCAGAAGACATCGTCCGGCTGGTGCGTGAGCCGATAGACGCGCGCGCGACCATCGAGCTATTGAAGGCTCCTGAGGATGGCGCGTTAGTCGTGTTCGACGGATTCGTTCGCAACAACTTCAAGGGCAAATCAACGCTCTATCTCGAATACGAAGCCTACGAGCCAATGGCCTACGGCAAAATGCGCGAGATCAGCGCGTATCTTCGGGATCACCTCGCGATCGATCGAATTGCTATCGTTCACCGGCTCGGACGGCTCGAAATCGGCGAAACCAGCGTGCTGATAGCCGTAAGCTCCGCGCACCGCGCCGCAGCTTTCGACGCATGCCGCTACGCTATCGACGCCCTGAAACGCGGCGTTCCCATATGGAAGAAGGAGTATTTTGTGGGCGGCGCCGTTTGGGCCGAAGGGGAAAAGCCCGGGCAGCAAGCCATTTCCGCGCCGGGACCATCTACTTGTTAGTGGTGAATCGCATCCGGCGAAAGGCCGCTTTCAGGAAAATGGTTCAGTCAAACGCGGGCGGATCGCTCGAACTGACTTTTTCGTCTCGCGTAGTGCGGTCCTCGATTCGATGAAAACTTTTTCCGCTACTCTGCTCACGCTGGCCGCGGTGTGCGTATGGGCAGGGCGAGCGGGATCAACGTTTGGGCCGCGGCAGCGTCAGGGTTCAATTCGGGTGGAAACGAATTTAGTCGAAGTTCTTGCCAGCGTGATCGATGCACACGGCGAGCCTGTCGTAGGCCTGACCAGCGACCAGTTTGAGCTTGCCGAAAATGATGTTCCACAGAAGATCGTGCGATTCGAAGCGCAGACCAACCGGCCGCTCGACCTGGTGCTGATGGTGGACTCCAGCGCCAGCGAATTCGAAGACCTGAGATTCGAGGGCGATGCGGCGGCACACTTCATTCGCCAAGTCGTCCGCCCTGTGGACCGGCTGGCACTTTTCGAGTTCGATGAAGATGTGACTGAACTCGACGACTTCTCGAACGATATTCCGAAATTGCAGCAGAGCGTACGGTTCATCAGACCCGGGTCAGGCACGTCGATGTACGACGCCATCGTGCTTGCGTCGCATGAACTGAAAACGCGGCCTTCCGGCCGGCGGCGAGCCATGATTCTGGTAACGGACGCGGGAGAAACAACCAGCGACGATTCGTTCGATGACGCGCGGCGAGCGGCGATTTCTTCGGAAGCATTGCTCTATCCCATTATCGTGCGCGTAGTGAAAAGCGAAAATGGCCGCAACACGGCCGGCGAACACGCTTTAACGACCATCCAAGACGACACCGGCGGCGCGATGTTTTTTTTGGATAACGTCAAGCAGATCAATTCTGTGTTCGACCAGATCAATCGCGAGCTGCGCACGCAGTATTTGATCGGATACTATCCCACGCCTCAGCCGCCGCCCGGAACCTACCGGCAAATCGAGCTGAAGGTAAAGAACGGTGACACGATTCATTACCGTAAGGGATATTTCGCGGCCGGAGCCCCTTCTCAATTTCAACGCTTTCAACCGCGGTAGTCGTTTGTCACGATCCGGCAATCTGCTAGAGTTTGCTTACCGGACGGTGCCGAGTGATCTTCAAGCAATTCTATTTGCCATGTCTGGCTCACGCCTCGTACGTGATTGGAGATGAGTCCACTGGGATCGCGGCGGTTGTTGACCCGCAGCGCGATACCGATCACTACGTCGCGTTTGCCGCAGAGCACGGGCTGAAGATAGAGCACGTTTTTCTGACGCACTTGCACGCCGATTTCGTCGCCGGGCATTTAGAGCTGCGCGACCGCGCCAGCGCAAAGATCTACCTCGGAGCGGCGGCGAAGGCGGCGTACATTTTTACACCGCTGCGAGACGGAAACGTCGTGGAGTTCGGGCGCGTGCGGCTGAAAGTACTGGAAACACCCGGCCACACGCCAGAGTCGATTTCGATTGTTGTGTACGACTTGAATGCCAGCGAGTCGCAGCCGCATGCGGTGCTGACGGGCGACACGCTGTTCATCGGCGACGTCGGAAGGCCGGATTTGCGGGTGGCGCTGGGCTGGTCGGCAACGGACCTCGCAAACATGCTTTTCGATTCGCTGCACGAGAAGCTGATGAAGCTGCCGGACGCGAGTCTCGTCTATCCGGCACATGGCGCAGGATCGCTTTGCGGCAAAGCGATCAGCAAGGAGACTGTGTCGACGCTTGGCGAGCAGAGGCGCGTTAACTACGCGCTGCAGCCGATGAGCAAAGAAGTTTTTGTCCACGTTGTTACGGCGGATCAGCCGGATGCGCCAGCTTACTTCACCTATGACGCTGTCCTGAACAGCGAGGAGCGGCCAACGCTGGATCAGGCGCTTGCGAGGGAGATGAAGCCGCTGACGCTTGCCACTTTGCTCGAATTACAGGCTGCGGGCGCGCAGATTCTCGATACGCGCGATCCCGACGAGTTCGCGGCGGCACATCTGCAGGGCACCATCAATATCGGACTGGGCGGGCAGTACGCCACCTGGGCCGGAACGGTGCTGAATCACAAAGACCCGATCGTAGTCATCGCCGACCCGGGCCGCGAGAGCGAATCGGCCATCCGGCTAGGACGCATCGGTTTCGACAACATTGCCGGATATCTGCAGAACGGATTGAAAAGCGCCGAGTCGCGTCCGGATCTGATCGCATTCACCGAACGAGTGAGCGCGTCCTTTGCCGCAGAACTTCTCTCGTCGAGCGATCCTCCGCTGGCGCTTGACGTGCGCACTCCTCGCGAGCGAGAAGGAAAGAGCGTTGTCGGCAGCATGGCCGCGCCGCTCAGCCGGTTATCGGAGAACATTGGAGCGCTGCCGAAAGACCGGCCGCTTCTGGTCTATTGCGCGGGAGGTTACCGGTCGTCGATTGCGGCAAGCCTGCTGCAACGAGCGGGGTTCAAACAGGTGGCCGAAATCGGGGGCGGTATTGCTGCGTGGGAATCCGCGAACTTGCCGGTTGAAAGCATCCGAGCTTCGCAATAACGAGCAAACCCGAGGCAATGGTATGAAGAAACGTCCCTGGCGGATCACGTTCATCGCCTGGCTGTTCGTGGTGGCCGGATTAGCTGACATCGGTTTCAATCTGTCCGGCGTGAGGCAACAGCCGTTTCATTATGACTCGCTGTGGCCGCTCGCGTTGGGCGCAGTTGCCATCCTTTGCGGATTTTGGCTGCTCCGCGGCAGTAACTGGTCACGATGGCTTGCCGTTGCGTGGCTCGCTTTTCACGTGATTGTGGCGAGCCTTGGCTCAGCGCAAAAGCTGGTTGTGCACGGCCTGTTGCTCGCGGTTATCGCCTACTTCCTGTTTCGTCAGGAAGCCGCGGCATACTTTCGTCCCGCGCGGACATAAGCTGCTTGGCTGTCCAGGTGCGCGTTCCAGTTCGGAACACATTCCAAATTCGAATGTGTTATTGACACTTCGTCAGCCCGCACGCGCACATGCACGCGGCACGCCGGTTGACGGTCGATGGGTTTCTGTCTAGAGTCTTAGCGTGCCAATTCGAAAACTCCAAGTGGGCCAGGTGTGGAAGAAAGATGATGGCGGGGATCAATACTTGGTCACCAAAGTCTACAACGAGGCTCTCGCTACATACGTCGTGCTTCGGAAGGCCGGCGCTGAGAATGAGGGCACTGTTCGCGTGAAAGTGACGCGGTCGGGCGAGGCACTGTTGCTTCCGGGATTCACGTTTACCCAGGAATCCGACGCCTTCTAGCGGCGCTTCGGGCCCTCAAACTGAACGGACGGGCAAGTTCACGACGTCGTCCACCTGCATCACTTCTTTGACGACAAAGCCTTCAGCGTATTTCACTCCAGCCAGGCGGCCATAATGGCGGGCCATCAGGCTCATGTGGTCTTCGAGTTCATCGAGTGGAAGAAACACTTTCGAGCGCGGCGCACCTTTTGGCGGCGTGAATTGCGATGAATACGCCAGGATCGCGCGGCGGCGACGGTCGTATTGCCTGGTGATGTCGACGACGAATGTGGGAGCGACGGTGGAGTACGCCGCGGCGTAGATGATCTTGAACGGGCGGAAAACCTCGCCCGCAAGCGGGTAATTCTTCAAGCCCGCTATGAAGCACGCTTCGAACCCGAGTGTCGCGGCGGTGTAGTGGTCCGGATGACGTCCTTCCCAGTACGGCAGGATCACGGTGCGCGGCCGGAGTTCGCGAATAATTTCGGCGATCGCCGCTTTATATTCGTCGCAAACGCGAAGGTGCGCGTCGGGCAAGCCCGCGTTACGCCGGATTTTGACGCGAAGAAACTGCGCGGCGCGATCCGCTTCGCGCGCGCGGATCTGCGGCGTTCCCCGCGTTCCAGTTTCGCCCTGGGTCAAATCGAGGATGCCTGTGCTGTAACCCTCGTCCGCCATCTTGAGCAACGTGCCGCCGCAGGTCAGCTCAACGTCGTCAGGGTGAGGCGCGATGGCAAGCAGATCGAGTTTCATCAAACGCTCCGGCGAACTGGAATCTGAACATAAGCGGCTACGCAACGATACTACTATGCTCGCGCTGAACTGTTCGGTCTGAAAATCATACCTGCTGCGATCCACATCCCGTTCGTGTTGCGATTGGCCGAATGGAGCCAGTCCGGAAAAGCTGACGCGCATCGGACGAATGCGGTATCCTCCTCTGTCATTTTCGGCTCAGAAGCTCTCTGGAGGCGAACCGTGAATTCATCCCGGCGTTTCATTGTTTCCGCTGCTTTTATTGTTGCCGTGATTTTTCTTCCTGCCTTCGCGACGGCACAGGAGACACTCCCCGATCTCTCGCAGGCCTTGCACTGGCGAAATATCGGGCCGTATCGCGGTGGACGCACACGGGCTGTCGCTGGCGTGCCCAGCGAGCCGAATGTGTTCTACATCGGCGCGGTAGATGGCGGCGTTTGGAAAACGACCGACTACGGGCACACGTGGCATCCGATTTTCGATCACGAGCCGACCGGCTCGATTGGCGCACTGTTCGTTGCGCCTTCCGATCCAAATATTGTGTACGCGGCGAGCGGCGAAGGCTTGCATCGCCCCGATCTTTCCGTCGGCAACGGAATTTACAAATCTACGGATGCGGGCAAGACGTGGACCCATCTGGGGCTGCGAGAAGGACAGCAGATTCCAGAGCTGGCGGTTGATCCGCGAGATCCAAACAGAGTGTTTGCAGCGGTGGCGGGGCATCCATACGGGCCGAACGAAGAACGCGGGATTTTCCGCTCGACCGACGGCGGCCAAAACTGGGAGAAGGTGCTTTACAAGGACGAATACACGGGCGGCGACGACGTCCTGATCGATCCGAGCAATCCGCAAACCGTTTACTCCACGATGTGGCAGGCGCAAGAAGGGCCGTGGGAAAACGGGGCATGGGAAGGTCCGAACGGCGGGATTTTCAAATCAACCGACGGCGGATCGAGCTGGACGAAACTGACGAATGGACTGCCGGCGGACGCGAACCAAGCGCACGTCGCGATTTCGCGGAGCAATTCGCAGCTTTTGTTCGCCTCGGTCGCGTTCGGGCGCGAAGTGAAGCTTTACAAGTCGGAAGACGGCGGAGCCAGTTGGACCGTTGCGACCGAAGATCCGCGGCCCGCGCAACGCATTGGGGGCGGCGATTTGCCCCAACCGGCAATCGATCCAAAAAATCCCGATGTGATCTACATGACGAGCATCGTCACGTGGAGATCGACCGACGGGGGCAAGACCTGGACCGGAATTCGCGGCGCGCCGGGCGGCGACGATTACCAGAATATCTGGATCAATCCGAATGAGCCGGACGTCATTCTGCTGGGCAGCGATCAAGGCGCGATTATCAGCGTGAACGGCGGCAAGAGCTGGAGTTCGTGGTACAACCAGCCGACCGCGCAGATCTATCACGTGAATGCGGACAACGCATTTCCCTATCGCCTTTGCAGCGGCCAGCAGGAAAGCGGCTCTGCATGCGTCGCAAGCCGCGGCAACGACGGCGAGATCACGATTCGCGAGTGGCACCCCGTCGCGGCAGAAGAATACGGCTACGCGGTGCCGGATCCGCTCGATCCCGACATCGTTTACGGCGGAAAGCTGACGCGATACGACCGCCGCACGGCACAAGCACAAAACGTTGCTCCGACGCCGTTCCGATCGAAGGATTTCCGAGTGGTGCGAACGGAACCAATCGTTTTTTCTCCGGAAAATCCGCACATCATGTATTTCGCCTCGAACACGCTGTGGAAAACGATGGACGGCGGGATGCACTGGGCGCAGATCAGTCCCGATCTGACGCGAAAGACCTATAAGGTGCCTGCGAGCGTCGGCAAGTATCGCGACGAACGCTCCGCGGAGGCCGTGCAGCGTGGCGTGATTTACGCGGTTGCGCCATCGCCGCTCGATATCAATTTGATCTGGGCGGGAACCGATGACGGCCAGATTCAGGTGACACGCGACGCCGGAAAGACGTGGACGAACGTCACACCACCATCATTGCAACCCTTCCAAAAAGTGTCGATTATCGATGCGAGCCATTTTGACGCTCAGGCCGCGTACGCAGCCATAAACACACTGCGGCTCGACGATCTGCATCCGCACATTCTCCGCACGCGCGACGGCGGCAAAACATGGACGGAGATCGTGAATGGCATTCCGGCGGATGAAGACGTCAACGTGGTGCGCGAAGATCCAAAACACAAAGGTTTGCTCTTCGCAGGGACAGAAGATGCCGTGTACTTCTCGCTGGATGACGGAAACCACTGGCAATCGCTGCGGCTGAACATGCCCGCGACATCGATTCGCGACCTGATCATCAAGAATGACGATCTCTGCGTTGCAACGCATGGCCGCGGCTTCTGGATTCTGGACGACATTACGCCATTGCGCCAGATGAGCGAGCAGGTGACGTCGAGCGCCGCGTTTTTGTTCAAGCCGGAACTAACCTATCGCGTTCGCTGGGATACCTACTCCGATACACCCCTGCCGCCCGAATTCCCTGCCGGCGAGAATCCGCCTGACGGCGCAATCATCGACTACTACCTTGGCTCGGCGGCATCTTCGCAGGTGATGCTCGAGATCCGCGACGGTGCCGGCAAAGTTGTCCGGCGCTACTCAAGCGAGGACAAGCCCGCGCCGGTCAGCCCCGAGCTGCCGATTCCCACGTATTGGGTACGTCCAGGGCAGTGGTTGTCGAATACGCCTGGAATGCACCGCTTCCTGTGGGATTTGCATTACACGCCCGTGCCCGGGGTCGCACCGTCATATCCGATCTCGGCGGTGCCGCACAACACCGCACCGTCTCCCACTTCACCGTCGGCCATGCCGGGACAATACACGGTCGCGCTGACGGTAGCAGGCAAGACGTATACGCAACCACTGACCGTGAAGATGGACCCGCGCGTTAAAACGCCGCTCGCTGGCTTGCGCGAACAGTTCGCGGAATCAATGGAGTTGTACGAGCCGCTGATGCGAGTTTCGCCGGCTTTCGTCCAATCGATCCAATTGCGGAAGCAACTCGCGTCGTTCAGACCACATGTAACGGGCGATACATTGACGGCTATGAATGCGTTCGAGGCCAAACTGAATCGCGTTGCGGGCTCAGCTCAGCGGTTTTTCAGTGGAGGCAGAGAAACAGAGCCATCATTGGCTACAACGCGCATGCGCTTGTTGATGCTGATGAATGTTTTCCAGGGAGCGGATGTCGCACCTACGAGCCAGGCAACAGCGGCTGCTGCGGAACTGGTGAAGGAAGTGCCGCCGGTGATGCGGCAGTGGGACGAATTAAAGGCGCATGACGTTTCGGCTCTGAACGCTATGCTGCGCGCGGCAGGTTTGCCGGGGCTGAAACTCGAATCGAATGGTCAGGGTCAGAGCTTCGAACAAAACGAAGAATAACGATTCATCGGTAGCGGACAGAGTTCTCCGCGCAGGAGCCGACGGACTAGTTGATTGTGTCTTCATAGCAGGACAGAGGGTTCCCGAGATTTGAATGCGCACTAGCTCCGTATCTAGCAAAGAATCGTGTGCTGCCTCTGACTGGGTCCGCTGCGCTTTGGTGATTTCGGTTCTTACTTTTTGCCTCTCGGGAATTTCGACATTGGGCCAGTCTGTCCCGGTCTGGGGCGGCTTTGTACGCGACGCGGCCGGCAAGCCCGCGGTGAGCGCAATCGTTCGCTTGACCGGATCGGGCGGTCGAGCGCAGTCAATTACGAGTTCGGTTGGACAGTTTCGATTGGAGCTACCGGCCGGGCAGTATCGCCTGGAGTTGCTGATCGGCGACCGGAAAATCGAATACGCGCGTCCGATCTACATTGCCGCTAGCAACCCGACTGTCGTGCTCACGCTATCAACGACTGGCGAACTCAGCATCGCGATCTCCAACGGAAATGAGGCGACCGGCGGTGAGAACCTTTCAAGCAGGGCCGTGAGCGAATTGCCGCTGAACAAACGCGATTTCAGCGCTTTGCTCTTGCTCGCTGCCGGCACTATGACCGATTCCAATGGAGCGACGAATTTCACGCAACAATTCGCAATCAATGGCCAGCGTGGCGTTGAAGCCACGTTTGCCCTGGACGGCGCCGATATCAGCGATCCGGAAATGGGCGGTTCCACATTCTCGAACTTCAACGTGGACGCTGTTCAGGAGATCCAGTCGATGTCGGGGTGGATGCCGGCGGAAGTAGGACGCGGCGCCTCCGGCTTTACGAATATCATCACGCGCTCGGGCGCCGCCGGTTTTCACGGCTCAGTTTTCGAGTTCGTGCGAAATTCGGCTTTCGATGCGCGCAACTATTTCGACCATCCTACGCCGGCTTACCCGGGCAGAATTCCGCCGTTCCGGCGCAACGAATTTGGTTTCACAAACGGCGGGCCGGTTTACGTTCCGCACTTCTACGACAGCCGAGGACGGACGTTCTACTTCGTCGAATACCAGGGATTCCGGCAGGTTCTGGGCACCACACAGGTGATGCCCGTGCCGACAGAGGGCGAGCGCTCGGGCGTCGATGTCATAACGTATCCGGACGGATCGATCGACACCCTCACCATTCCGGTGAATCCAAGTATTGCAGCGATCCTGGCGCGTTATCCGCTGCCCAACGACGCGTCGGGACCTTACGGGGCGCGGACGTACGCCACAGCGTCGAAGGTTGTGACAAACGCACATCAGTTTTCCGTCCGCGTCGATCAGAAGATTTCGCCGAAGGATCAGCTGTTTGGGCGATTCACGATGGACAATCTGACGGGTCCGACCACGAACCCCGATCAGACCGCGATCGATCCCGCATTCGGCGTGGAATACATCGATAGGCAACGCAATTTTGCGGTCTCGTATACGCGGACTCAATCGCCTCGGATCGTTCTTGAAACGCTCCTGAGCGTGGAGCGATCCACGCCCGGATTTCCCACCACGGATTACACCGATCCGGCGCTGAAATTTGGCGACGGCCTCTACGAGGCGTTCGATTCGGCGGCGGGAACAGTAATGCAGGCGTACGGGAATCTGTTCCATGGCCGCCAGACTGTGTCGTACACGTCGGGGAAGCACGCGTTCAAGGCGGGCTTCGAAGCGCGCCTGAATCGCGACACTACATATTTTGGTATTAGTCCAGACGGTGAATACGACTTCGGCGGCGGCACGGCGTATGCGACGGAGGCAATCAAGTCGGCGAGCGGAACACACGACATTGCGGTCGGCGATAAGCTTCCCGATACCCTATCCGCCTTTCTCTCCGGCAGCGCGTTCGTCTATAGCGCTGCAATCGCTCCGCCGTATTTTTCTAACGGACAGCACATCGGTCCAGCGGCCATTTCGCGCGACAACTTCAGCATCTGGGCGCAGGATTCATGGAAGGTTACAAGGCGCTTCAGGCTCGATTATGGACTTCGCTGGGAGCTGTACACGCCGATTACCGAGCGCGCACACCGCACTGGTGGCTTTCGAACTGTGAACGGCGTCCAGCAGTATGTCGTAAACCCACAACCAGGATACAAGACGAATTGGAATGGGTTCGGACCTCGAGTGCAGGTGTCGTGGGAAGCGACAAACAATCTGACAGCTCATGCGGGCGGCGGGATCACGGTGATTCCGCCGAATATTTGGCAGGATAATTTTCTTACCGGCTCGACGCCATTCGTCGTTTATCCGCGCGCAATCGCGGCTCCCGGTGCACCGATCGATTACGGATTCCAACTCACGCCATCTCAGTTGCCGCGCGTATATACACCGGAAGGAGTGGATATTTTTGCCTCCGGCAATCCCAAAGACGTTCCTCCGAACACGGTGATGGACGTGGACCGCTACGAACAAGCCATCGCGGCACTGACGCCAAGCCACGTCGTGAGCGCACTCACTCTGAGCGCCATCGATCCGTCGTTCGGCAATGCAACACTGTTTACCTGGACAGCGGGGCTTGAGAGAAAGTTTGGGCCGCTCACGGCGGATGCGGACTATGTGGGAACCGCCGCCGAGAAGCTGCCTCGATTGGGGTACCCCAACGCCTATCCGGGAGCCGGCCCCGGCTTCGCGCCGTACACTCAGTTCGATAGCGCAGGGAACGTGACGGGCGGATTCGGCGTGGAAAACGTGATCTTCGGGGACTCCCATTCCACCTATCACGCATTGCAGACTTCCCTTTCGGGAACAGTCGCGCATGGAGGCCCCGGAATCCAGGCAAGTTTCACGTGGAGCAAATCGCTGGACGATGCCAGCGAAGTGGTTGGCGGAACCGGATCCACCGGCGCGGTGACTTCGGGTGCTTCGCAAAATCCCTTCGATACACGTTCCGAAAAGGGACCATCGACGTTCGATGTCGCGCGCGGCTTCGGCCTGAGCGTTATTCAGGACCTGCAACTCGAAAAAATCGGTTTTCTGTCGCCGCTGAGCAAGAAGATCACATACGGGTGGGAATTGCTCAGCATCTCCAGCATTAGTTCCGGCTTGCCTTTCACCGTGTACTCGGGAGTGCAGCAAACCGGTTATGGGTCGAGCGGCGTTGACCGCCCCGAACAGATCGCCAAGCCGCATTTATCCACGGCGCGCGCAAACCGCGAGGATTATTTTGGCGAAGGGATCAACAACGCCGCGGATTTCTTTCTCATTCCTATCCACGTCCCGGGTGGCACAGGGCCGAACCAGGGTCGATTCGGCAGTTTGGGACGCAATACGTTCCGAGGGCCTGCTTTCTATGATTTCGATTTTGCTCTCATCAAAGACACTCCAATCGGCCACCGGGTTAGCGGCACGGAGCGCGTTGACCTGCAATTCAGGTCGGAGTTCTTCAATTTATTCAACATCGTCGACATGGGCCTGCCCGCTAACGTGCTGACGGGCTCCGGATTCGGCGAGACCAGCAAAACGGCGGGCAATTCGCGCCAGATTCAGTTCTCGCTCAAGCTGATTTATTAGGAGGCGTGGTTCGCGTGAGCGGCGAAGCGCGGGGCCCCTTGCATGTCTTTCTCCCTGGCCAATAAGATGGCCGGCGCTCTCTCGTTCAAATGAACCCTGACATATTCGTCCTCGTAAATCCTGACGCGGGAGGCGGTCGTTGCGACGGCATTCAGCCGACGCACCCTGTTTGATCTGCACGCAAGTGTGGACGGTGATAAATGGCGAGGAAATGCACTGCTAGCTGTTCTCGCTAACGCTCCGGAGTATGGCGGCGGACTTCGGATCGCTCCAACGGCCGAATTGGATGATAGCTGGTTAAATGCGGCAATCGTCCGCAGCGTATCGTGGAGCCGCTTCCTGCGAGCGATCCCAATTCTTCTGACTTCCGGCAATTTGCAAATGCAGGAACTCGAGCGATTTCGCTGCAAACGCTTTGCGATCGACGCTCCGTCGGGAACAAAAGTACACGGCGACGGCGAAATCCTGGGCGAATCCCCTGTTGAATTCGAGATTGCACCTGCGGCACTTCGAGTGATGGCGCCAAAGCCGGTGAGAAGTTAAGTCGAGGCTTTCTTGTGTGAGAGCTTCAGTTGAAAATTGATGTCCCGGCGCGAATCATAGCTGGATACCTCGCGCGTCGACGACACCATGCTGTTGTGCTCGGCGTACACCTGGTAATCCACATTGGGGTCGAGGCCGCTGAAGCGGTACAGCCCATCTTCTCGCGTGATATACGTCTTCACGTCCTGAGTTTTCATATTTTTCAGGTAAACGATCGCCGATGTGACGGGATTCTCTGCCCTATCGATTACGGTTCCATGAACAGTACGTAATTCGGGACCTTGATCCTGGGCGAGAGCGCCTTGCGTCGTCGCGCACGAAAGTCCCAATATCGCGAGGAAAAATACCACGCGCAAACGTGTCGCCGTTCGTCGCGAATCTTGCTTGGGGAAAGCGTCATTGCGCGAAAAGCAGACCCGAATGCGCGAGATCACCCCTCCTCCTCGTCCTCTTCTTCATCTTCATCTTCAAACCGGGATTCCTTAGCTTCGGGTTCCTTGCCGTCGGATTCCTCGACTTCCTCTTCGTCCTCGTCTTCGGAAAGAAGAGTAAGCTGCACGGGATGGGTCTGCGTTACTTCGAGCTCGGAATCGCATTCCGAGCAGCTCAGTATCTCGCCTTCTTCTACTTCATCCTCGTCCAAGTCAATCTCGGCGTCACATTCGGGACAGCGAGGCACGTGCGTGATCTCCTTCCTGTCTGTCTCTTGAACAACGCTATTATATAACGCAGATGTTA
>DASUJR010000025.1:0-18985 GCA_036279175.1 Candidatus Acidiferrales bacterium | reverse complement strand
AGGTTGGCTACTTGAAGGGCCAAGCGGGTCTCGTGCTGCGCGTTCCCGAGCGCGAGCGGGAAATCCTGAATCGCATGAAGGCGCTGAATCCCGGTCCGCTGGATGCTTCGGCGATCGAGCGGATCTATCAGAACATTTTGGACGAATCCATCCGCACGCAGGTGCTCAACAACTGCGGCAAGGCCGAAGCGGAAAAGCCAGGTACGCGCGCGACGCGCGGCAAGTCTCGAAAAGTCGCATCCCTATGATGATTCCGCCAAAAAACGCGCGGATTGCCTTCCAGGGCGAGCGAGGAGCTTTCAGCGAGGAAGCCGCCGTCCAGCTTCTGGGAGAAGCCATTATTCTTGTGCCGCGCGGCAGCTTCGAAGCCACGTTCACCGCGATCGACGACAAGACCGCCGATTACATTCTCGCGCCCATCGAAAACAGTTTGGCGGGATCGGTACATCGCTCGTTCGATCTGCTTGTTGAAAGCCGCTTGACGATCATCGCGGAAGTGACTATTCCCATCGTTCACCATTTGATTGGATTGCCGGGGGCGTCTTTCGAGGGGATTACCACCGTCCAATCGCATCCGGTGGCGCTCGCACAATGCGAGCGGTTTTTCTCCGTGCATCCGCACCTCAAACGAATAGCGGCCGAAGATACGGGCGGCAGCGTGCGCGAAGTAATGACGGCGGGCGACTCGACGCGCGGAGCAATCGCGGGTCGGCGCGCTGCAACGATCTATGACGGCGCGATCCTGCGCGAGCACCTGGAGGATGACCCCGAAAACTACACGCGCTTCCTGTTGCTATCGCCGGCCGGCGCAGCGGTTGCGAACGCGGACAAACTTTCGCTGGTATTCCAGCTGGATCACCGGCCGGGAGCCCTTTATCACGCGCTTGAGCCGTTCGCGAAGCGCGGCATCAACATGATGAAAATCGAGAGTCGTCCCGTGCACGGGTTGCCGTGGCAGTATCGCTTCTATTTGGATTTGCAAACGCCCGCAGGCTTTGCGACAGCAGAGCCCGCTCTTGAGGAGCTTCGCAAGCTTGTGGTCGGTTTGCGCATCTTGGGTTCTTATCCATCCGCCCCATCCGCAAAGGTCGCGCAGGGCGCAAGGTCAGGGGAGCAGAAATGATCGTCAACATGTTCGGCAATGCTACGGAAGAGCAGATCAATCATGTGGTTGGCCGGATCAAGGAGTGCGGTTTCCACGCGCATCTGATCCGCGGCGAGGAGCGAATCGTGATCGGAGTGGTGGGCAACAGCAACAAGCATCGAAGCGAGCTCGAGGCATTGCGGGCGGCGCCTGGCGTGGAAGAGCTCGTGCCGATCTCGCATCCTTTCAAGTTGGCCTCACGAACGTGCCGTCCAGAGGGTTCGGTGATCGACGTGGGTAAAGGGGTTGCGTTCGGTGGCCCCGAAGTGGTCGTCGCTGCCGGGCCGTGCGCCGTCGAATCCGAGGCACAGATTAATGATGTGGCGCGGAGGGTTGCTCGCATGGGCGCAAAAATGCTGCGCGGAGGCGCCTTCAAGCCGCGCACCTCGCCCTACAGTTTCCAAGGCCTCGGAGAGGAAGGGCTGAAACTCTTGCGTGCCGCAGGCGACACACACAATTTGGTTGTCGTCAGCGAAGTGATGGATCCTTCGCAACTCGAACAGATGCTGCCGTACGTTGACGTGCTGCAGGTGGGCGCGCGAAATATGCAGAACTACCACCTTCTGCGCGCACTCGGCGAAATCGACAAGCCGGTGCTGCTCAAGCGCGGACTGTCCGCCACGATCGAGGAGCTGTTGCTGAGCGCCGAATACATCATGGCAGGCGGCAATTACAAAGTGATTCTCTGCGAGCGCGGAATCCGGACGTTCGAGACGTACACGCGGAACACTCTCGACATCGCGGCAATCCCAGTAATCAAGCAGCTTTCGCATTTGCCGATCATCGCCGATCCGTCGCATGGGACGGGTCGCCGCGACAAGGTTTCAGCAATGGCGCGAGCGGCGGTGGCTGCGGGCGCCGACGGGCTCATCATTGAAGTTCATCCCGATCCCGAGCGCGCGCTTTCCGATGGCGCGCAGTCGCTCTATCCCGACCAGTTTGCGCAACTAATGGCCGAGATTCGGATCATCGCTCCGGCAGTCGGCCGCCGCGTAGCGTAAGAGCAGCTGTTCGGCAGGCCTCGCGCGTTCCGAATCGCTGCCCTCGTACGCCGGAATCTAACAGCGCGCGACTTGAACGACTGCCGGCAGACCTTGTGCTGGCAGGGTGACAGCGGCTATATTTGCGCGTCGCGGGATAAGCCTTTACTCAACGGCGATACTCGAATCGGGGCGCATCGGCAGCGCCCGGCTCGCAAAAGGAGCAAGGATGTTCTCCCGAAATCGCAGAGACTTCCTGCGAACGTCGGCAATCGCAGGCGCAGCGGCTTCGACCGACCTGCTCTTCGGCGGCCTTCTTCGGGTCCAATCGTCTCCCACGGACGCGAACGCCGTGTCTCGCGTGTACGTCGACTCGCGGCGAACGATCGGCGCGCTCGATCCGAACGTCTTCGGCTCGTTTCTCGAGCATCTCGGCCGCGCCATTTACGACGGCATCTACGATCCCGGGTCGAAGCTCTCCGACGCGAACGGATTCCGCACGGACGTAATGGACCAAATCCGGAAGCTCGGCGTTCCTATCATCCGCTATCCCGGCGGGAACTTCGTTTCCGGCTACGATTGGCTCGATGGTATCGGGCCGAAGAAAGACCGTCCTGTGGTGCTCGACAAAGTCTGGAATACGCTCGAGTCGAATCAATTTGGCACGGATGAGTTCATGGCCTGGTGCAAAGCTGTGGGAACGAAGCCCCTCATGGGACTCAACCTTGGCACAGGCACTCCCGAACAGGCCGCGGCGCTCGTCGAGTACTGCAACGTGGAAAAAGGTACGAAGTGGAGCGAGTTGCGAAGGAAATACGGCCATCTCGAACCCTATCACGTGGAGCACTGGTGCCTCGGCAATGAGATGGACGGTCCCTGGCAGATCGGACACATGTCTGCCACAGATTACGGATACAAGGCCGCGGACGCAGCGCGACAAATGAGATACGTCGATTCCTCGATCAAATTGGTTGCGTGCGGATCGAGCGGGCCGTTCATGCCGACCTATCTCGATTGGGACCGGCAAGTCCTCGAGCAGTGCTATTCGTACGTGGATGGCCTTTCGCTGCATCGCTACTTTGGCAACAACAAGGAGCAGACCGGCGGCGAGAGCTCCAATTATCTTGCGCTGAATTTGACCATGGACCGGCAGATCGAGCAGACGCTTGCCGTCTGCGACATGGTGCAAGGCGAACATAGCTCGCCGAAAAAATTGTGGCTTTCCTTTGATGAGTGGAACGTCTGGTACCGGGCTACCGATGGCAACGGTCACCGTAAAGAGGCGCCGCATCTGCTTGAAGAGGCTTACAATCTCGAGGACGCGCTGCTCGTCGGTGGTTTGGTGAATTCGCTCGTTCGGCACGCAGGCCGGGTTAAAATCGCATGTCTCGCTCAGTTGGTGAATGTAATCGCGCCAATTATGACAAATGAGACCGGGCTCTTTCTCCAAACGATTTATTATCCCTATAGCTGGGGTCTCCACTACGCCAAGGGATCGGCCCTGAACGTATTGGCGGAGGGGCCTACGTACGAAGTTTCCGGCATCGGCGATGTGCCGTACCTGGATGTGGCCGCTACGCGGACCGATCCAGGCGTCGTTTCGTTATTTATCCTGAACCGCGATTTGTCGCGGGCACGTTCGGTTGAAATCGTTTGGGAGGCGCAGGCGCCGGGTCAAGTGCTTGCGGCGCAGCTCCTGACGGGCGATGATCTGAAGGCGTCCAACAGCTTCGCAGCGCCGCGTAAGGTCGTTCCGCAGGATTTGGAAAAACCGTCTACATCGAACGGCCGCACGCGTTTCGAGGTACCGGCCCGATCGTATTCGGTCGTCCAGTGGAGCGCGTAAGTTCTCGAATGGAGGAAGGCAGAATGGATTGGGCAATCGTTGATCGGTTGAGTGCGGGATGTAAACTCGTAGTGCTCGTCGCAATCTGCATGTTGCCGCTAAAACTGGAGGCTAGAACCCAAGTGACAAAACAGCCTTTCGGCAAAACCACCGATGGGACGCCGGTCGAGATCTACACGCTTAAGGACGCCAATGCCGAAATTCGCATCATGACGTACGGCGGCATTATTCAATCCGTGAAAATCCCGGATCGAAAAGGGCAGGTTGCGGACGTCGTGCTCGGATTCGACTCCCTCGAAGGGTATGAGAAGAATCCAGGGCCGTATTTCGGAGCGCTCATTGGCCGCTACGCCAATCGGATCGGCAACGGCGAATTCAAACTGGATGGCCACACATATACTCTGCCGAAAAACGATCACGGCAATACGTTGCACGGCGGCACGCGCGGATTCGACAAAGTCGT
The DNA here is from genome assembly GCA_036279175.1 of Candidatus Acidiferrales bacterium. Classification (GTDB taxonomy): domain Bacteria; phylum Acidobacteriota; class Terriglobia; order Acidiferrales; family UBA7541; genus Palsa-295. The sequence continues at coordinate 14,552 of DASUJR010000025.1, read as the reverse complement.
GTGGAAAGCGGCAGAGATTCCCGGCGGGATCGAGCTGACACACGTGAGCCCGAACGGCGATCAAGGATTTCCAGGAACACTCACGGCGGTTGTGAAGTACACGTTGTCCGGAAGCGTTCTGCACATCGACTACTCCGCAACAACCGACAAGGACACAGTCGTCAATTTGACGAATCACTCCTATTGGAATCTTTCCGGGCAGGGCAACGGGACGATTCTTCACGATGAGCTGAAAATCAACGCGACCGATTTCACTCCAGTCAACTCCAAGCTGATTCCAACCGGCGCTCTCGATCCTGTCGTAGGCACGCCGTTCGACTTTCGCAAGCTCACTGTGATTGGATCGCGCATTAACGACAAAAACCAGCAGTTGGAATATGCCGGCGGCTACGATTTCAACTGGGTTCTCAACAAACCCGACAAGCCCAGGTGGGCGCTCGGCGAAGCCGCCGAAGTATACGACCCAACTTCCGGACGCGTCTTGACGATATGGACGACTCAGCCGGGCATCCAGTTTTACACCGGCAATTTCCTCGATGGCACGATCAAGGGGAAAGACGGAAAGGTGTACGTCCATCGCGGCGCGCTTGCGCTCGAGACGCAGCACTATCCCGACTCACCGAACCAGCCGAAATTCCCGTCCACCGAGCTGAAGCCCGGCCAGCATTATCACCAGGTGACCGAGTTTCGCTTCTCGACTCGCTGATCGGTTTTCCGTAGCGGCGCCGCGCCACTCGTGATGGCGTATCCTGGTGGCGTTTTGACTTTGGGTGGAAATGCGGCGCCGTCCTCGGCGCGGCAGCCGTCGACTTTCAGGCAATTCACCTCGTCAGAGCTGAGGATTTTTCCCGCATTGCCTTAACGCGTCCTGAGCGTAGCCGAAGCCTTCGCCTTCCCGGCTGCGAGTCCGCCTCGCCGAGCCACTTGCAAGAACGTGTTTCGCGTCCTCGATACGATCAACTACTATTGGCCGCACCGAGGAGAGATCCATGACTTGCAATCCAGAAATGCTGAAGACTGTGCCGCTTTTTGCGCTGCTGGACGATGACGAAAAAGCGGTGCTTGCTGCTCAGGTGGATCGCCGCACATTCGCAGCGCGCGAGCGCATCTACAAGGCCGGCGAGCCAACCGGGCCTGCATATATCGTCTTGTCCGGACGCGTTCGCGTGACGATGGTGGACGAAGACTTTCAGGAAGTAATCGTCGACGAAGCCGGAAACGGCGAATTCTTCGGGTTCGCGTCGATGCTCGACCAGACACCGCACCAGACCAGCGCAACCGCTCTCGAAGAGACGGTATGCCTGGAAATTTCGCGCGACGACATCGAGGCTTTGTTGCTTCGCAAACCGCACGCGGGAATGGACCTGCTCGCCACGCTCGGACGGCAATTCCACGCTTCGCAAGGCCTGGTGAGAATCCGCGCAGCGCGCAATCCGAATGAGGTGATCGATGAAAAGGAGACGATGGGAGAGCGAGTCGCCGACGGGGTTGCCGCCTTCGGCGGTTCGTGGATCTTCATCGGCATTTTTGGAGTGGGTATGGTCAGTTACACACTGGCGAACATCCTTCTGGGCCACAAAGCATGGGACCCGTATCCATTCATCCTGCTGAACTTGTTTCTGTCCATGCTGGCGGCGATTCAGGCCCCCATCATCATGATGAGTCAAAACCGGCAGGACAAGAAGGATCGCGTGCGCAGCGAACTCGACTTCAATGTAAACCGTCGTGCTGAACTGGAGATCAAGAACCTGTCGGCAAAGCTGAACCTGCTCGATGACAAGCTCGACGACATGGGCGGCTTGCTTCGGCCAAAGGCGTCATAAGCGGGGTTGTGCACAGACGCCATCATTGCTTGCGAGTACCAGCTGGATCCCGCACTTTCAGGGCTGACACGCGAATCCCCCGATACTCACGTAGGGTCAACCCACGGATACGATTCCCGCTGACGTGCCTAGCACCCCTGACGCGATATTTCCCATGTTCGCTGGATTGACCGCGCTTGCTCCGGCCCCTACGGTGGAACAAGGGCGTACTACGCGACTACGGTAAGTACAAAAACAAGGTGGTTGCGCCGGACGCCCCAACTTCCGCTGAATATTCCCATTGTCCCGAGGATTTCGGCGCCGCTGGAGACACATCTATGGCAATACCCGATAATCGTGACCCGAATCAGAGGAAAGAAGACGCCGAACTCCGAGGCATCGAGAAGATTGACGTTCGCCGAGGATGGTACGGTCGCGGCGGTGGCGGCTGGGTTTGGCTATGGATATGGGTGATCATCATCGTAGTTGCTTTTTTCTGGTACGCCGGGTGGGGCTGGGGCGCGTATGGCGGTTGGTGGGGATGGAACGGACGCACACCGGTAGTGGTTACCACAGGCTCTGGCGTTGCGGTCCTGAACTCGGATAACAAAGCGCCGTTTGTCGGCCACAGTTTCGATTTGCGCGGCGCCCGGGTGCAAACTGCGGTGACTAACAATGTCTTCTGGGTGGGCAACGGAAGAAGCCGGCCGATGCTGCTTGTCGTCGTGAACAATCCCGTGGCGAGCGCAGCGCCCATTGCGGCGGGAGATTTGGTTGCCGCAAGCGGGACAGTCGAGAAAGCTCCGCCAGCCGCGCAAGCGAAAAATGAGTGGCACCTGAACGATACCGGAGTGCGCCAGCTCGAAGCGCAGCAGGTATATCTGCAAAGCCCGTACGTGTCCCAGCTTCAGCGGCAGCCCGCGAACGGAAAGGCAAGCAACGGCCCAGTCCCGAATAGCGAGGCAGCCAACCGGCCACAATAAACCCGTCGTGAATTCCACAAATTGGTCCACTCGAAGAGTCTCGTCGTCAATTGAAACCGACGATTCACACGGACGGCTATGTATCCCAAGAAACGTGATTTCCTTTAGTCGCCTACCTGGCCATCCGGACAGTTGATGTAGATGGGCTGGTTGGCCTCCACCGCGCAACATTTTCCTCAGAGGCGTGTTTCACTCAATGAAAGCCCCGGTCATGACAGGCTGGAAATCGCCGTGGGCCAAGGAGAGGAATACGCCATGAACATACGACGAGCTTTGATCTGCGGCGCGGCGCTGCTGATGTTCGGCGCGTCGGGCGTTTTCGCCCAGACGATCCATCAGCGGAAAGAAAATCAACAGGCGAGAATCGCGCAGGGCACCAAGAGCGGCCATCTGACGCCGCACGAAACGGCGAAGCTGGAACGCCAGCAGCGAAGCATCAATCACGAGGAGCGGAAGATGAGGAAAGCGGATAACGGTCATCTGACGAAGGCTGACCGCCGCACACTGAACCGCCGTCAGAACCGCGCGTCGCGCAATATATACGGCAAGAAGCACAATGCCCGGCGCGGATACTAGCCACTTCTCAGTGTCTGGTCGGCGTGGTTCGTAGCCTTCGTTCAAGAACAGCCCCGGTGAAGAGCCGGGGCTTTTTTTTCTACTCGCGTGATAACCAGTCGGCATCGAGTGATTCCACCAGCAATTGGTGCAACGCGCTGATGTGACAGGCTGGAAAGCAATCCGAGCTTAGAAGCACTGGACGGTCCGTTGTGGCCGAAGGCACTGGGCCGCGATTACTGGTTGGGAATGATTCGCCAGGGGAGCGCCACGCGCGACGAACCCGTCTGCCGTGTTCGAACCGCCGGCGCAATCACGAGCACATCGACGACCTCGCGTCAGGTACAATTCGTCCTGAAGTTGTTGTGGTAAGTTGTTAGCCAGATAGGACTACCGGCGGCCGACCGGCGCGCCAGGACCGAGCGATGATCGTGAAAATGGGTCTGAAATTATCAGTGCTTGGTTTGTTGCTGTTCGCGGTTCCCACAGTTTGGGCGCAAGGACCGCCTTATCAGACCGACGATCCGGTGCCTGTCGATTTCGGGCATTACGAGGCATACGTCTTTGGCCTAACAGACGGTACTCCCGTCGTAATGACATCCGTTGGGCCGGCACTCGAATTCAACTGGGGCGCCATTCCGAACGTTCAGCTTCACGCGACCGTTCCTTTCGGCGCCTCGGTGCCGTCCAACAATCCTGCGTACGCTCCTTCGGGCGTTGGCCCCAGCGCGTTCGGTTATACGGACATGGAGACTGGCATTAAGTGGGCGTGGATCAAAGAGACGAAGCATTTCCCGCAAATTGGCACCTTCACCATGTTTGAGTTGCCCACCGGCAGCTATTCCAAAGGGCTCGGAGTCGGCCATATCTGGTACAAGGTTCCCGTGTGGGCGCAGAAGAACATCGGCCCGTGGACGCTCGACGGCGGCGCAGGCGAAACGGTCGTTCCGCAAACCGGCTATGCAAATTTTCCGTTCGGCGGCTTCCTTGTCAAACGCCAGATCGTTCACAACAGGCTCGAGCTCGGGGCCGAGGTTTTCTCCCACGGTGCTGAGGGACCGGCGGCGCCTCAAATCCGCGGTTCGACCATGATCGACGTCGGCGGCTACTACCACTTCAAGAATCCCGATCATCAGTTTTTGTTTGCCTACGGCCATTCCGTCGCGGGTCTCAGCGAGACTTATGCCTACATTGGCCTCTATTGGACGTGGGGTAAAGACCGCCACTAAGCACGACACACGCAGACGACAGGGTCCTCGCACGGTAAAGACGGGAATCGTGTCCCGACTGGAACAACTGCGGAGAACCAGAGGCAGGCGCGGCGTGTTGTGGTCGCAGGTTGACGAGCCCAAGGCTATAATGCGCGCAATGGGCGCCCGCGCGCTCAGACCGCCGGTGTGCAACTCCGGACAAAAGGATTTGGTCGGGGCGTGGAGATTTGAACTCCAGACCTCCTGCGCCCAAGGCAGGCGCGCTACCAGGCTGCGCTACGCCCCGACATGAAGTGCAAGATTGATTCTAAAGCACTTCCAACGGCACTGCTACTCCAGTCCGGCATTTTTGGTCTCGACTGTACCTCAGACTGTACCAGAATGCGGTCACTGCACCACGGCTGTACCCGCAACTGGGCTGGTTGTTGCTGTCATTTCATTAGCGTGTCGATTCAATTTCTCGAGGGCTTCTCGTTTCATTTGCAGCTTCATCTGTGAATATCTCTTGAAGACCTGGGAATCGCCTTGGCGAAGCAACTGCGTTACCCACTCGTCGGCCACGCCTCCCGCGCTCAGTCGGGTCGCATATGTGGAGCGCAGGTCGTAGATCCGGAAGTATGGAATTTTCGCCCGCCGCAGGGTCTTACCCCAGGCCGTCTTGAGGTTTTTTTGGTGTCCTGTGGGATTGAGGTTGCTCGGAAATAGGAATTGCCCTTCTCCTGCAATGCTCAGTTGATCTCGGAACGCCTCGACTGCAAGCGGCGTGAGAGGAACTTCGGCGATGCCGTTCGGAGTCTTGGAGTCGGGAATCCAAACCACTGCGTTGGCCAGGTCCACTTGGTCCTTGCGCATAGGCGCCAACTCCTTATAGACCCTGAGTCCCGTTTCAGTGATGATCCGAACGATATTCAGCAGGTGAGGGGGTGCGTGCCGTTCGATACGTTTCTGCTCCGACCAACTCACATAATGCGGGCGGAACAGACCTTTGACGCGCACGGGAAATTCAACTCCCGAGCACGGATTCGCTGGCAGGAGTTTCTTGCGCACGGCAACGTTGAGCATTCGCCGTAGTACACGAAACTCCTGGTGCACAGTGGCTGGTTGAAGCACCGTTTTCTCCTTGATGCCTAACGCGGACTTGATTCGGACACGCTGGCGAAGGCGATCCCGCAGGTAAAGTTCGATGCCATCAGCTGTAATGTCCGCCAATCGGCTTGTTGCAAACGCCGATTTCAGGTGCTTTGTCGCGCGGATGTTCACCTGATGGGTTTTCTCCGCTCGCAAGGGCGGCTTCGAGTAATTGTCAACGAAGAAGTCCGCCCACTGTCCGAAGCTCAAAGCTTCCCCTTTCCGTACGACCTCTAGAACATTGTTGTCTCTGGCGTCGAGCCGTTCGCGAAGTCGCTTTTGGGCTTCCTGCCAATCTTCCGTTCTGGTGGATTCACTCCGACGGATCCCATTCCGGTCTCGATAATGCATCCACCAGACTTTCGTCTCCTTTCTGGGGTACACACAACCATCGTGATTTGGTCGTCTAGGCATTCTCCATCTCCTGTCTGAACGACGCGCGAAATGTTTCGAGATCCGATCTCAAAAATCGGATATTTCGACCCATTACGCGGAGATGGGGAATCTGCTTGCGCTCCACCCAAAGATACACAGTCTGCTGACTCACGCCAAGAAATTTGGCCGCTTCCCTCACAGTCATTGGATATTCGGTGGGTGATGTTGAACTCGCTAGGTCTTTAAGGGCAGCTTCGCTCATGAAGTTCCGATCGCGTGAATTAATGAAGGCATTTTCGCGATTGCCGAAAGCACCCATCCAGCAACGAATCTTAGGCTCGTCGGGGTTGATGTCAAATCAAGCGCGGTGCACGATCCGTGTGAATGATCGGTGCTCGCGGCATCATTGGCCTGCGGGCCAGCTTCAATCCATTATTTAGACGAGACTTCTATGCCGGTCTGGGCAAAGGCAATCCGGCGAACGGCTCGCGCGCATGTGCATTTCTCTTTTCGCCCAATCCGCTCTTTCATGGCTACCTTTCGGAATCCGTGCTAAATGGAGGAAAAACATGATGTCGAATGTTGGAGTAAACAAGGTCATTTTGCTCGGCAACGCGGGGCAGAATGCCAAAGTGAAGTCCACGTCGGGTGGTAAATCTGTCGCGAATTTCTCGCTCGCCATCAATCAACCCTACCGCAACAAGCAGGACACGAATCAGCGCGTAGAATGGGTTCGCTGCGTTGCGTGGGGTCGGCTGGCGCAGATTGCGGAAAAGCTTGTGGCCAAGGGGGCCGTGATCTTTGTCGAGGGGCGGCTGCGGACGCGCAAATTCGGGGATCGGGAAGGTGGCACGAAAACGGTGACTGAGGTTGTAGTCGCGTCGCTGCGAGTGCTGGGCTGCGCGAAGACGTCCAATCACGCCGGCAACGGTGAAGCGAGTAGCGCCATCGACACGGAAAACGAGGCGGTTCCGTTCTGAAGCGGAATTTCGCAGTCCCATCTTCTATTCGAAAGTCTCGCTGTAGTCAATTGCCTCACCGAGTCGGAGATTCAGTTCCTTCAACCACGCCTGCGGCTTCCGTCCGTGAATAATTCGGCCCAAAAGTCCGAGTCGCTCAGACACGTTCCCGCGGTTGTGAAGAATCTCTTGTCTGGTGACTCTCGCATACAGCGCCAAGAAGTCGGTCATGCTGGCCGGTTTGGAGAACAGATAAGTGGCATGACCGAGTTGGGGGATCTCGACGATTACGGCTGTCTCCACGTCAAAAATGTACTCCGACCGGAACAGGTACAGGCGGCGAGTGCGTTTGCAAAGTTGCCGATAATAAAAGGCTTCGTAATCTGCCTTCCAGGTGATGAGCGCAACATCGAAGTCTCCGGGGATACCGAGCTCCGCACAGAGCTTTCGCAGTTCGGCTCTTTCAATTGGCGCCGATTCGAGTCGTGTGCGAACTCGGTCCAGGGCGTCTGCAAATTGACCGAACCGATGATGCGTGTGACGTGCCTCGTTCACTTGCTCCGCGATATTTGCCGGAAGTGTGACTTCAATTCGGCTTGGCAGGGCCGTTTGCCATCTGAGCAAATGCCACGTGTCAGCGCGGCGTTGATATTTTCCGCTCTGAATGAAGGCCGCTTCAACGATGGCCTTGGCGCCCAGCAGATGTTTCCACTGATTCCAACTAGGATCCCATGCTAGGGGCAATGCACACTGATCAAACACGATTTCGCTCTTCCGGCGGGTATCCCGATAGATCGCACGATCGCGGTAGAAGTTGCACTTTCGCAGTGACACACGGACCTGAGCTATCGTCTGTGCAGGCAGGAAGGCGAGGATTCGGGAAGCGTAAAAGGTCGTGCCATCACGCGAGCGATCTCCCATCACCAGCAAAGAACCAAAACCGCCGTACGGAAACAACGCGGGTGACGCGGGATCATTAAGCAAAGCGTCGTAGCAAGCGCGGAGTTCTGGAGATGCGAGGATATTGAACGCACGCTCTGCTGCGCGAATTTCACCGGCGGGCGCTTGGCCTTCACGGAGTTCGAGTACGCGAAGCCTAAAGGCGAGGCGCAGTTCGGTCGAGTTGCGTTGGCGTTAACTCTCAGCAATTCGTAAAACGAGGGTTGTCGATCCCGCGCGCGTCGCCGGTTCCCCGCATAGAAGTAGTCCCTCAGCGCCTCACAAGGCAGGGAGATCGTACGGATCCCAATGCCCACGCCGACGACTTCTGCGGAGACGAAGAGATTCCCCTGCTTGTCTTTTTGGGGCTGCGCAACATATCCAATTTCGGCCTGAAAGGCATCACGACGTCGCTCCTCGCTCGTGCTGCGAATATAGATCTGGCTAGACGCGTCTGCCGTCTCAAGAGGGGCGAGGAAACGCAATTCGTCGCCAGGACGAATGAAGTACGCTAAGAACTTCGAGACCAGAATCGTAGTGCCATTCGCAAAAACGCACCTTGCCCCAGTGCCTTCCGCAGATGTCCTGACTAACGTGCCCACGGCCACATTCGGAGTTTTGTCTTCTTTAACTTGAAAATCGACGTCCATTTTGGGCGTGGACTGTAGCAGCGGTTGCGCAGCTTGGCAAGTATACGGGAGCGTCGCTGATTCACGATCACGCGCAGCGCTCAACCTGCGAAGAAGGCGCCAATTTGTAATCTATGCGTTAAGAGGGAGTGCATATGCGGAGCGGAGCCTGTTTCGTCGAAGAGTTTCCGTGCGGAGCGCCTCCCGAGGCAGCTAATCGCTTCTGGCATCCCGAGCAGCACAATCTGGAACTGACCGCTCTCCGAACCCAATTGGCGTCTGCGATCAATTTCGGGGGTCTAACCGGCGTTTCAGCGCCTATGCAGGCGATTCACGATCTCATTCGCAAAGCGAGCAGCGGCCTCTTTCCGGTGATGATTCACGGCGAGACTGGTACGGGAAAGGAACTCGTGGCTCGTTCTATTCACAGCTTCGGCCCCCGTCATCGCGGTCCTTTCGTTATCGTAGACTGCTCATCCCTTTCGCCGACCCTGATCGAATCGGAATTGTTCGGGCATTTGCGTGGCGCTTTCACGGGCGCGGATGCCGCTCAGAAGGGGCTGGTCGAGGCCGCCGATACGGGCACGTGCTTCTTGGACGAGATCGGTGAATTGCCGTCCGAGCTGCAGGCGAAGCTGCTACGGGTCATCCAAGAGCGTGAGGTCCGGCCGGTCGGCTCTACGCTCGCCAGAACAGTCAACGTGCGATTCATTGCGGCGACGCATCGCGATTTGAGGGATGCCGTCGACAAAGGAACGTTTCGAAGCGACCTTTTTTACCGAACAAATGTAATCTCCATCGAGGTGCCACCCCTTCGCGAGAGAAAAATAGACATTCCCCTCCTTGTGGCGCAGTTTCTTGCTAAACACGCCGATCCGATGCGCCCGATCGAGCGGATTTCGGACGATTTCTGGAGTTTCGTGGGCTCGTTCAGTTGGCCAGGAAACGTGCGGGAGCTCGAGAATTTCGTGGTGCGCTGCCTCGCTCTTGGCTCGGGGCCAGTGCTGCGGAAGGAAGGCGATCGTGCAGCCCCGGAGATCACCGCCTGTTATTTCCCGGCGATGGGCACGCAATCACTTGCAGCACTGGAACGCGGCGCCATCCTAAAGGCGCTGGAGGCGACTGAAGGAGACAAAGTTGCCGCCGCTCGGATACTCGGAATAGGTAAGACTACCCTCTACCGCAAGCTCAAGGAATATCGCGAGAGTGCGGAGTAATTCGACGACCTAACCACACTGCGATTTGGCTCGTTGCCCTGTCTATGTCCCCTTCATTTGGAGGCTGTCATGCGTCTTGCTGGGCGTGCTCGTCTAGGATTTTATCCTCTGCCACTTCCAGAGGCAGAGCGGATTCGGAGATTCTTGGCGTTTCCAGAGCGATACTGCTGTGCACTCGACCCTTGCGTGGGCGACGGCGCAGCCTTCACTGCAATTACTTCCGGCAACCGGGTTCTCCGCCACGGCATTGAGTTAGAGGCAGGCCGCGCGGATCAGGCCCGAAAGCAAGGCATTGACGTCGTTCACGGCGACTGTTTTGAGGTGCAGTGCCCAATTGAATCGTTCTCGCTGATCTATTCGAATCCCCCGTATGACTTCGAGATTGCCGAGGAAAGATCGCAACGCATGGAACGGCTGTTCCTTGAGCACGTATATCGATGGCTTAAGCGCGGCGGGGTCTTGGTAATGGTCATCCCTGGACGTTATCTTCGCGAGTGCAGCCAGATCCTGGCGCACCACTTCCGCGACGTTCTTGTCCACCGGCTTACCGAGCCCGAGAGCGTGAAATACGGCCAGGTTGTAGTGTTCGGAGTGCGGCGCACGCGTGTCGAGAAAGAAAGGGTTTCAGATACCGAAATCACTCGCGCGCGAATGCGGTATGAGTCCATCGCGGCCGCCCCGGAGAAACTCTCGGCGTTCCCTTCAGAGCCAGGCCATTTATATGCGGTTCCGCCAGGAGAAGCCGTGAGAATGGTCTATCGCGGGCTCCCGCTGGACCAAATAGAAGATTTACTTCCGCGGTCGTCTGCCTACCGGCAGGCATCGGCGATACTGATCGCGCCGCAATCGGACGCGAACGGCCGGCCGCTCACACCGCTACACGGCGGCCACGTCGGCTTACTCTGCACAGCCGGGATGCTCAACGGTATTTTCGGTGACGGTGAGACGCGTCATATTGCGCACTGGCAGTCGGTCAAGCTGGTGGACAAATCCGAAGAGGAAGAAGACGGTAAGACGGTCATTCGAGAAAAAGAGCGTTTCTCGAACGAACTGACGCTGGTTTTCTGCACAGGGCAGATCACGACCTTGAAGTGAATGGTCCATCAGAGAAGGGAGACAAGCCATGGGCGACCGGTGTTACTCAACACTCGTTTGCACCGACCGGGACAAAAATATCTTCCAAAAGATGGGTTACAGAATCGAAGAATCAACGGCAATGTCGTTCGACGGAAATGAGCTGCCGGGTGCCGTCGTTATGGTGGACGAGGAAGCCAACGGCGGCCATTATGACGAGTTGATCGCGCTGACGGGCGTACCTTTTTTGGCCTGCAATGGATCGTGTCCCGGTGCCTATGGCGACCACCTCATTGTTTCAGACGGTCAGGAATGGCATTACTCGGAAGCCCTGCATGAGAGCAATTATCCCGCTGTGCGTGTAGAACCCGGCGGTATCGTTCAGCAGGCAGAAGTGGACGACGCGCGGCGGTACTGGATCGTGTATTCCAAGGCGATCGGCGTGATTCGCGCCTCCGTTACTTAGCGGCAGCAACCACGCCAGCCGGAGAGCAAAATGATTTGCGGCTTTAACTGTCCACTTCGTATAATTGAACTGGAGAGTTCATACAATGCCAAAAGCAGCTAAGAACGATAGCATCGTCGTGTCGGCACTTCGCGCCCGCACGAATTTCGGCAATCTTCTGCGGCGCGTCGAGGATGAACGACGCTCGCTCGTGATCGAAAAGCGGGGCACACCGCGCGCGGTGTTGCTGAGCGTGCGGGACTACGTACGGCTCGCCGCTCCAGAACCCGAGGTTCTGAGGGTGCTCGGCGAGGAATCAGAGGCAAAGGGCACGGATAAGCTGAGTTCGCAGCAGATCGATAAAATCATCAAAGACACGCGGGTCAAGCGACCAAAGCGCAAATGATTTCGCTTCGCCTCGTCGTGGACACCAATGTCGTCGTTTCTGCCGCCCTGAAGCCCGAAGGACTACAACGCACAGTTCTCCTGCTGGCATTAACCAAACCCGCCCGGCTCTACGTCTCGAGGCCAATCATTGAAGAATATCGGGCCGTGCTTTCGCGGCCAGAATTTGGGATCCGCAAAGGGCTTCGCCAGCAATTGTTACAGCTTATTGAGAAGAATGCTCGTTCTGTTACTCCGGTGCGGCGTCTCCAGGTCACGAGCGATCCGGACGACAATATGTTCGTAGAGTGCGCAGACGTTGCCGGCGCGGACTATCTCGTTACGGGAAACGTACGGCACTTTCCACGCTATTGGAAGAGGACCAAGATCATCACGTCCCGCGAGTTTCTTAGTTTAGTTGCGCCTCATCTCCTCACCTAAAGCCGTACGCCTGTTGATAAAGCTTTGCGTTTATTGACGGCAGTTTATGCCAGCCGGTGTCACACCGAGGAGGATTGTAATCATGCAGAACGCACACGAGCGCTTCGGAACCCTCGAATTTATGAAGCGTACAAAGGATACAACCACACGCGTTCGGGTGTACGTCGACCGAGCCATTCTGGAGCCAGCAAAGGTCGCACAAGGCCAAGTCAACGCTCATTTGCTCTCGATGATTGGCGGAGACTCAGAAATCGGCGCCCTGTGGGCGGCGGTAACTGAGGGAGCTTTATTCCAGATTCGACTTCCTGGCGGCGCTCCTATGGCTGCATCTCTAGGGCCCGAAGCCCAATGCTTTCGCGGGAGCGTGGTCGTTCCGGGCAGAAAGCATCCGGTCCGGCACTTGATGGCGGTGTCTGCCGAATTAGCCAAGACGAAACCAGGTGCAGATCGAGAGGGCATACGCACGATTTTGTGTAATGCCGATCCGACGTTTGTGCTCTATCGCGTTGCGTCCCGATACGGTCTTCCAGTTGCGCCGGAGTGGGTGCCGTGGTTCATGGGTGAACTCGGTCGGCGAAAAGCGATTACGCCATTGCTGGGGCTTGGATGTTCGCCCGTTCTAGTCAACGGAAATAAGCACACGTTTCTCAAATGGATCGGCAGAGCCCTGAGAGACCACCTCATCCGAATCCCAGGAGAGAACGGATCGATCTGCTGGAAGTTGCCGACCCCTATCCTGGAGCAGTCGAATTTTCAACAAAACAAAAGCCTGCGACTCACACCTGCCTCGCTTGTGCAGGCCGGGTGAAGGAGGCGGCGATGCAAGTCGTTCTGAAGGCATGGTGCAGCAGCCCCGATTACAGCGTCGCGTGCGACTATGCGGTGCTGGAAATTACTGAGCAACTGGCGAAAGCTTATGCTACGGCGAATCAAGGTCCTGAGCGAACAAAAGGCTACCGATGCTTTAGCCTACGAGACGTACTACTGGGACTCTTCGCCGGAGTATTTCAGTCCCTGGTTGAATCACACCGGCCCGCCGGGCGAAGTTCAGGAGTCAACTGTCGAGTTGGAGGCGATGCTCGAAAACTTTGAAGTTGACACGCGAGAGATAGTGACCGCGCCACCAGATTTCCGCGTTCCGGAAAGTCAGATTGCAGCCGTAGAGTGCTCTCAGATGATCGTCCGCGACAGCGGCGTCGCGTTTACCGCGCTCCTACGGCACACCGATATCTACGTGACAACTGCCGAAATTCAGAAGGACGCGATTGCATCAGTCCTCGCACCTGCTACCGCCTGAAATCTTTCTATCCATTACTTTCCGCGTCGATTGAAACATACATAAGGGAAAGACTATGCCATTACCGAAGGACATCGATTCGATCTCCTCCTATTTACGCGCGTGGGCCTCCGAACTCGGTGAGAGAATCCTCCAATCATATCCGCCCTTGCATGGCTTTGAAGATGCACCATCTCCGCGCGTCGGACAACTTCTCCGCAAGCCTTTTCCCGCCCAAACCCTCGCGATCATGGGTGTAGTTAAGCGTTGGAACGACGCACGTGGCGCGGCAGTGATCGCTGAGTGTGGAACGGGCAAAACCTTGATCTCGCTCGGCGCTATTCATGCGCATAGCGACCGAAGCCCTTTCACGGCCCTCGCAATGGTGCCGCCCCAGTTGGTGGAGAAGTGGGCGCGAGAAGCATTTCTCACTTTGCCTCGCGTTCGCGTCTTCTTTATTGATGGACTTCGCACTCCAACGGCTTCCGTGAGCAATGCCGGAATCAACGAGGTGAGACTCCGCCACGGCCGAATCGTTCGCGAAGGGTTACGCACTACCCTGACTGAGCTGCGGCTTCGCAAAGCGGCTCGCACTGCTCGCGACCGGTGGGAATCGATCTGTGGATCGCCATCTCTATTCATTGTGGGTCGTGAGCGCGGCAAGCTGAGCTATTTTTGGCGGCATGCGTACGAGCACGCTCGATGTGGGCGATATCAAGGGAGCGTCGTTAATCCCGACACGGGCTGTCCGGTTTACCTGGCTGACGACGGCGAGCGCCTGCTCTCAGCCGATTTCAAGAAGGCAAAGCTGAGCGAAATTCTGGGCGAGCAAAACGAATCCAAGAAACTGCGACGAGCGCTATACAGCGCGTTGTGGCAAGCAGATGGAAAAAAGACTCGCCGCTTCGCTCCTATCGATTTCATCGGTCGGTACATGCCGGACTTCTTTGATTATGCCATCGCGGACGAAGTGCATGAGCTGAAGGGAGATACGGCACAGGGAAATGCGCTCGGGACGCTCGCTGCCTGCGCACAGCACACGGCGGTGCTCACAGGCACGCTTCTTGGCGGTTACGCCGATGAGGTCTTCAATATTCTCTACCGCCTCGAACCAGGAAAGATGGTCAAAGAAGG
>DASUJR010000024.1:0-4988 GCA_036279175.1 Candidatus Acidiferrales bacterium | reverse complement strand
TATCTCGTCCATCACGACTACCCGCTTGACCTCGCGGAGCACAAATATTCTTCCCAGGCCGCGCGTTGGGCAAACATTGCCGCGCAGTTTGGCCAGTTCGAAGCCGCCGAACAGGCTCTTTATGACAATCAGTCCGCGTGGAGCGGGGATGGAGACATCGCGAAATACATGGCCGCGGCAATGCCGGGCGTGGATTTCAACCGCATCGAGAAAGTGGTCGCAACATGCGAACCGCCGGGCCCGAAAGGCCGCCCGGGCGAGGTGATGATGCCGCCGCATCCATGCGAGCCCGATTCTTATATCGAACACGACATTCAGCTGGGGAATGCGGTCCCAGTGACCGGCACGCCGACTTACGTGATCACCTATAAAGGGCAGAAGCTGCCCGCAGGGTCGGGATTCGTGTCGTGGCCGGTGCTGAAGCAGTTTTTCGACAATTTGCTTCGTCAGTAGGGGGTGGGGTCCGAGGAGTTCGAGGGCTCTGAAAACCGGGGGAGCTGTTTTCGTTTTGCGGCCTGGAGCTTGTATCCGGACGAGAAGATGTAAAGACTTTTGTTTTGCCGCCTCCCGCGTCTCTTGAATATTGCGCGGCGAACTGGCGAGGGGTGGGTACCTCGCTAACATAAGCGGCGGGAAACGAGAAAGCAAAAGCAGATACTTGCCTCCGGCACGCAGGGCTGCATGCGGGAAGCAGATCCCTCACCCCCATCCTCCACCAACGGCGTCGGGGCTGGGTTCGGGATGACAGTTGGGGCGGCCTGGGGCAACAGGTGAAGTCATACGTGACACGAAATGCTTACGAGTTACGATGAAAGCGTAAAGAGCATCGGACGAGGCCTGCTGATTACGCCGACGGAACGCGTCGGAGCCGCATCAAAGACGACAGATAATTGAGCCATGGAATCCCGAACCAGCATTGGGCGAGTGCTCCTAATCATTGGGCGGATTGCGCTGGCGGCGCTGTTCATCTATGCGGCGTACGCGAAGATGAAGCCGCAGATGAAGACGGGCTGGTCGGCTGGTTCGGTGCGCGTTTCGCTTTCGATGTTCGCGATGGAAGTGGATTCGTTTCAGGTGCTTCCGCCGTGGGCGGTAAATTTCGTGGCGCATGCGCTGCCGCCGTTCGAGCTTTTCCTCGGGCTGTGGCTGCTCACAGGCATTGTTCTGCGTTATTCGTCTCTGATTACGACGCTTCTCCTCGCTGGATTTTTCGGTGTGCTGATCCATGCCTATGCGCTCGGTCAGGAGATCAGTTGCGGCTGCTTCGGTCCTGGCGAGCATATTGGGCCCGAACGATTGCTGATCGAAGGCTGCTTTTTGGCGGTCGCGCTCGCGGTGACCATTGGGGCTTTTGTCGTCCATCGCAGCCGCTCTTCCCGTTTACCCGAACCATCCCCAGTCGACTCCCGCTAAGTTGCCAGTCTGTCCGTCATCTGACTCGTATCAGTTCGGGACGCTAACTTGGGCTAAAATCAATCCGTCAGCGCCGCCACACAAACGCCAGCCCTGTGAGTACAGCCAGCAGTCCGACGAGCCAAGGGAGCATTTGAAGATTCCTGTTCCATCGCAAGTGCAACCCGCCCTCGCACGCCATTATGCGCGCCCTATCTCTCTTCGAAATCTTCTCGTTCAAGACGGCTCCCTTCTTCTGTTCCTACGTTTGCGAAACCCAGACCGGTGATTCGAGACTGCGTTATCCGCGGGAGTTCGCGCGGGTGCTCGCTGGCGGAGATACCAAACCCAGAAAAACGCCGCGCCAATTGCTATTCCAACGATTTCGGGTCTAGTGGCGTGCGCCGCTTGATCGTTGATGAGGTGCAGCTTGTTGAAGATCAACGCCAGCTCACCTGCGGTGACAACCAGCGCAACGGCGAGCGTCACATTGCGCCGCGACATTCGCAAGACATAGAGAATCCAAAAGAATATAGCGGCCGTCCAATCGACGATTCTGCCGCCCAAGGTGTGTGGCCCTCCAACCCAGCTGGCCAATTGCGTGCTGACCAGAGGCAGAAACGGCAAGAATGTGTAATACAGCGCCATCACAAGCCACACCTTTCGGGTGCGCACTTCCCATGCAACGCGCTGCAGATCGCATGTTTCCCGTACCGCATCCGGCGGGCGCGGCGCTGCGTCGCGCAAGATCTCCAGCGGCGTAGCGGATCTTCGCGCGATGCGCTCGAAATCGGGATCGCCGTGGAAATAGCCCTCTACGAGCTGCTTTGTGTCGTCGCTTGCTTCGCCGGAAAAATATACGGGCAGCAGATCGGTAATCACGTCGCGTGTCACGTTCATAGCCTTTCTCCAGAACCACTTAATTTCTCGATCGCGGGATTGCGAACTTGCATTAGCTTCATTCGCGCTCGGTGCACTTTCACCTTGGCTGTCGTGGATGTGATTTCGAGAGCCGTGGCGATTTCCTCGTAGGACATGTCGTCGAGTGCCCGCATGAGCAGCGCCGCGCGATCGATCTCCGGCAGTTCCTGCAGCGCAGCGAGTACGCCGGCCAGTTCCTGTTTTTGCTCCAAATGCATGTCGGCGCTTATCCTTGTGTCCAGCCGTTCTTCATCTAATGGCGCGCGCCGCCATCCTCGCCGCTGTAGGTCGCGATAGGCATTCCGCGCAATCGTAAACAGGTAGCTTTTCACTGTCAGTTCGCGAATGCGTCCGCGTACGAGCCACACGCGCACGAACGTGTCCGAGGTGATGTCGTCGGCCATCGCCGGATCGCCGCACAGGAACAGCGCGAACCGTCGAACCGACGCCGCGTATTTCTTGTATAAGCTCTCGAAATCCATCGTTCACGATTGTCGCAAGGGTTACGCGCGAACCCGCTGAAGGTTACACCGGGTCGGGATGTGGAGGGATTCTCACGACCGCACGCTTGTCGCGGGCGGTCCTGTGGCGGCGGGCAGGTCCCCGTTCCACCAAAGACCCACCGTTCGCAGACGGCGCGAACCGTGGGGCACCCCCTCCTGTCGAGTTGTCGGCGGGAGAGGGAGCGTTGCGGACGCCTTGCGGCGGGCCTCTCTTATCGCCAGGGCGCTACCTGCCAATCAATCGTCCCGACGGCGGGCAGGTTCGCACTTCCACCGCAGCGCAACGGCTACTTGGAGTGCTGATGTGGGCGACTCTTACGACCGCTTCGCGGTCTGCAAATGCTTTGACTGTTGAATTTCCACGGCTGACACGCCGTGGGCTACCGTCTTGCGCCACTGACGAGGCTCAGCGGGAAAGCGAAGATAGGGCGAAGAAAATGTGCGGTAAATAGATCAAACATATTGATCTTGAACGGGGGTTATGCGGGCGTAAAATGCCGAATTCGGTACCGGTTTGGGAGGGATGAAGAGAGATCGCCGCCACGGCGGGCAGGCTTTTTGGGGCAGGAAGCGCCCAGTCAGCGAATGACAGCAAAAAGCAGGTCCCTCACCCCCATCCCCGATCGAATGCGTCGGCGCTGGGTTCGGGATGACAGTGCGCGGATCACCCTACGGCGGGAACCGAACTCGTGCCCTGACACAACGGGCCCCAGTTCAGGATTACAGAGGGCCGTCGGTAAGCAAGAGAGATCCTTCGGGGCAAACTGCGCCCCTCAGGATCACAGCGAAAAGCAGATCCCTGCTGGCGGCGGGCAGGCTTTTTGGGGCAGGATGCGCCCAGTCAGCGAATGACAGCGAAAAGCAGATCGCCGACGGCAGGCAGGCCGGGCCCGGTTCAGGATTACCGAGGACCGTCGATAAGCAAGAGAGAGCCTTCGGGGCGGACTGCGCCCCTCAGGATGACAGCGAAATGGGAGGGGGGGCAGCGGTGAAGGTAAATAGGATGACAGTGCGCTGACGCGCAAGGACGTAAAACCATGAAGCGATACCCGTCACAACGAGATAAGACGCTGCGAGCGTTCCGCGTGTACGTGGAAGTGATGGACACGGCGGCGTGGATGCGAAGCTGGATGAAAGGGCCGTTGCAAACTTTCGATCTGACACCGCAAGGCTTTCGGCTGCTGATTCTGCTATGCGAGAACGGGCCGATGCGAATGATGGAAATATCGAGACAGATGAGATTCCAGCGGCAGAATCTGGACGCGATCGTCCGGCGACTGGAAGAGCGAGGCTGGATCAAGCGAGTGTTGGTCGATTTGCCGACCGAAACGGGCGAACGGAAGGGATCGAGAACAAGAGCGGTGGCGACACCGAAGCGAAGGTGGGGAGTGGGCGTGATCACGCTTACGCCGGAGGGCGAGAGGTTCGTGGCACGCGTGTTTCCGAATCACGCCAAGGTGGTGAAGGCGCTGACGCGAGCCCTGCACGGGCGCGAGCAGCAAACGCTGGTCGAGATCTGCCGGAAATTGCGCGCCGGGGCGATTTTGAAGTTCATGTCGGAGATCGCGCACCTGGATGAGTGGGAGATGGCTTCGCAGCCGATCGTTCAGGAGGGCCACGGTAAGGCGGACGTTGCGCGGTCGAGCCTCCTGCAACCGCCGGACGAAGACGATGACGCCTCGGAAGACGAAGAAGCACCGGAGGAAGCCATCAGTGAAGCGGATCGTAAGCGGCTGCCGGGCATTCTTGCAAAAATGCGGCGGTACACCATTTTGAAGGATGCGCGGAACGTGGATTGGAACAAGCCGTTCGACGAGAAGCGCTGGGCAGGCAACGTGGTGGAGATGCTGATGCGCGTCGGGAACGACACCGAAAGAAAGATGATCGCGCAGTGGAGGCAGCGGATGAGTTCCGGGGAGATTGTGAAGATGTTGAAGGAGGAGATGGGCGGCAAGGAATGAGGCGGAAGTTAAAGTTGGGGGTGGAGAAAGTGAAAATGTGCAGGGAGCAATGAGGGGAAGAGTGACGCTCTCTTGCGTTGCGCCGGCATGAACAGGATCGCGACGGGCGCTTGGCCACGACGCACAGCCATGCGCGGCTTGCCACACGAAAGCAAAACTCGGCTGGAGCCGGGCTGCACGGGCGAGGACGCTTTTCGGCGAGCATCGCTTC
>DASUJR010000023.1:0-2727 GCA_036279175.1 Candidatus Acidiferrales bacterium | reverse complement strand
ATGCGAACCGTTAAACAGCCGCCGCCTCGTCGCTTTGCTCTCAGCTGAAGGGGCGGCCAATGCCGTTCGGGAAATCCCGAAATCAATGATTTTTGGAGCCGCCTCGGGCGACGGCACTTCAGCCTTGATGAATATGTAAGGCGTGCTGCCGTGATGGGTTAGGCTCGGGATATACTCAGGAGGCAGAGCGGGTACTGGCACGCTCGCTCAGAAATCGGCCGCTACCAATGTGTAGGCTCCCGGTTGCCGTCCACGATAGACTCGCCGCGCGACGGAAAGAATTTTGTCGCGATACCTATCGAAAATTTTGAGAGTTCCGGATTCGCCTTCGGCCCCATCCGGGTTGATCCGGGAGAACGCACGGTGCTCCATTACAAAGCTGATTTCAAATGCACCGTCGTATCCCCAAAATTGTACGCAGCATCGCCTGGCGTCATAGATTCGAGCCGGATTTGGGAAGTTGAGTGACACGGCGAAATATCTTTCGGATTGCCCGTTGGGTGATAATGGCGTGCTTAGGCGGCCGGATGCGGGTGCCCGCCGTAAAGAAAAAGTAGGTGTGAATTGCACCAGGCCCAGGGTCGGAATTTACTCAGAGACCGTCGTGTAGCGATCGCTAGCCCGAGTTATTGCCGTGCAACACTAAAATCAGGTGATGGCAAACCATTAGCCTCTGTGTGGCGCGGGACGAGGCTCGGAAACTACCTAAAGTCACGCAGGGGCGGCAGCACCACGTCACGAATAAAGATCACTTCGGTGCGTCGTCCGGAGGGGTGCCCTTTCCGAACAGCCCCGCAATCCTGCTCATAAGCAACTTTGTGGCGACCGCACCGAGCGCGACCAATGCAAAAACACGCCAAGACGAGCGCGCGTCAGCCCGCTTATCCATTTCGTTTAATCCATTCTGTGGCATTTCTTTCGGCCTTCTTCGTTCAAACGTACTGGACGCAGGTGTTGACGGCTCTCTGTGTCTTTCGGGAATTTTCCAATTACCGCCCGCCCTCTCTTTGAGGCGTGTAAGGCGGAGGCGGATCATTGGGGCCGGAGTCGAACGTCCCGCGTTCTCCTGTGCTCGCTCCGTCCGAACCTCGATGCCTTCTGTGAGGAGCGGACGAATAGCGATCGCGGGCACTGCCGGGATCCGTTCTGTTCGGATCGATGCTGTCGAACGTGCTGCTACCGTTTTGGTTATGGTGGTTCTGATCCGATAAAACCTGCGCCAAAGCCGGCGTGGCGGTCGCGAGTGCCAATGCGGCTGACCCCCTGAGGATAAACTTGATCATGTTCGCGTCCTTCATCTTTTGCGCTTCGGACCGAAGCGCTCTCATGCGAACAACGCGTCGTTTTCGCGAACGTTGCGAGGCGGCGAGGGAAATATGACGATAACGGCCTTTAATCTGACCGCGCTTTCGCAGCGAGGCGGAGGCATCGATCAGCTCGTTTGTGCGTGTGCTCGGAACGGACTTCAATCTCGCGGATTGAGTATTCGACGGGGAAGCCCACGCTACAGCGGACGAGAAAACAGCGCCGTGTCGCGCTGAAGGAGAATTACGTGCAAACAGGTAATGATGTCGTCGTGTCCTCAAACGGGTCGAGCTATAAAACTACGTCCGAACTTGCCGGAGTATCCGAGACGATGCTTTGGGGACTGCACAATCGCGCAAGCGAGGCATGGCGGGTTGACGGCGCTCTCACCGATCCAGATTGCGTCCGCATTCACGATGCGATCGACTACGATTTTGCGGACCATTTCGGCGATCCCCTGGGTTCTCTCTCGATCCGCGCGGCCGAAATCGACCGAGTGATCCGGCACTGGCTCGAAAGCCATCCTGATGGCTTGGTCGTGTCCCTCGGAGAGGGACTTGAAACCCAGGTCAGGCGCGTCGACAACGGCCGCATGCGGTGGCTGTCCGTAGATCTGCCCGACGCAATCCGGATGCGCGAAGTTTTCCTCCAGCCAACCGATCGCTTCTCCCATATCTCTGTGAGCGCCCTCGACCGTGCGTGGATGGATGCGGTCAATCCGTCATCGGGCGTGTTCATCGTCGCCCAAGGCCTTCTGATGTACCTTGAGCCCGAAGAGGTGCGCCAACTCCTTTCCGACATCGCCGACCGTTTTCCGGGCGCCGAGATGGTTTTCGACGTCGTGCCGCGCTGGTTTTCGCGCATGACGATGCTGGGCCTGAAGCAAACTCCGCACTACCGGCTTCCGCCGATGCCCTGGGGAATAGACCGCGACGAGGTCTATCCAACTTTGCGGCATTGGAACGCGCGTTTGTCGTCCGTCGCCTTTCTCGACTACTGCGCACCGCGTGGCCTGCCGCTCCTTTTCGCTCGCATGAATCGCAGTATCCCATTTTTGCGGCACGAGGTTCCTAGTCTGGTACACGTAACCCTACCGAAGGCAGATTGCCGATCGTTGATTCCAGACACCGAAACCATCAAATCGACGGAAACAGCATTCGAAGAACGCGACGTGCATTTCAAAGCCACAGACCCTGAGCAACAGCGAGAATTAGGCGACGACATCTCCGGGCCGGGCACGATTGACGGCATATTCGCGGCGGCGGAGCGAAAGTGCGGCCGGGACTGCGACCTCATCACCGCCGCAGGCAACGTGATCGCAACAAGAGTGGCTCTCGGAATGGTGGGTGCTCTAGACCCCCTGCACGCCGATCATGATGAATTGGCACGCATCGTTCCGGAGAAAGTGGAGGCGTTCTCGAA
>DASUJR010000022.1:0-5563 GCA_036279175.1 Candidatus Acidiferrales bacterium | reverse complement strand
CAAGCGCAACCCGCGATCTCCCCGGACGGGCGCTCCGTCGCATTCGTGTCCAATCGCGACGGCTCTTACAACATCTACGTTGGCCTGCTCGGTGGAGGCAATTTAGTCCAGGTCACGCGCACCGCGAATTACAAGTTACGCCCCGCTTGGTCGCCTGATGGGACCACGATTGCCTACGGACAGCTCAACTCTTCCGGCATCTGGGACATCTGGGAGGTTCCCGCCCTCGGCGGCGCGCCCCGCCGGGTAATCCAAAACGCCGAAGATCCTGCTTGGTCGCCCGATGGAACCCTGCTCGCATACGAACACTCTCTCGATGGCTCCATTTGGCTTTCTGGCGTTTCCGGTGAAAATGCTCATCAAGTCGCATTGCCCGAAAAACCGGGATGGCGCGATAAGAATCCGCGCTTCTCGCCGGACGGCCGGCAGATTGCCTATACGATCGACAGCAACGGACCCTATAGCGAACTCGATGTCGTCGATCTTCGTTCCGGGAAAATCCGCGGACTGACGCACGACGGCACCCTCGCGCTTTCCCCTGTCTGGACTCCTGATGGCCGGTTCATTTACTTTGCTTCGAGCCGCGGCGGAACGATGAATGTTTGGAAGATCTCCGCAACGGGAGGCTCGCCCCAGCAGGTCACTGCCGGTCAGGGCGACGACGCTCAACTCGATCTTTCTGCCGACGGCAAGAAACTCGTGTTCTCTACCTGGCGCATGAACGCCAATATCGATCAAATCGATCTCGGGTCGAAGCCCGGCCAGCAGACCCCGAAGTTGCTCACCACTGATCTAGCTCGCAATCAGGTTGCGCCATCTTACTCGCCGGATGGAACGCATCTCGTCTACTTTTCCAACCTCAAGGGCGCGGAAAAAGAAAGCATATGGATCGCGAATTCCGACGGATCGAATCCCGTACAGGTTGTCCGCGACGACCGCATCGACATCTTTCCAAGCTGGGCGCCCGATGGCCAGCATGTGATCTACGAATCGCAATCGGAAATCGTCGCGCCTGATGAGTATCGTAGTGTCCCTGTGTCTGGCGGAACGCCTGAGACGCTTATGACTCATGCCACGGATCGTTATTTCGATGTCGGCCCTGACGGGCGAATACTTTTCCGAGACCGCCAGCACGAGGTCGAGGCTTTCGACCCGCGAACTCAAAAGACTGAAACGCTCGGTGTGCTGCTTTCAGCAGTCGATTGGGCCAGCGTCCGCTGGTCGCCCGATCAACAGTCTGTCGCGTACGTAGTCGCTTCCCGTCAAGAAGACGATCCTGCTGCCGGGCTGTGGGTCACTGATTTTAAGAATAGGCCGCGCCAGCTTTTCCGCGGCTGGGTCGATGGGTGGCTCGATCGCGGCCCCGCGGGGCAGCTTTATTTCGTGGAGGCCAAGCCGGACTTGAAAGGCCAACTCTGCAAGATCGGATGGAACGGCACGGGCCTGACGTGCACCTCCGTGACGATCCCGATGATTCATTCCTACTGGGTCGATCCCGTGCAAAACACGCAAGACCATTTCGACGTCTCGCCCGACGGCCGCCACGTCGCATTCGAGGAGCAAAATGTCCTCGAATCAAACATCGGCATGCTCCAGAACATTCGCTAGCGCCGCCCGGGAGCGCCAATTTCCCACATGAGCAGTAGTCAGTTCGGGGAACGCCAATCGCTTGATTGGCGGTGCTCAATTCCGTTCAGGCATCCTCCTTCTCGCGATCCTTATGTTCCGGCCCCTTGCCCCTGATCACGGCCACCAGTTCCCGCGCCGCCGCCGATAACGGCCGGTCCTGCCGATAAACGAGGTACAGTCTCCGCTCGATGTGCATTTGCTTCAGCCGCAGTTCGCACAAATCTCCGCGCACAATCTCATGCTCTGCGCACATGCGCGGAATGATCGCGACGCCCTTTTTCATTGCGACGAACCGCTTGATGCTCTCGATCGTCGGCAGCTCTACGTGCATATTGAGTGGCACGTGATTTTTCGCGAACATCTGAACCACGCGCTGGCGGTACGGCGACTCCACGATGTGAGCAACGAAGGTTTCGCCGCCCAATTCAGTGATGTCCACCTCACGCGGCTTTTTTTTCGCCTCGCGACGCTTCGCCAGCCGATGCCCGGGCCACGCGATCAGCGCAAGCGAATCGCGGAAGAACTCGATGGCCGTCAGCTCGCGCTCTTCCGGTATGTAGGAAATCACGCCCACATCAAGCTGATAATTCAGGATTTCGCGCGGCACTTCCCGCGACGACACTCGATGCACCAGGATACGCACGCCGGGATGCAGCTTGCGGAATCGGTCGAACGCGGGCAGCAGGGCATGAATCGAGCTCTCATTCGCTCCCACCTGCACTTGGCCGCGTTCGAGCTGGCCCAGTTCATGCACCGCCTTCCGAATTTCTTCGCGCAGGTTCAGCATGCGGTCCGCATACTCGAGCAGCAAGGTGCCGGCATCCGTTAGCACCTTCGCGCCAGACCCGCGTACGAATAGCGGTTGGCCCACCCACTCCTCGAGTTTCCGGATCGAGATGCTGACCGCGGGCTGCGTGCGGTAAAGCTTCTCCGCCGCCCGCGAAAAGCTTTGCTCTCGCGCAACCGATTGAAATACCTGCAGCGAAGCTAAATCCATAGGCCTCTATTATATAAGAGAAATTTATCCTAGCTGCAACAATTATAAATTGGACTTTCCTGACCGCGGCAGTTCTACTGGTATCGGTGAACTAGCAGCTTGGGGTGTTTCCGCACCACGGACGAAACAGAGCCCGCGTTCTTTGCAGGGGCTGTGAGTTGAAGTACCCATTTCTAGATAGCGAGGCGCTATGGACCAAGTTCACATCTTCGACACCACGCTGCGCGACGGCGAACAATCCCCCGGTTTTTCCATGAACCACGAGGAAAAACTCCTCCTTGCGCGCCAGCTCGAAGAACTTGGAGTTGATATCATCGAAGCCGGATTCCCGATTGCCTCGCCGGGCGATCTGGAAGGCGTTCGTGCGGTTGCCGTCGAAATAAAAGGTTGCCGCGTCGCGGCTCTGGCGCGTGCCCGCCAGGAAGATGTCGACGCCGCATTGCGCGCTCTTGAGGCTGCTCGAAAACCGCGCCTGCACATCTTTCTTGCCACCTCCGATCTTCATTTGAAGCACAAGCTGCGCATCACGCGGGCCCAAGCCATCGAGCAGATCGGGAAGACGGTTCGTTTCGGCGCGGAACATTGCGAGCAAGTCGAGTTTTCAGGCGAAGATGCCAGCCGCAGCGACATCGATTTTCTCTGTGAAGCCGCTTTGACTGCGGCGCAAGCCGGTGCCACGATCGTCAATTTGCCCGACACGGTTGGCTACTCGACGCCCGAAGAGTACGCCGAAATTTTCCGCCGCGTTCGCGAGCATCTTTCCGCGTATCCGAACGTCGTTTTCAGCGCACATTGTCACAATGATCTGGGCCTTGCGGTCGCGAATTCGCTCGCTGCTATTGCCGCCGGCGCGCGCCAGGTGGAATGCACGATCAACGGAATCGGCGAGCGGGCAGGGAACGCCTCGCTCGAGGAAATAGCGGTCGCGCTGCACGTGCGCCAATCGCGTTATGGCGCGAACACCAATATCGCGCTCGACCGCATCTACTCCAGCAGCCGCTTGCTCACGTCGATCACCGGCGTTGCCGTGCCGCCGAACAAAGCGGTCGTCGGTGCAAACGCCTTCGCGCACGAAGCGGGCATTCACCAGGACGGAATCCTGAAAAACCCGCTCACGTACGAAATCATCGTTCCCGAAAAGGTCGGCGTTCCGGCGCGTCGACTCGTGCTTGGAAAGCATTCGGGACGCAACGCGCTGCGCTCGCGCCTGGAAGAGCTGGGCTACGAGACCACCGAAGCCGAGCTCGCGCAATGCTACGGCATGGCGATTGCCCGGGCCGACGAGTCGAAGCATGTGAGCGACCGCGATCTCCTGGCCATCGTCCATCAGGTAAAGCGCGGGCAGGCTCACGCTGCGTCCATCAGAGAATCGAGCGCCGCAAGGCCCAACTGACCTCGCTGAAGTTCGGTTTGAATTTGTAGCGGCCGCCTCGGTTTGAGGCGGGCCAGTTACAAACGATTCGAGGTTCTGTATGCCAGAAGTACAAAAAACCATTGCAGTCTTGCCCGGCGACGGTATCGGCCCTGAGGTAACCAACGCCGCCATCCAGGTTCTACGCGATTGCGCCGCGTCCTTCGGCGATCGTTTTGACTTTCGCGAGTTGTCGTTCGGCGGCGCCGCCATCGACCGTACCGGCTTGCCGCTTCCCCCCGAAACGCTCGCTGGTTGCCGTTCTGCTGACGCCATTTTGCTCGGGGCCATCGGCGGACCGAAATGGGATTCTGTGCGGCTGGATAAGCGCCCCGAAAGCGGCCTTCTCGGGCTGCGTAAGTCGCTCGGCCTTTATATCAATCTGCGTCCTATTCGTGTTTACGACGCCTTGCGCTCGATCTCGCCCGTCAAGCTGGACCGCATCGCGAACTGCGATTTCGAATTCGTTCGGGAACTCGCCGGCGATATTTATTTCGGCGAACATGAAACGCGCGGCGACAACGGCAATGCCACCGCGCGCGATGTTGCCACTTACAGCGTCGCGGAAATAGAGCGCGTGGCGCGCTATGCCTTCCAGCGTGCCGCTAATCGCAACCATCGCGTCGCCAGCGTGGATAAGGCCAATGTTCTTGCCACCTCATCTCTTTGGCGGAAAACCGTCACTGCGATTTCGCGCGACTATCCCGATGTTACGCTCGAGCACCTCTACGTCGACAACGCCGCCATGCAGATCATGCTCCGCCCGAAGCAATTTGATGTGATCCTCACTTCAAATCTTTTCGGCGACATCCTTAGCGACGAAGCTGCCGCGCTGGCTGGATCAATCGGCCTGATTCCCTCGATGAGCTGCGGCAAGAGCAGTCCTTCGCTGTACGAGCCGATTCACGGCTCCGCGCCCTCTCTGGCGGGCAAGGACGTGGCGTGTCCCCTGGGCGCCATTTTCTCGGCCACGCTGATGCTTCGCGAGTCCTTCGGCCTCCTGACCGAAGCGCAAACGATCGAAGCAGCGGTCCAGCGTGTTCTCGAACGCGGCTATCGCACCGTCGATATTGCCGAACCTGTAGCAGTGGGTTCAGCCGCTGCAGGGGGCCTGTCCGCTGGCTCGGGAACAGCAGGACATGGCGTGCGTATCGTTGGGTGCGCGGAATTTACAGAACGGATTCGCGGCGAAATGAACGAAGTCGGCGTCCATCAGGAACGCTACGGCTGGGGCGTATAAACCGCGCTTCGGCGCTCCGGTTGGATCCGCGACGATCCGTGTTAATCTGCGGCCTGAACTTCGGCTCGCTAACCGCGGCGCAGCACTAAGCAGCTCGCAATCATGTCGTGCAGCGCCTGCTTCTTCGCCGTGAATCCCGCCATGATGTAGCCGATGAATAGCGGAATCAGCCCGGTAATGATTTTCGCGAAGAATCGCCCGCTGGCCCGCGCGAATGTGACGCGTTTCCCCTCCATGTCCGTTACAAACAGCCCCAGCGCCAATTTCCCGGGCGTCCCCTGATATT
>DASUJR010000021.1:0-22304 GCA_036279175.1 Candidatus Acidiferrales bacterium | reverse complement strand
GCTGAGATAGGCAAAGATCAGGCGGCACTTCTCCAGAAGATTGAGAGCTTCATCTTGCAGGTTAGCGATTTCCTGCCTGTTCATCTGCTCGATAAACAGGAAGCCTTTCGCGTCCTAAAAAAGACTCTGAATTTCGATCCGCTGAAGCTCGAACAGGCGAAGCTCAAGCACGACACTTTCCTCGATTATTACGTTTGTGAGTCGCACCTCGAATGTCACCGTGGGCATCTGCGCCTGGACGATTATTACGTCAAGGTCCTGACGCTGAAGGAACCGTCCGCGCAGAGCTTCCCGCTTATTCTGCAACGCCTGCTCGAAGTCGCAGCGAACTACTACGTCGTCACCGAATGGAAGAAGGAAGATTCCGGCAAGACTCGACGGCTGATACAAGCCAAGCGTCGCCACTTCCACAATACGAAGCATTCGTTTTTCAGCCAGGTCAACCTCAACGACGCCCCGCAGCGCGATGTTCTGACCGACGACTCCAAAGAATCCCAAGTCCGGGAACTCGGCGATGCCGTCCAGCAGATCGAGCTTCAGGGGAACTACTTCGGGCAGTTCTCGCTAACGGTCGTGATCTACGACCTCGACTTAGCCAAGGTGGACCGGGCCTGTGCTGAATTCTACAAAGTGTTCAGCGTCCACGACGCCCAGCTTTACGAAGAGAAATACAACCTACTGAATGCGTTTCTGGCAGCCGTTCCGAGCAACTACGCCTTCAATCTCCGTTACCTTTACGTGCTAAACGCGAACTACGCCGATTTCTCGTTTCTGTTCACCCTTCACTGTGGCGAGCCTCGCAATCGGCAACTTCGGCAGGAGTATTTAGCGGTCCTTGAAACCAACCACCATACGCCCTACTTCCTTAATCTCCATTACCGCGATGTAGCCCACACGATGATCCTCGGGCGCACGGGCGCAGGGAAATCATTCCTGCTGAATTTCCTGATCACGAACCTTCAGAAATATGCGCCCTACACGTTCATTTTCGACCTGGGCGGAAGCTTCGAGAGCCTTACACATCTGTTCGGTGGCTCGTACGTGCAGGTAGGACTCGAATCGGAAGGCTTCAAAATCAACCCATTTTCGCTTCCTCCCACCAAGGAGAATCTCGACTTTCTGGCGCTTTTTCTGAAGGTGCTGATGCAAGGCTCGGGAGCTGAAGAGCCTGATCCCGCGACCGAGCGCGACCTTTACCACCAGATCGAGAACCTCTACGCCGTCGATCCGGCGCTACGAACTCTCAGCGTGCTGTCAAACATTCTCGGCCACGGCATGGCCGAGCGCCTGGCGAAGTGGACGCGGGGCGGGCAGTTCGGATTCCTCTTCGACAATGCCGAAGACACGATCTCCTTCTCTCGGTTCCAGTGCTTCGACTTCCAGAAGATGAGCCAGTATCCCGAGCTGTTGGAGCCATTGCTCTTCTACATTCTGCATCGGGCCAATGTCGTCATCGCTGACAAGGAGATCACGTCCGCCTTCAAGGCGTTTTTCATCGACGAGGCATGGGTATTCCTGAAGAATCCGAGCATTCAGCGTTACGTAGTCGAAGCGCTCAAGACCTGGCGCAAACACAACGCGGCGATGGTGCTCTCGACCCAATCGCTCGATGAGCTACGTCGTTCCGACATCCTGGACGTAATCATCGAAAGTTGCGCAACGAAGATTTTTCTTGCGAATCCCGATATGGACCGGGATCTGTACCGCCGACAGTTTCACCTTAACGAAAACGAAGTCGAGCTGATCGCAGGACTGATCCCGAAGCAACAATTTTTGATCAAGACGCCAGAACTGGCGAAGGTTGCAAATCTGATGGTTGATCCCAAGAGCTACTGGCTTTACACCAACGATCCCTACGACAACCGCAAGCGCAAGGAAGCGTTCGAGAAGTACGGCTTTGAGAAGGGTCTCGAAACTCTGGCAGGAGGCACCCGATGAATCCGCTATTTCTGGGACCTATCCTTCCCCCAGAACTTCTCTCACAGAGTTCCTCAGCGCTCTTTTCGATTATTGCCTTCACGCTCAGCGGAGTCTTGTTCGTCACGGTTGTGCTGATTATATTCCGACACGACTCCAGCGTCAGGCCCGTCAAGACCAATCCCCTCCAAGATTCACTCGATGAAGGAGAAACGAAATGAAGATCGTGTTCCGCGTCCCATCGGTTTGCTCGCGCAAAAGAGCCGCGCTTCTCGCCCTGCTTTGTATTACCTGCTGGTCCGCCTTGCCGCTCCGCGCCGACACGGCAGGCGCACGTGTCGTGAAGTATTCGCAAAACGACATCGTTTCCGTGCGGGCAAAAGTCCGTTTTTCAACTTTGATCGTGCTCCCGGAAGGCGAGGAGATTCTCGACTTCACTACAGGTGATAAAGACTTCTGGATCATCAACGGCGTCCATAACCTATGTTTTATCCATCCCGCGCAGGCCGGTATCAGCACCGATCTGAATCTCATCACCGCGAACGGCCATGTGTACTCGTTCCTGCTGACTGAGATCAGCAACGAGCCGAACGCCCAGCCGGACCTGAAGATTTTCATTGAACCGAAGGATCAATCCAGCGTCGGCGTGCAGGGATTCTTTCAGAATTATGTGCCCGCCAGTGAAGCCGACGCGTACCGGAAGGAAATACAAGAAGTCCGCGAACAGGCGAGTGCCGAAGTAACGGCGGCGCAGGCTCAGACCAAACAACAGGTCGAGAAATTCCGCTACGAATATCCCGAGCAGCTGCGCTTCGACTATCAAATCGATAAGAAAGGCTCAAAACCTCCATTCCTCGTGACGGCTATTTATCACGACAGCGCCTTCACCTATATCCAATGTTCCGCAAGAGAGAAACCTACCGTTTACGAACTGAAGGATGGCAAGCCGAACCTCATCAATTTTCAATTCGAGAACGGAACGTACGTCATCCCGAAGATTCTCGACAACGGTTATCTCGCGATCGGCAAAAAGAAGCTTTCATTTGCGAGGCACGGCGCGCCTCAAGTCACAGAAGGACCGAAACCATGAACGAACCCATAGAAGAGAAAGCCCCAAAGCCGCCCGGCCTACTGCCCAAACACGTCCAGTCCTGGCTGATCGTGGGCCTAGCCCTGTTGATGGTGGTCATTATGTGGCTCACGAGTCCGAAGAAGCCGCAGGCCCAGGCCAAACCGAACACTCCAGTCGCTCAGCCACCCGCAGTCATGCAGGTGAATCAGACCGAAATCAACGAGCTACAAAACCACATTGCGGAATTGCAAAGGCAAGAATTAGTCGCCCAGAATGCGCTCGCCGAGCAAACCAAGGTGCTGGGCAACGCACCTTCTAATTCACAAACCACCCAAGCGGGCGAGCCTGACGGTACCCCATCTCGTAGCGAAGACCCCATTCAGTCCGAACAGAAGAAGCGCGCATACCTCTCGTTGTTTGCTTCGAACGTGGCTCTGAGCTATCGGAAGAGTCCCGTTCAATCCGACCAGGACGCCGGAACGGCCGGACCGAATGCCAGTCCCTCCACCCCCACAGCGTCCGGCAATGGTCTCGATTCAACCCTTCAGATCGCTCAACTGCTGAAGCAATTGCAGCCGCCCATCCCCACACAAGTCCCAGCCCCTCCTCAGTCCAGCGTCCCGCCTCCTGTTGCGACGAATGATTCCGTTCAACGCAAGACCGAGGCCGACCACGACACCAAGGAGGTGAGCAAGCCTGCCGCCACGCCGTCCGGCACAGCGGGCGTGGCGGCGGGGAAAACCTACATCGCCTTTGAAGGAACCGTCCTAGAAGGAGTCCTTATGAACCGGCTCGATGGATCGTTCGTCGGCCCGGTCGAATGCCTACTCAGCGACGACGTGTATTCGCACGACCGCCAGCACCTTTTGATCCCAGCGGGAACCAGGATTCTAGGAGAGGCAAAGAAGGTGGAAGCCCTCGGGCAGACGCGCCTCGCCGTCGCCTTCCACCGGCTCATCATGCCCGATGGTTTCTCCGTGAGTCTCGACCAGTTTCAGGGACTCGACCAAATCGGAGATACCGGCTTGCGCGACAAGGTAAACAACCACTATCTGCGCATCTTTGGCACATCCCTCGCCATCGGCGCTCTCGGAGCGGTCGCCGAAACAGGCACGGGCAGCGCGTTCAACGAATCCGGCAGCGACCTAATGCGTCAGCAGTTCGCTTCCAGCATGGCCCAGTCCTCGGAACAAATTCTAGACCGCTTCCTGAACATTCTCCCAACCGTGACGATCCGCGAGGGTCACCGCGTAAAGGTCTATCTCTCGGGCGATCTGGCATTGCCCGACTACAACAATCACCAACTGCCTTCGAACCTATGAAAGCGAGAAAGGATGGAGCCTCTATGAAAAAGAAAGTCATCGGTCTCTTGTTAATAGCAGGTTTGTGCGTTGGCACTGCTTCGGCTCAGTTCGGTTTCGGGATCGTCTACGACCCCACGAACTACGCCAACGCTTTGCTGCGTTATGCCGAACTCGAACAGCAGCTCGTCCAGCTAAAGAACAGCTACACACAGCTTGTCACTGCCTACAATCTCGCGCTTCAAATGTCCAAAAACCTTCAGAACATGCCTGCGCGGTACCAGGCATTGTTTTCCCAATGGCGCTATGCCACAGCGCCAAACACCTACGGCAACACCGGAGGCTGGATTAGCGGAATCAATTCGGGAGCCGTACCGACTGTCACAAGCGGCTATCAGCAGGCAACGACCGGCTTACTTCCATACAGTTCCGCGCAGCTCGGCGGAATGACACCCGACGAACTCAATCGCGTGCAGTCCCAATACGCCTCGGTCGAACTCTCCGATGGCGCAAACACCACCGCGATGGAGACGATTGGCTCGATTCGCGGCGACTCTCAGGACATTCAGACCCAAATCAACAACCTCGAACAGGATTCCTTTTCGTCCGATCCCAATCTCAACACCGAACTTGGCGTGCTGAACAAGATCAATGCCGCAGGCGTTTTGACACTGCGTACCCTTCAGGACTCAAACAAGCTCCTGGCCTCGCTGCTTGAGGAGCAGACGATCCTCGCTAAGCAGCAGCGTGAAGGCACCACCAACTCCATAAACGCCGACATCGAGCGGCGGGCGAACCTCGCCGGCAATATGACCCAGGTCACCGGCACCCTCACCAGTTCGATTCAGAGTTTCCAGATGCCCTAGATCGAAAATACCGAGCCGCGCCGGAGGAGCCGCAGCCATGCAGACCGATTACCTTCAGTTCATCTTTCAGGCCATCAACAATCTCCTCACTCAGAATCTCGGCTTCTTCGACGCGATGGGCCAGAACCTCTTTCGGATGTTTGCGACGATCCTGGTCGTCTGGTACGGCGTGAAATCCGCACTGTCCGCTGCTAGTGGAAGGCACTTCCTCCACTTCGATAATTTCGCGGCTCTCCTTCTTACGATCAGCTTTGGGTTTGGAATGGTGAATTACTACAGCACTCCGATCCCTGGCATCGGCAGGAGTTTTCACAACCTCATTACGGACGAATCGCAGTTCCTTTCGACCAAGATCAATCAGGCCGAGTTGCAAACCGTCGAAGAGCGAATTGCAGACTTCGAGGTGCGCATGAATTCTCCGACATTCGGAGACATTCTTGGAACAGCGGAATACGTAGTCATCACGATTCTTCTCGCGGCGGCGCAGGCCATCGCGATTGTCGTGATCGCTTACGGATTTATTGCCACCGCAGTGTGCGTTCTGGTAGGTCCCATTTTTGTGCCGTTCTTTATCGTTCCGAAGCTCGAATGGCTCTTCTGGGGATGGTTCAAAGCGTTCATCCAGTACGCCTTCTACCAAGTGATTGCCGCAGCCGTCGTTTACATCATCGGGAACCTCATTCTCGGCATCCTCGATCTTGAGCCGACAGGCACGATTTCCGTGGTTCAACTCATGGAAGCTTTTCCCGTCCTTTTCATCACCTTCCTGGCTGCGATCTATGCGCTGCTCAAGATTCCGGCGCTTACCAACCACATCTTCAGCGGTACCTCGGGAACGTCCTCTGCCGCCATTCTCGAAAAGGTGTTCGGATGAACAACGATGCGAGCTTTGAAAACGCCAAGCGGCTCTATCTCGAACAGTACGGTGATCCTATGGTGACAAATACCTACCTCAAGATTGCGTTGGTGCTCCTCTCCCTTGTGGCCATCGGCCTCGCGTTGGTGGACCTGAAAACGATTCGGACGTTTCAGAATTTCCGTCCACTGGTGATCCGCATTGATCAGTTGGGAAGGGCCGAGGCTCTCGACTATCACACCTTCGATTACAAGCCCCAGGACGCCGAAGTACGCTACTTCCTGACGCAATTCTGCACGCTCTACTACCGCCGCAATCGCTACACAATTCAGGACGATTTCTCGAAGTCGCTCTACTTCCTCGACAGCAGCCTGGCGAACAGCGTTTTCGACGCCTACAAGAAAGGTGCGATCATCAAGACTTTTCTTGCGAATTCTTCCGCGCCCGAGATCGACATTGACGTTAAGAACGTTGCCCTTGAAGGCTTCGAGAACCCTCCGTATCGCGCCCGTGTGGACTTCGATATGGTGTATTACTCGCCCGTAGACCATAGCGAGCTTAAGCGAGATCTCTACACCGCCGATTTCGTTTTCATTTTCCGCAGCAAAGTCCCGAATGAATTGATTCCCGTTAACCCGCTCGGACTCACCATCACCTACTTCCGGGAGGACGAGGCATTCAATGAAAAATAGGATTCGCTTTTTGCGTAGCGAAAGAGGCTGGACACAGCAAGCTCTTGCCAACCGCGTCGGTATCAGTCGCCTCATGATTAGCCTGTTCGAGCACTGGAGGCGTGATCCGAGTCTGGAGCTCGCTTATAGGCTCGCCGATGCCTTTGGAAAAAGGATCGACGACGTATTCCCTCATGAACCGGAAATTCTGCCGCCCGCCGAGGCTCACGAGATCAATGAAGATATCGACTTTGCTGCGGACAAGACACATCCTCTCCGTCAGAATCTCGTCCATTCCTTACGAACCTCCAAGCACTGGTCCCAAAGACAACTGGCGGAATGTGTCGGCGTATCCCTGGGGACCATTCATGCCATTGAAAAAGGCACGTGGAAACCGAGTCTCGCCCTCGCGTACGCAATCGCACAGGCGCTGGCAGCGAGCGTCGTGGACATCTTTCCACCGGATGCTTTCACAAAAATGCCTCCGCTCTCGCCTTCGATAGAGGAACACACATGATCGCAAACGCATTGCTTCTGACTATTGCCGTGCTGCTCGCTTACGGCTTCTGGCTGATGGACCAATTGAAGTTCATGGCCTCGTACAAAGCGGTCATTCTCCATGCCTATGGCAGTGTGCTTCTCATCGCGGCAGCCGTGCTTTTCCTAAACGTTTTTGCCGCGTTCCTGGCCATCAACCGCCGATTCTTTTTGAAAGATACGGGCCGCAAACTCTCCCACCTCGACAGGCAGTTCAACGTTGGGCAGATCGAGATGCCCGCACCCACCGACGACGAGGAGCCGAACTGAGATGTCCCGCGACTTCTATCCCTACGATCCCCAGGACACGCGCGATGTGGTTCGTCGCACTCCGGGTCATCGCAGGAGCGAAGGGAGGCACAGCCCATCGGGCAGAGGATCGGGAGAGGCATCGCTTTCTGACCGCCAAGAGCCGGAAGCACGCGAGCACAGGGTTCTCCAGCCCGAACGCGAGGATTCGCCGCGCGCCTATTATTTGCGCGACCGCGAATACCTGCTCCGCGAATCCGAAATCCGCACGCTTTCTGACATAGGCAGGTTCCGCGTGGTTGCTCCGCACGATCTTGCCAAATACGGCTACGCAGGTGACAGCGCGCGAATGGAACGGAATATTCGGCGGCTCAAAGAGCAGTCGCTGCTGAGCGATAAGACTCTGGAAATCTCGGGTAGAAAGACGCTTCGTATCGTCACGCTAACGAAGCAAGGAGCGAAGCTCCTCCGCACCACGAATCGAATCGCGGACGAGCAGGAGATTTATCATAGTTTGCGCAAGCCCAAAGAAGCCAAACACGATGCGGATCTGTATCGGCTCTATCAGAAGGAAGCCGCACGAATTGAGCACGCGGGCGGCAAGCCGCTTCGCGTCATCCTCGATTACGAACTTAAGCGCGATCTGAACCGCGATTTAGAAGCTCTTGGCCCTCAAAAAGACGATCCCGAGATTAAGCAAGCGGTAGCAGAACAGCACCACCTCCCGGTGGTCAACGGAAAGGTTCAACTACCCGACCTTCGCATCGAGTATGAGAACGCCCAAGGCGAGCTAGACCGTGTAGATGCGGAGTTGGCGACGCGGCATTACCGCCCGCAGGGATTAGCGGCAAAAGCTAGAGCCGGATTCTCCCTTTACAGCCATCCCGAAGACGCCTCACGCCTGCGCCGCATTCTGAATGACCAGGACCTCACCGCAGGGATTCTTTCGCTATGACCATCTCGCCCTCTCATCTCGATGCCTTGAAAGCCCTCGGTTATACCGAGCCCGAAGCGCGTTTCCTGTATCTCGTCGCCACGCATTCCGGCTACTTTGCCGCGCGCCAATTCCTCGGATTTACCGGCGCTCATTGGGGCAAGCGGACGACCCTGTTCTGGGCCAAACTCCATGCGCAGAAACATGCCCGGACCGAATGCTTTCCGAGGAGCGGCGTGATCTACCACCTCTTCTCCCGCAGGCTCTACCGGCAGATCGGACGCGAGAACCTCCGTAATCGCCGCCAGCATGAGATCGAATTCATCCGCCAGCGCCTCGCCATGCTCGATTTTGTGCTAGCGAATCGGGAGTCTCACTATCTTGAAACCGAGCCTGAAAAGGTCCGGTTCTTCACCGAGCAACTGAAAGTTCCAAGCCACTTCCTGCCCACCAAAGCCTATCAGGGGAGCCGCAATTCACAGCCCACAACCCGCTATTTCGTGGACAAGTTTCCGATGTTTCTGGGTGATGAGACTCTCGCCTCGCCTGTGGTGACGTTCACCTTCCTGCAGGGCAGCGAGGCATGCATGGCCGAATTCATTCATCACCTCAAAGCCTACATGCCGCTCTTCCGGCAGTTGTCCGCGTTCCGGTTTCTCTATCTGGCGCGCGTGGACTCGCACTTTCAGGCGGCTAAAGAACTGTTCGATTCGCTGGTCACGATTCCACTTCAGTCCGACTCGTCGGCGGACATCGTTCGGTACTTCCAAATCCGCAAGGCTTGGGACCTGAAGCAGTACGGCACGCTGAGTGAAGCCGATCTGGTCTTCCGTAACAACGCGAAAACGCGTTTCCCAGGGAACCGTTTCGAGAATCTCTATCGCGCCTGGAAGGCGGGGCGACTGACAGAAGTCAATATCCGTCAGGAATTCGGAAGTGATGGTGGCCCTCACACCGTCGATTTCGCCGCGCAAATCCTTCCGCGAATCGCTCCGGCGGGCGCTGAAACCGCCGAATCGAGGGTGCAGAACGCAGAAATCGAACCTACAACGCGGTCTTCACCAGTTTCCGCACCGCCCGAGAAACAGAACCCCTTTGTCCAGACTCAGGTGGAAAGACTATGAAAAGCAAAGCCACCGTGGAAAAAACGCACAATCGGGCGGGAGCGACCCCGCTTTTTCGCCTTTCAGCCGCCCAAGCGAATCGTGGGTCGCTCCCGCCCTTCGGCACAGATAACGTGCCCGCGTTTTTTCCACGGTGAGAGCAAAGAGCTAGAACCCGAACGACCTTAAGGAGGAAACGATGTCGATCATCAAGAAGGCACCCGCAATCCAAACCCGTGAAGTTCGTCTCGAAGAACCCGTAAACGAATTGGTCGAAGACTATGCGCGGTTCATCGAAAGCAGCCCCGATCACGTCATCAACGCCGCACTGAAGAAGGTCCTCTGGCGCGACCAGGATTACCGCAAGTGGCGGGACCAGCGCCGGAGCGGTTCTGACAGGCCGCAGGCCACAGAGGGGAGAACGAAGGCATGATCCAGCGCATTCTCCACTCGCGCGGCTTCGTCTCCGCTCTTTTGGCGATGGGTGCCGGGACGATCCTTTATTACACGCATCCATTTCCGTCCGACCAGATTTTTTTGCGCGTAACCGCCATGCGCGCCCCACGCGCCTTTCTCAGTTTCGAGTACCTCTACAACCTGTTTCTGTTCACCACACCATTCCTGTTCTTCTCGACGGTGCTTTCGGGGCTCTACATTTTCACGCTCAAAGTGCGCCGCCGCATCTCGCCAGGACACCTGCCCAAGTACACTGCGCCCGAGCAACGGAACGGCCTTTATGTCGTGGTCGGCGAGGTTCACAACCCGCGCAGACCAGGACCCTCTGAGACTCCGCGATGGCTCTCGATTCCTGAGCGCGGGCTCTTCACCGGGATCGCCATTTTCGGTGCGGTCGGGAGCGGCAAAACCAGCTGCTGCATGTATCCATTTGCCGAACAGGTTTTGGCCTATAAAGCGAGTGACGAACACATGCGGATTGGCGGCTTGATTCTCGAAGTCAAAGGCGACTTCTGCCGGAAGGTAAAGAGCATCCTCGACAGGCACGGACGTGACGAAGACTACATCGAGATCAGCCTCGATTCGGAATACCGTTACAACCCGCTTCATAACGATCTCGACGCATACGCCCTGGCGTTCAGTATCGCGTCGCTTCTCAACAACTTATTTGGCAAGGGCAAGGAACCGTTCTGGCAGCAGGCCTACACGAATCTGGTGAAGTTCATCATCCTTCTTCATAAGGTCGCTTACGATTACGTAACACTGTTCGATGTCTACCAGTGCGCGATCTCTCCATCTCTTCTCGAAGAACGGATTCACGAGGCTGAAGACATCGTGATGGGCCGCTACTCTGTCGCCATCAAGCCGGATATCTACGGTCACCGGGCAGCAGACTTGACCGGCCTGGGATTCGTTCACGACGAGAAGGAAGACCGCTACCTCGCACCTGCAACGCTAGAGCTTCGACAGACCCTGCAAAGCAAGGGCATCGGCTTCGAGTCCCGAAGCGTGCTTGACCCCTCCCAAGCAGACCCTGAAAAGCTCGCACAACTCGAAGCGGTGAAGCGTTGGTTTGAGGATGACTGGAAGCGCATCGAACCGAAGCTGCGAACTTCGATTGTCGAGGGTATTTCGGTATTCCTTTCGCTCTTCGATGACAACCCGAAGGTAAAGAGAGTTTTCTGCCCGAAGAAGGAGTGCTACGACCCTGCAAAGAACGCGAATCAAAAACTTGGCAAGCCTCTGCCGTCTTTCGCTTGGTTGATTGAGAATGGGAAGGTTTGCGCCCTCAATTTCCCGGTCAGTATGAACCCGGGACTGGCCAAAGCTCTGGGCGTCATGATGAAGCTCGATTTCGAGCGCGCCACTCTGAATCGAATACCCGAAATTGAGGCGCATCCCGAGCGACACTTCCGGCAGGTTCTATTCCTGTGCGACGAATATCAGCACTTCGCCACCGTGGGCGAAAACGATCCTACGGGCGACGAGAAGTTCTTCAGCCTTGCGCGGCAGCCCAAGTGCATCTCGATCATCGCCACACAGAGTGTCAGTTCGCTTAAATCCGCATTGCCAGGAGATTCCTGGCGCACACTCTTGCAAACGTTCCGAACAAAGATTTTCCTGGCGCTATCAGATGATTTCTCCGCGAAGACCGCAAGCGAGCTTTGCGGACGCGAAGATCAACTCAAGGTCAGCTACAACCTGTCCGAGAGCGGTCACGATGCCCGCGTGAGTTTGCTCACAGGGAAGGCCGTCTCGCACAAGGCCAATATCACCGCCTCGAAGAGCTACAACACGCAAAGCGATTACCGCTTTGACGTGAAGACGTTCACTGAGTTGCGCAACGCGCAGTCGGTCACCGTCGCCTACGACGGCTTCAACCCCATGCCGCCGATGTTTTGCTATCTCAAGCCCTACTATAACGACCCGAACAAATCGTATTTCCGCCAGCTTGCGGATGGACAGTTATGACGACCGGAAATGAAACAGGCCCGGTGAGCGGGTTCGAAATGATCCTGCCGTTCTTGAAGCCTATCGAGCACCTGATTCTCGACGACTCGATTAGCGAAGTGATGGTCAACGGACCCGACCAGGTATTTATCGAGAAGGGCGGTTTTCTGGAGCAAGTAAAAGGCGTCTCGCTCGGGGAGAAATCCCTTATGGTCGCCGTGAAGAATATTGCGCGGCGTTTGGGAGATGACATCTCCGAAGCAAAGCCCATCTTAGATTCGCGGCTCCCGGACGGCAGCCGCGTCGCTGCTGTCATTCCGCCGTGCAGTTTGCGGGGAGTCACACTCACCATCCGTAAATTCACTGCCCGGCGCTTCGAAATGGAGGACCTCATCCGCTCGGGAATGCTCGACCGATCTCTTGCGAATCGGCTCGAAGACTACATTCTTAGCCGCAAGAACCTTCTCATTAGCGGCGGCACGGGAACCGGCAAAACGACATTGCTGAATATTCTGGGAAGATTCATCCCCGAGGACGAACGCATCCTGCTGATCGAGGACACGGCGGAGATTCAGATGTCGCAGCCGGACCTTGTTCGGTTCGAGGCTCGCCAGGCGCAAAACGGCGTACCGGCAGTGCCGATCCGCGACCTCCTCAAAGCGGCACTTCGACATCGTCCCGACCGCCTCATTCTCGGTGAGATTCGCGGCGGCGAGGCGTTCGATCTGCTGCAGCTTCTCAACACCGGACATTCGGGAACCCTCTCGACGATCCATGCGAACTCGGCGCGGCAAGGGCTTGCCCGGTTTACGAGCTGTGTGCTTCAGAGTGGAGTTGAATTGCCTTACCGCGCCATCAAGACAAATATCGCCGACTCACTAAATGTAGTGATCCACATCGAGCGCAGGCCCGGTCGCCGCTATATCGCCGAAGTGATTGAAATCAACGGCTACTATCCCGACACGGACCTCTACGACTTCGGTGCCGTGTACCTCGCGAAGCGAGACAACCCATGAACGCGGAGAAAC
Source organism: Candidatus Acidiferrales bacterium (assembly GCA_036279175.1). Lineage (GTDB taxonomy): Bacteria > Acidobacteriota > Terriglobia > Acidiferrales > UBA7541 > Palsa-295. Next base: position 9,364 of record DASUJR010000021.1, on the reverse strand, counting down.
ACTTCACACCCCGATCCTTATCTGCTTCCGAATATGTTCTTTCACTGTTTGAGCCTGCTGATGAGCTGGCGATCCTCACCCGGAATCGCAGGACGGGCCGAACGGTACAACGAATCGCCACGGCAGAGACGATAACCTCTCCACAGTTCCAGAGTTGGCTGCGGAGCGAAAACGCAGCTGGAGCGGACATCTTCGTTGGCATGAATCCAATCAAGAATGGTGCAAATAGCCGAACGAAAGAGAACATCCGTGAAATTCGGCATCTTTATCTCGACCTGGACAGAGGCGGTCAGGCTGCCCTGGAAGCGATCAGAAACTCAACCGATGTGCCCGCTCCGAACTTCATCCTCGACACGTCGCCCGACAAGCACCAAGTGGTCTGGCGAGTGGAGGGATTAGCAACCGAAGAATCTGAGGCGATGTTGCGAGCGATGGCGGTGCAGTTCGGCGGCGACCCGGCAGCGACCGACTCGACCAGAGTCCTCCGGCTGCCCGGATTCGCAAACAGGAAATACGATGCGGAGTTCATCGTACAAGCTCATCACGAATCTGACGCCGTTCATCACGCGCGCGACTTCCAGCTTCAGGAGGATTCCCTCGAAACACCGCGTCGGTTCGAGAGTGAAGCCCGAAGCACACTCTCGCCAGCACACAGGAGTCAGTCAGAGCAGGATTGGGCTTACGCAAAACGCGCCCTTGCTCGCGGCGATGATCCCGCAATCGTTATACAGCGCATCGCCGATTTTCGCGCCGAAGAGAAGCCAAATCCCGAATATTACGCTCGCCATACGGTCAATAAAGCAAAGGAAGCACTACGCGTGGCTTCGCGACATTCGTCGGATGCTCTTCAAACTGAGAGAAAAGAGGTAGGACGAGAGCCGTAAGTCGGCAAAGGTTTTGGGCCAAGCATGACACGCGTGCAACCAAATGTCGCCACGAGACCAGGGTACTTATTAGACCCCGCGTTGAAGAGCTGGCTGGATAACGTCATCATCCCCGCTTTGCTTCGAGAATATGTAGAGCTTGTCCGCGCTGAAAACCGAAAAGCGCTTGCTATCGATTCAAACCCTAGCGTACTGTCGCTCTCGGACATCGCCAAACGCGAGGGAATGAAATGACACTCCGATGCGCGGCTTACGCCCGCTACTCCAGCGACCTCCAGAGTCCGACATCTATCGAAGATCAGATAAGGAAATGCCGCGAGTACGCTGTCGCACATGGTTTTCAGTTTTTGGACGATCACGTTTATGTCGATCAAGCACTTAGTGGAGTCGGAGCGGATCGCCCTGGACTCGGCAATCTCATGAGCGTAGCCGTCTCTCAGCCGAGGCCATTTGACATAATTCTTGTGGACGACAGTAGCCGTCTTTCACGTAGCACAAAGGACGCCCTTGCCATCTTCGAGCGCCTAAATTTTTGCGGAGTCCGGCTCATCGCAGTTAGTCAGGGGATTGATTCTGAAGACGAGCAGGCCCACGTGCTCGTGACCGTGCACGGGATGGTGGACAGCCTATACGTGCGGGAACTTGCGAAAAAAACGCACCGAGGCTTGGAAGGACTCGTCCTGAAGGGGCGGCATGCTGGCGGGCGCGTTTTCGGATACAACACAATCGCTGCTGAAGACGGAAGAGGCAAAACTCTTGTCGTAGACACACAACAGGCTGAAGTCGTTCGGCGAATCTTTCAGATGTCAGCGGCGGGCTGCTCTCTCAAAAAGATTGCCACGGTACTGAACCGTGAAGGAGTGGAACCGCCACGCCCGCGCGCTGACAGACCGAACGCCACTTGGTGTCCTACAGCAATCCGCGAAATGCTTTATCGCGAGCTTTATGCCGGGCGGATCATTTGGAATAGTTCACGCTTTGTAAAAGTCCCTGGCACGAATAAGCGGGTACGTCGAGTTCGGCCAAAAAGCGAATGGCATATCGTCCAACGGGATGATCTCCGAATTATCGAGCCGGACTTATGGGATGCCGTCCAAGGCCGACTGATGCGGCTTAAGGCGTCATACGCGTCTCACCAGCGACCGGGTTTACTTTCGCGCTCCGCCACGAGCAAGTACCTCTTTAGTGGGCTGCTCAAGTGCGGTGAATGCGGAGGGAACCTCGTTATTGTGACTCACACCGGTCCCGGCGGGCAGTATCGGAAATACGGGTGCTCCCGGCATTTCTATCGCGGTGCGTGCTCCAACAATTTGCTTGAACGGCAGGATTGGTTGGAAAGGAGACTGCTCGATGAATTGCAGAGCCAGGTCCTGAAACCGGAAGTCGTTGAATATGCAATCAGCGAGCTGGGTCGGCAACTCAAAGCGGCACTCGAACATTTATCAGATGAATTGGCAGACATGAGAGAGCGCAAGCAGAAGCTTGAAGCCGAGCTAAGGAAATTGGCCGAGACCGCTGCCCAAACAGGCCCCTCTGCCTTTCTGGTAGAAGCGATCAGCGACCGAGAACGCCAATTGCGAGAGATTACCGAAAGACTGCTCTCAAGAGAGCCTGGCTCCGTTGAGTCCCATCTCAACAGCATTCGGCAGTTTGTCACGAAGAGGCTAGCCGATCTTCAAGGACTCCTGAGCGGCGAAACCGCCCCAGCTAGAGCCGAACTCCAAAAACACATCAGTCAGATTCGTATGGTTCCCCGGCATGGGGAGGGAAAACCGCACTATCTTGCTGAAGGCGCTTGGGATCTGCTCGGAAAAGAAATGGGGCCGTCTCATAATACGGCCCCTCTACCAATTCGGATGGTTGCGGGGGTTGGATTTGAACCAACGACCTCCGGGTTATGAGCCCGACGAGCTACCAGGCTGCTCCACCCCGCGCAAGGATAATAGCCGAAGCGTAGGGTGCGGTCAAATCGCGAACGGTAATCCCGAATGACCCGCATACGCGCTGAAACGCGCAAGCGCGCCGCGAGCAAGCCGCACCGCATTTTTGCAAACGCAGGCGCAAGTGATCGAAAACAGCGAGCGGGCACGCGCGGTGTACACAGCAGCACTCAAAGAAGTCGCTTCGGCCCAATCACTCTATCAATTGCAAGAAGATCAGACAGGAATTATTCAGCAAAAACATCCGCGCAGGCACAGATGATCGCTTAAGTCTCGATGCTGCGCAAATTCAACTCTGGGTTTTGGCGCAGTCCCAACTCGATGCGTTGGCGCGGGCGCAACAAGCATTTGGCAATCTTGAGGATTTGCAACGCCCTCTCGTCCCCGACGAAATTCTCCCGATTCCTCCGGGATCAGCCTCTTTGATGGAAGCATCGGAAAGAAAAACCCGCTGAATGGTTTGCGTGAGTTCCTAATGCGGGCATTGAGGAGACGATTCGCACCAAAGCTGCAGGATAAATTCTTTAGCGCATTTGTTCGTGCCAGGGAACGCGGCGGCCCCTCGTGACGCACGATGCATTTAGGCTGTTGATTTGCTGAAAGTGTTTCTTGTATAGATATCGAACTTAGATATCGGACATCGTTATCGGGTCGCGGGGGAGTGTAGTCAACTCCGGCGCGAAGTGGAGCGATGCAATGGAAATGACCACTCGGGCTCTGATCACTGCGCTTCACGGACTCCTTTTCGGCGGCGTGTTTCTCTTGGCTGTTTTCGGCATACTCGTTGAGCTTATCCGTTCGGCATACGCAAGTCGACCGTCTGAACTGACTGTGTCAGGCCGATCCCTGGCCACCTTTTACCTCTGGGCTACGGCAATTCTCGCCTGGGCGGCGGTGGTCGTCGGCACGTATTTCGTTTACCCGTTGTACCGAGCGGTTCCACCGGCCGGAACCGCTGATCTAGCTTCATTCCCGCAAGCACTTTTGCTCGCGAGCAGCACAACTTCCGGTTGGCACCGGCTGGGGATGGAATGGAAGGAACACGTCGCGTGGCTTGCGCCAATTGCCGCGACCATGATCGTTTATGTTCTGACGACGCAGCGTTCAGCGATGAAAGCCTACGCCCAACTGCGCAAAGCCGTCATAACCTTTGCCCTAGTTGCCTTTGCATCAGCCGCAATCGCGGCGTTCTTTGGCGCAATGATCAATAAACATGCACCCGTAAAGGGCGGGCCGCAAATTCACCTGTTAGAGGAGCGATGATGCCAAATCCACACGCGGGACTGCTGGAAAGTACGTTGCATGCGCAGCCATCCGGCGAAGTTATCGCAAATGGTCCTGCTGCTGCCGCCATTCTGTCTGCCGGTGCGGGCAGCTGCGCTTTAGGAATTCTTGCCATGGTAGCGGACGGTTCCAAAACTGTCGGGCAGTGGCTCGCGTTCTATCGCCCATCAGGGCCTTTGTCTGGCGTTAGCACAGTGACGATCTTGGTTTGGCTCGTCATATGGTTCGTTCTGGCAAAGCGGTGGAGAGTTCGAAACGTCAATCTGGTGAAGACGAACGCCGTGGCCTTCTTTCTGTTGGCGTGCGGCCTTTTGCTCACGTTTCCTCCGTTCGCCGACCTCTTGCTCGGAAAATGACCAGATTCCTCGCGAACAAAAATCTGCGCGAGGCCGTGTTGCACGCGGAGCGTGAGCTATATTCTGGTCTTATTCGCCTGCATGTGCTTCATCACGCATGCCAAGAACCAATCTTTGGTCTGTCGATGATCGAGAGCTTGCACGCCATGGCTACCGCCTCAGCGCGGGAACTCTATATCCGCTGCTGAATGGCATGGAAAGAAAGGGGCTGTTGAGGTCGTCACGCAAACTCGTTGATGGCAAATTTCGCCGCATGTACCGCGCGACGCCCGCTGGCCGTGCTGCCCTTCGCACTGCAAAGAAGCGAAACCGCGAACTGTTCGGCGAAATGTTCGAAGAAGAATAGTGAGACCGTTGGGTGACGGAAGCGCAAAGAAAAAGATAAGGACAAAGACAGCCATTAGGCCATTGGCGGATAAATCCATCTCAATCGACGTGTTCCGTTTCGGACTTAATTGAGGCATCTATGAAATCGCATCGGCTTGCGAATCGATATCTCGCGTTCCTCGGCATTATCTCTGGCGTGCTTATAGCGGCGGGAAGCGCACAAACTCAGCAGCTGCAGGGAAAAGCGCTCGTTCGGGCACTTCAACGGGGCGGATATCTAATCGTGATGCGCCATGCTAGCTCGCCCCAGACTCCGCCGACGAAAGAGAACGCCGACCGGCAAAACATCAACCTTGAGCGCCAGCTAGATGAAAGTGGTCGCACCGCGGCCGCAGCCTTCGGCAACGCACTTCGCCGGTTGAAGATTCCTGTCGGTCAAGTACTCTCAAGCCCGACATACCGCGCTCTTGAAACCGCGCGCTTTGCACAGTTGCCAACTCCGATGACTGTTCCCGAACTCGGCGACAATGGTCGCAGTATGCAAAACACGAATGAATCGCAGTCTGCCTGGCTGCAAAAACAAATAACGAAATTCCCTCGCGGTTCCAACACCATCCTGATCACCCACCAACCCAATATTGCCGCCGCTTTCCCGCAATGGTCTGCGAATTTATCTGACGGCGAAGCGCTCATTTTCGGTTCCGATGGCAAAGGCGGAGCCACACTCGTCGCAAGAGTCAAAATTGACGAATGGCCGAAGCTGCCGGATTAGAAACATCAGATTACATTTTGATCGTTGTGGGATGAGCCGAGTTTTCTTTAGTCCCGAATGCCCCCCATACGCGCTGAAACGCCGTCCGTAATTGAACGCCAAGAATGCCATAATTCAAGCGCCAGATGGCTGCACAACGACCCGAAGGACGTTCAATCGACATGCGCTGATTGTGGGCGGTAGCGGACTCACATGCCTGCGTCGTTCAGTTCGAGGTCGGGTTTTGACCCAAGCGCCATGGTGAGCGCTCGTCCCAGTGCCGCATCGTATTGCTCGCCCAGGCGGTGGTCTTATCCGTATGGCACGAAGTGCACGGGTTGGGAATCTTATACTTCTCGGTCATCGCCGGTGTGATGAAGCGGAAAGTGTGAGCGTGGACCATGGTATTTGCGGGACCCTCCGTCTCAATTTCCGGCATGTGGCAGGCGACGCACTGGCTTCCCGGACTACCCTGCTTGTGATGTGTATGCTCTTCGATTGTTGCCGTGCGGGGCCCGTTCGGCGAGTCAGGACCGTGGCAATCGAGACAGAGTTGGTCCGCAGGCTTTCTCAGTTGAGCATAATTGCGCGTACCGTGCGCGTCGTGACAATCGAAACACGTTATGCCACGACGATACATTACGCTCTGCACAAAGTCGTTGCCCTGCATGCGGTTCTTGTGGGCGGTGCCATCGGGGTAATAGAAAAAATTCGTTGATTCGCCGAGTGTGTGGCCTTCGAGTTTCCAGTAGTCCGCCAGTTTCAATCCGACGCGATAGCCGACGGGCCAGTCGTAATACTTGCCTTCAATCGGGTTCGAAAGTGGCTGGCCTTGTGAGTGGCATTGAATGCAGGTGTCGCTCGCTCCGACGTAATCCATGTGCGCCGGATTGAGAATGTTGCCGCGCGTGGGATGCGTGGCGTGTTCGCTGCCGGGGCCGTGACAACGTTCGCATCCTACATTCCACTCAGCCACTTGCTTCGTGTGGATGTCATATCCGACAGAATGGCACCCATCGCAAAGGGGGCCGGTGGGGCGGTGCATGTTGTCGCCCGGGTAGAAAGGAGCCCACCAATCGCCTCCCGTGGGTGGTACATGATACTTACTCCATTTCTTGTTCACGATTTCCCATTGGACGGGTAAGGCAAAATAGTCGTCGCCGATTTTGGTGAAATAGCGCTGCTTCCAGATACTACCGTAGACGAATGCAACCTGATCTTTGGAAAATCGGTATACGTTGTTCGTTGCGAGATCAGGGATGATGGCATCGGGATGCTGGCGGGGGTCGCGGACAATGTTGGCCATCGGTGTTTTCCGCCAGTGCTCGTAGATCGCGGCATGGCATGGTTCGCACGCTTCAGAGCCGACGTAATGTGCCGACTCGGAGGTTTGCGTCTCTTGCGCTTCTTCCTGTTGTGTCAACGGACGAAGACTCCGTATATAGATGACGAGTTGCCAAAGCTCGTCGTTTTGCAGTCCGTGCGGATTGCCCCACGCAGGCATTCCGGTTAGCTCCACACCGTTTTCGATGATGTAGTGGATTTCGCCGTCGGTCAGATTTTGCGTTGGTGCGGCGCGAAGATCCGGCACGCGAGGATAGAGGGACTGCCCGACGGGCGTTTGTCCACTTCCGTCGTGCCCATGGCAAGTCTGGCATTGGGCCATGAACGCGTCACGGCCATCCTGAAGATTCTGCTGCGTGGCAATGAGAGGATTCTTTTGGTTTCGGGCGGAGCGGGGGATGGAATAATTTCGGACTGAGCGAGCGACGGTAGTCTCAAGCAAGGACGCCCGGTTTGTGGCGCGAAAGCCGCGGTGGATCAAAATGGCCGCGCCGACCACAACTACGACCAAGATGACCAGCAATGAGAGCAGGAACACTTTCCAGCCTTTCATAGTGCCTCCGCTCCACTGTGGAAGATCGTAGAGATACTAGCTGAAGGTTATACGAAGACAGTAAGCGATAATCACCTGCGAGGAAACAATGAAGAGAAAAATGTGCTTCCTTATTATGGCAATTGCGTTTGCTGGTCGAGTCGCGTGCGCGCAGCAAAATGAGCCTCTTCGGTTGCTCCAGACCGTTTCTTTGCCGAATGTACACGGACGCATCGATCATTTCGATGTGGACTTGATGGGTCAGCGCCTGTTTATGAGCGCCCTCGGCAACAACACGCTCGAAGTCTTCGATCTGCGCTCGAACAGAGTAATTCATACGATTCGCGGCTTGGGGGAGCCGCAAGGGGTAACGTATGTTCCAAAGTCCAAACACATCTTCGTAGCGAACGGTGATGACGGAACGTGCAGGATGTTCGATGGAAGCACTTACAAACTTCTCAAGACCGTTCGCCTTTCGAGCGATGCCGATGATACGCGTTATGATTCGGCAACGAATCAGGTCTTTATCGGCTATGGGGATGGAGCGGACGCTGGTCTGGCTATTCTGGACGGCACCACAGGAAACCTGGTCGGAACTATCAAACTCCCCGATCATCCTGAATCGTTCCAATTGGATGATGCTGCGCAGAAGATTTATGTGAACGTTCCGTCCGCCAACAATATCGTTGATGTCCTCGATCGGCGAACTCGAGAAATTGTCGGGACGTGGACACTCGGCGGCGCGAGAGACAATTTCCCCATGGCACTTGATGAACCAAATCACCGGCTATTCATCATCTGCCGGAATCCGGCGGAGGTGTTGATCCTTGATACCGACTCGGGGCGCATCATCGCGCGGGTACCAAGCGTCTCGCATGCCGACGATGCATGGTACGACTCTGCAAAGAAGCGGGCTTACGTTTCAGGCGGCGGAGGCTTTATTACGGTTGTGCAACAACAAGTCCCGGATCATTACCGGGAAGTTGCACAGTTTAGAACTGCTGAGGGGGCGCGCACTTCTTGCCTGGTGCCTCAGTTGAATAGGCTCTACCTCGGGGTTTGGAGACAGCGTGGTGGTTCGGACGAGCTGCAGGTCTACAAGATTCCGTAGAAACGGGAACGTAGCGGTCAGTTTCAAACCACTTTTGAGCTTCAATTCTGCCGGTGCCAACTTGCCTCAGAGGAACGACTGATGCTACCTTGCCCGGCCTGTGTTGCGGCCATTTTGGCCTGCTTTGCGCGGTTCCGAAGCGACCGACGACAGGTCAAACTCAGGTCGTGGTCGGCAACGAAAGCGCGAGCTTGCATCCCCCAGTGAGGTGATGGGATGGGGACGACCAAGGCATGGAGTTCGACAGCGCCTGTTAAGGAATTCCGCCCCTATGTCGGACCGCAAGAGACCGTCGCGGAATTCAGCGTTCGCGCGGTCGTTCTGGGCGCGCTGTTCGGAGTCTTGTTCGGTGCAGTATCCGTTTACGTCGGATTGCGCGCCGGACTGACCGTCTCGGCGTCCATTCCCATCGCGGTCCTTTCGATCAGTATCCTGCGCGCGTTCGGGCGCTCAACAATCCTCGAGAACAACATCGTTCAGACCACCGGCTCTGCGGGCGAATCAGCGGCTGCCGGCGTGATCTTCACCATGCCCGCGCTGATTTTCCTGGGTTTTTCGCTGAACACGGAATATTGGCGCATCTTTTTCCTCGCGCTGATCGGCGGCTGCCTGGGCGTGCTCTTTATGATTCCGCTGCGGCGGCAATTGATCGTAAAAGAGCACGGCCATCTGAGCTTTCCGGAGGGCACGGCTTGCGCCGACGTGCTCGTGGCCGGGGAGCGAGGCGGATCCTTTGCGGGGCGCGTTTTCTGGGGCCTGGGGCTGGGCGGCGCGTATACGTTCTGTATGAACACGCTCGGGCTCTGGCCCGGTCAGCCGGAGTATCAGCCGAAAT
>DASUJR010000020.1:0-4311 GCA_036279175.1 Candidatus Acidiferrales bacterium | reverse complement strand
GCACCGGCGCGCACGACAGGTTCGCCGCGAAAACGGAGCGAATCAGATCCGGACTTTCGGACGATTGACCCGCGAGATCGGTCGCCAGGTCTTTCAGAACGGCGATAACCGCTTCTTTGCCGTCCCGCGCCCGCTCGAGCGAGCGCTCGATTTCCTGAAGCCGCTCTTCTCCGTAATGCGCGAGAACATGCTCCTTGGTGGGGAAATAGTTGAAGAAAGTCCCTTTTCCGACGTCCGCGGCCTCCGTGATGTCTTCGACGGTAGTTTCGAGGTAACCGCGTTCGGCGAACAGCTCGAGTGCCGACCGAAAAATACGCTCGCGCATTTCCGTGCGATGACGCTCGCGGCGGTTCACGCGCTGTTTGGGAAGCAGTTGCCTTGCCGATGCCGTGCGAATGCGTGTGCCCATTGACCTGTCCTCATAAGTGACCTTAGGTCATAATTGATCGGAAGTCAAGTTAATTTTTGTAGCCATTCTTATGCGAGGACGGCCACCGCCGGGCGAGGAACCTGCCCGGCGATGCCAAAGAAGCTTTGCGATGTCTAGGAAGAACGCTTGGGGCTGTGCTGGTTCAACGTCGCGATTAGCATTCGGGCCGCCGCAGGTATGGGGACTGCGCCATGCAGGGCAATCTCCTTGGCGCCGATTGCTCGTCCGTATAGGCTCAGATTGGCATTGCTGTCGGGACGCAAGCTCGCTCCATTAAGCGAAATGCCGGCGAACAGACCTCGCGAACGCGAATAGGTGAGAACCTCGGCCCGCATCGTCACGTCCGTTGCGGCTTCGGCTGTCCGGCCCTTAGGACCCGCTGCCGCGGATGCATCCGCACCGAGCTTAACTTTGCTGTTGAGGATTGAGCTCGCGCCCCGCGGATTCATCACCAGCAGTACGAAGTCGGTGGCCTGCGCCCCGAGTTGGAAACCGAAACTACCGCCTTCGAGTGTCATCATCGTGGGAGCGCCCCAGGGACCTGTGAAAGTATCGCCGCTGCGGCACGTCATCGCACCGCGTCCGTAGCTGCCGCCAAAACCGAACGCGGCCTTGAGGACCGAGGGCAAAACGATCACGCAGACCGCCTTGTCGAGGAGGCTCTGCGGGATGTCGTCGGGAATGTTCAAGATTTCCTTAATCGCTTCACCGGCGTTTTCAAGCCGGCTTTGTTCCTTGGTGTCGTTAGCTCGCGCGGAAGACGGACCCAGCAAGACGGGCGCCGCTGCCATCGCCAGTACCAGCAGGAACGAAAACAGCTTCTTCATTCGATACCTCCTATTGGAATGATAGGGAAAACCGGGCCGTAGGCGCAAACTTTTTGCGCCGATTTCGGCTTGCAGAGCTGAGCAGTGTCATATAATCGCTCGCTCTCTTCGGCGCTTTGATAGATGCAGAAGAGGGTAATCCAGAGGTCTGTCGTTGGGAAGTCGTTATCGAAAACTCGTTTTTTCTTCAGTGATCTGTGCCGTGATCGTCTTCGCTCCGGCCGTAACTCCAGCAGGGCGAGGGGCTGCACACGAGGTGCGCGGGGCTGCCGCAGCGGCGCGGCTCAGGCCCGACCTCCGGCGTTTCGGCGAACGAGTGAATGGGGTGCTGGCCAAAAGCGAAGCGCAAAGGATTTTCTGGGGCGTTGAAGTGGCCGATCGCGACACCGGCCAGGTTCTCTACCAGCTGAACGCCGATCGCTTTTTTATGCCGGCATCGAACGCGAAACTCTTTACCACATCGCTCGCGCTTGCGAGCTTGGGCGGCAGCTATCAGTACCACACGACACTCGAATCTGCTGCCAGGATCGCACCCGACGGCAAGCTTGCGGGCGATCTGGTTTTCGTCGGCCGAGGAGATCCTGACCTCTCGAATGTCGTCTTTCCCTACCAACTCAAAACGGAACGAAGCGGACCGTTAGAGAACGTTCTTGGCCAAATGGCCGATGCTGTGGTGGCGAAAGGCCTGAAAGAAGTCGACGGCGATATCGTCGCCGACGACAGCTATTTCCCTTACGATCCATATCCCGAAGGCTGGAGTGTCGGCGATATTTTTTTCGATTTTGGTGCGCCGGTCAGTGCGATCACCTTCAACAACAATGTGGTCCGAGTGCAGATCGCGCCGGGGGCGCGTGTGGGTGATCCGGCAATCATTCAGGTGCAACCTGCGGCGGCGACCACGAGCATGACCGCGCAGATCACCACAACGCCACCGGACGGCCACGCGTATTTCTCAGTGTCGCGCGAACCCGAGCCCAATTTCATGTCTCTGACCGGAAGGATTCCGCAGGGTCAGGCTCCGACCGAGCTAAACTTGGCGATGATTGCCCCGGCGGAGATCACTGCGCGAGCTCTGAAACAATTGCTGGAACAGCGTGGCGTCAAAATCACGGGCAAGGCGCGAGTGGTTCACGCGCCGCCGCCGCAAACGAGTGACGAGAATGGGTTTTCTCCGCCCCCTCCGCCACCCCAACCTAGTGCAGCAGGAGCAAATCCATTCGTGCTCGCGGAACATTTGTCGCCTCCCCTGATCGAAAGCATTCGATTTACGAACAAGGTCAGCCAGAATTTGCATGCGGAACTGTTCCTACGGACCGTGGCACGCGTGAAGGGCGGTTTTGGATCGGCGGAACTGGGATTGAAAGCCGAGCAGGCGTTCCTGAAAAAAGCGGGAGTCGCGGACGGGGATGTTCTCCTCAGTGACGGGTCCGGCCTGGCGCGAGATGATTTGGTGACGCCGCGTGCCGTCGTCGCGCTGCTTGAATACGATGCGCGCCAACCGTGGGGAGCGGAGTTCATTTCCACGCTTCCCATCGCAGGGGTCGACGGCACACTCGAAAGCCGCATGAAAGGGATCACAGGGCCGGCGGTGATTCAGGCAAAAACTGGCTCGCTCGAGCACGTTCATTCATTGTCGGGGTACGCAAAGACGAACCGGGGCGAGAGTCTGGTTTTTTCCATTCTCGCGAACAACGAAACCGAACACGGCAATGATGCTACCGAAGTGCTCGATGCAATCGCCGACGCAATGGTACAGATCCTCGGTCCTGCACCCCGTCCAAAGAAAAAAAGAAAATAGAACTAGTTGGTCGGAAAATCAGCGCTGAGCTGAGCAGGCGCCGTGTAACTATGAAAAGGCTCGCTAGAACAATCACGGTGTTCGGCAGTTCGCGGCCTCGCCCCGGTGATCCGTACTACGAGGAAGCGCGGCAACTTGGTGGGGCGCTTGCGTCGGCGGGGTTCGCCGTTTGCAGTGGCGGTTATGGCGGTGTGATGGAAGCCGTATCGCGGGGCGCGAAAGAGGCCGGCGGGAAGACGCTCGCTGTCACTGCGAAATTCTTCCGTTCGCGCGCTAATCCTTGGGTCGATGAGGAAATCTCCGTCGAGACATGGCAGGAGCGGCTCTTCGAACTGATCCGCCGCGGCCACGGGTATGTGACCTGTCGCGGAGGAACGGGCACGCTGGTGGAACTCGCCGTCGTGTGGGAAATGATCAACAAGGGCGTCATGAAGAGGAAGCCCGTGGTTGCGCTCGGCAGCTTCTGGGGACCAGTAGTTCAGTGCGTGCGCGAAGTGGGAATTGCGGACGGCTCGCGCTGGATCGAACGCGACCACCCGCTCATTACCAATGCAACGTCGCCAGCCGAAGCCGTGGTGTTCCTTGGTGAGCAACTCGGACTCGCCACCTAAGCCGTGCTGTTTTCAGGCAAAGCTGAATAATCGACGTGGCGCAAAAAACAAGTCCACGCGCCACTCATCGGAAGCTGGCGAGAGCGGTTGCTTCATTGTCGTAGGTTGCTATGGATTGCGTCAGGCGGGTAAGTTCGAGCACTGCGCGCACGTGGCCAACCGGTGAGAGGAGTCGCAGTTTGCCGCCGCGGCGTTCCAGAGTTACGAACGTGCGAACGATCGTGCTGATGCCGGAGCTGTCCATCTGGGACACGCCGGCGAGATTCACCAGGATGTTGCCTGCTTCACCTTCGGCTAATTTGCGCAGTTCGGCGCTGAGCGCGTCGTTACCTGTCCCGATCGTGGCGCGGCCGTGCACGTCCAGAATCGTTACGTCGCCCACTTTGCGAGATGAGATCTGTACACCCATTCCGTCTCGTCAAACACGCACAGATCAACGAAATGCGTTTCGAAAAAGTTCCCGAGCCGTCGAAGTTGCTGGCGGATTATAACTCCGAAACCGGACTGCAGCTGGAAACAAATCTTTGACAAGCGGCAAATTAGCAGCAACTTAGACCACCCTTGCTTGACCGGTCTCTGAGCGCATCGTGCGCGTTTCGAGTCTCTGCCGCCGGGGCTTTGGCACGTCGACTTCACGCCGACTAG
>DASUJR010000019.1:0-10439 GCA_036279175.1 Candidatus Acidiferrales bacterium | reverse complement strand
GCTATTGACAAAATATAAAATCTGTGCTATCCTTGCCCGTTTCTATGTTCGCCAAAATCGACAACAAGGCACCAGCAACACGGACCGGAGCCCCATTCGCGGCCATCCGCAACAAAACCTGTCACTTCGAAAGCTTTACTTTAACCACCTTGGGCGATGGACACGCCGTGCCATCAATTTTCGCCGCAACTCCAGCAGCATCAACCAAAGTTGAAAAATTGATGGACACACTTTGCGATCCGTTCAGGATCGCAATCCTGAGCGGAGCAACGCGAGCGAAGGATCTCTCAGCGCGCTGTTCCGGGGGCCATTCACGAGTCACGAATCACGACCTGCGACGCACGAATTATCTCGATACACCTGTCGAGATAAAAAAGAGCTTTTCTCCTTCAGAATCAGCAACATCACCAAAAATTACTCGATACACTTTTGATATGTTCGGGAAAGGAGATTTTAGAGCCTAATCCAATCAAAATTGCCCATCGGATCAGCATGGGCATCCTGAGCGAGCATCGCGAGTCGAAGGATCTCAGCCGTCGCTGCTTTTGCCGAGCGACGGTGACCGATGTGCTAGAATCTGCGGATTGTGATTAAGGTGCTACAGGACCTGCTCGAATTGCAGCACGCGGATTTGCGGCTGGCCGAGGCGCGCAAGCGCCTGGCGGCGTTTCCCGCGAAGCTGGCGCAACTTGAGGCGACCCTCGGAAACGCGAAAGCGGTCGTTGAAAAAGCGAAAGCCTCCCAGGTAGCCGCCATAAAAGACCGCAAAAAGTACGATCTCGACGTGGAGCAGTGGAAGGAACGGGTCCGCAAGTACAAAGATCAAAGTTCGCAGGTGAAGACGAATGAGGCGTACAAGGCGCTGCAGCACGAGATCGACCAGGGTGAAGCAGAAATCGCGAAGGCGGAAGACCGGTTGCTCGAACAGATGGTGGCCAGCGAGCAATACGACCGCGAGTTGAAGACGGGCGAGCGGGCGCTGAAGGAAGCGGAGGCTGCCGTCGCCGTCCAGCGCAAGAGCGTCGAGGCGGAACGCGACGCTACACAGAAGGAAGTCGCGGAACTCGAGGCCGAACGGAAGCGGCTGGTGCCTACGATTTCGGAGAATTTACTCGACAACTACGAGCGCATCGCCCACAAACATAACGGCACGGCCATGGCGGAAGTGCGCGACGAGAAATGCACCGCGTGCGGCATGCGCGTCCGCCCGCATGTGTTCCAGGAAATGAGGCGAGCCGGCAGCGAGGAACTATTTCATTGCGAGACGTGCACGCGGATCCTCTACTACGTTGAGCCGGATTCAGTCGCTGCGGCTGTTCCGCCGCTAAGCTCGGCTCACGTGAATTCCGCGACGAACGAAGGCTAGGACAGCAAGCGAGGATCTGCGAGAGGAAGAGAGATTCTTCGACTCGCCCGCCTGCGGCGAGCGAGCCTCAGAATGACAGCGCTGGGACGGAAGCGCTCGCTGCGGCAGGTAGCTTCTGAAAACCGTCCGACCTAAAAGATGGCGCAACCTCCAGGCAGCTCCCGTCTATTCCCCGATACTCCAGCGGGCCCTCCCGGCGGCGTCCACATCGCAAACATCGACGGCGCTTCGAGAGGTAACCCCGGACCCGCGTCCTACGCGCTGATCCTGAAGGACGCTTCAGGCAAGGTCGTCTTTCAGCTAGGCAAGAAGCTTGGCCGGCAGACGAACAATGTGGCGGAATATTACGCTTTGCTCGCGGCTCTCGACTATGCGGTGGGGCATGGGATCAAGGCGCTGCGTGTTCGCAGTGATTCCGAATTGCTGGTTCGCCAGATCAAGGGTCAATACAAGGTGAAGAGCGCGGACCTGAAGCCGTTGCACGAGCGCGCTTTGAAGCTGGCACGGCAGCTTGAGTACTTCGTGATCGAGCATGTTATGCGCGAGATGAACCGCGAAGCCGACGCGCTGGCAAACCAGGCCCTCGACGGTGGCGATACGCAGTACGAAGGCGTGCGGCAAACGACTCCCGGCAGGAACCCGTCCCCTACGGGCAGCCGTTCAGAACAACTGCAAACAGCGCCACGCAAAGTTTCCACCAATCGCGCCATCCAAGCGCGCGTCGTGAACGGAGCGCTCGTTCCGTCGGAACCGCTCAACCTGCCAGAGGGGTCTGAAGTCCTCATTAGCATTCGCAGGTCGCCCAAATAGAAGAACTCTCCACGACCTGTGACCGCAACCGCTGACGCCTTTATTTTTGCTAGAGGCAGACGCGGGCTGCCGCCCGTAAATCCTATCGTTTCTGCAGGTTCCAAACAGCCAATAGCGATCTGTCCCCAAACAGTACAGAAGTTCTATTCCGGCACACTTTCTACATCTGCTGTACTGGTACCAGAACGGCCCACTGTAATTATTGGCCCGGTTCAAAATCACGTCCGACTTGTTCGGGCGCATCCGTGGAGGATTAATGCGACTCACATCGAAGTACCTGGCAGGCCTTGGCGTTCTAGTTCTAGCGTGCGTGTCCGCTTCGTACGGACAAGCGCTGAACTCAAACGTAGCCAACGTGAACCTGAACGCTGTACTGAATGAAACGCTCACCGTAGCGGCGGCACCGGCGACAGTGAATTTCACGCTGCAGCCTAACGGGCCGTCCGCGGGTAGCTCCGCAGTCAGCATCACCACCAATTGGGCGCTGGCCAGCACGCGGACGAGCGTGAGCCTGTTCGCGTATTTCTCGAGCACAACGGCGCTGACGAACGGCGCGGGTAACAACATTCCGAATAGCAGCGTTTCCGGAAATCCGAATGGGTCGGGCCTGCAACCATTTACCACTACCAATCCTTTCAATGGGCTGGCAACCGGTCTGCAGATTTTCAGCGTGCCGATCACAGCCGGGAACGTCAACTCGACGCATTCGGACTCCCTTGCTCTGCAGATTGACACGACCGGCCTCGGTTTGCCCGCCGGAACGTATACGGGCATCCTCAACATCGAGGCGCAAGCGCTTTAGTCCTACGGACGCGGCCGGGTAAATTCGGGCGAGTCGACGCGACTTGCACGGAGACGAGGCGGCGGAATTCGTCGCCTCGCTCAGATTCCCCGACACTCCACTTTCAAAATGTAAATTGCCAGAACAGGACAGCATGATTCAGCGGTCCAAAATCGAGACACCGTTCGCACAAAGCCTGGATCGGACTCGGCGTAAGCCGGACCGTTCGAACCGGTTCGGATCGCTCTACCTCCTGCTTGTAGTAGTTCTAATGTGCGGCATCCCAACCGCAGCACAGGTGCGATCGAACATTGCCGGCGTGAATCTGGCAGCGCTTCTAAACGATTCGATTTCCGTGACGGCGTCGCCCGGAACGGTGAATTTCGCACTTGTGGCAAACGGGGTCTCAATCGGCAACCCAACCTTGACGGTGAATACCGCGTGGGTATTAGGCGGCAATGCGTTCATAAATACGTATGCCTATTTTTCCACTTCGACGGCTGCGTTGAGCGATGGAGCAGGGCACAACATACCGTCTTCCAGCGTTTCCGGGAGCGTGAATGGGGCCGCGTTTCAAACGTTCACTGGTGCTTGTCCATTTTCGGCAAACACATGCTTGCAGGTCGTTAACAACTTTCACGTCACCGGCAAACCAAAGCGCGTCGGGTCGATTAATTCAACTTTGCAGCTTCAAATCAGCACGGTGGGATTGAGTCTTCCAGCGGGGACGTATGTAGGGGTGCTGAACATTCGCGCTGAGGCAATCTGAAGACGCGAGTCAGCACAAGGTGAATGGGGACACAGGCAGGCAATTTAATTTGGGGGGAGTGAAGCTTCATGTTCCGCAGATTTGCGTTGGTAGCGTTGATCGTGGCAGGGAGCCTGCCGGCGGCGGCTCAGACCATTTCACCGGTAATCGTGGAATATCAAAAAAAGGCGAACGGCAAGTTTCAAGTCACGAACGATTCCGACGTCCCGCTCGCGGTAGTGCTGGAGCCGGAGAGTTTTACGGTGGATGGGAAGGGAAACCCGACTTATTTTCCTTTGGATAAAAACATCCATCTTGAGCTTTCCAGCACGAGCTTTCGGCTCGGCCCGCACCAGACGTACATGGTTTTCTACAAGGCGTCTGCCGATCATCTACCGGCGTGGTTCACGATCTACGCCACGGTGACGGGGAGGCGGACGGTGCAGGGACTCGAGCTCGCGATTCATCTGCCGCACACGGTTTACCTAATGACGAACAAGCCGCTCGCGAGCAGTTCTGTTGTGTGGCAGAAGGCCGAGTTCAATTCGGGCAACCAAGAGATTGAAGGCGTCGTAAGCAATCACGGCACAGACTACGCGCGCGTGACGAACGTCTCCGTAACCGACGCTTCGGGGAAGAAAGAAGATTTCACCGGATTCCCACTCTTCCCCGGACAGGACCGACAAATTGAATTGCCGTGGAAGCGCCCGGATGCGCCACGGTCGATCCAACTGACGTTCAAGCATTTCACGTCGCAAACGGCAATCGAAGCGGCCCCAGTTCAAACCGGACAAAAATAAGCGGAAGCGATGCGCGCGCAGCCAGCAGAAAAACGGTCTCAAGGTAAGCGGCGCATTCAACTGCTTTGCGTGGCGTTCCTCGTTGCGTGGGCATGTCCGCTTCCGTGCGCAGCTCAGGTATTCCAACTCGACGCGGGCTCATCGACTCTTTTTGAGGGCAGCGGCGGATCGCTCGCAGTGCGATCCTCGGATTACGGCGCGCGGATCGATTTCGGGTTGCTGCAGTCGCACCCACGGTTCGGGTTTGAGTTCACCGCGCCGCGCTGGGGTTACGACTGGCAAGCAGGCGATCAAAACATACCTTTTGTGCTTCCCACCGATCTGTTCGACCGATCGTACTACTTTGTGGGACGAGGTTTGGGCATCGAACGCAAGACTTCGGAAAGCCGCTACTTTTATTTCGCCGGCGCGACTTCCGATGCGTTTTTTGTTCCGTTCATGAATGCCGTGAGCCCGCAGACGCCCGCGGCGGCGTTCTTTTTTGAGCGAACCCTGCGACCCGATCTGAAATTCTATTCGCGCAACGTCGTTTCGCGAACGCAAACTTCCATACAATCATTGGACTGGAGCCCCCGCCACGATCTCGACGTCGGCTTTTCAGCAGGGTTGGGAAACAACCAGCGCTACACGGCCGCGAGTTTGAAATGGGAGCGCGACTGGGCCGCACTCCGCGCCAGTTATGCCTGGGACGGCAGCAGGTTTCGCCGGATCACGATTGAGCAGCCGGTATTGACGGAGCAAGACAAGGAGAATGTTGAGCTCGATCTGACTCCGATACGAAACCTCCGTTTCACATTGGCGCGCCAGAATTATCTCTCGCCTTTCACGGATACATCTCAACCCGAACTTCAATCGGTCGACCGCGCGGCTGTGAATTCCTTTGGAGCCTGGGGCATGGCTGAAGGAACCCAGCTCTATGGTTCCATGTTTCTCGCGCGCAACTCCGCTGTCTCTTCCCGGGCCTATGCGCTTGGTGCGCGCCGCAGCATCACCTCACGCGTTGATCTCGGGCTGGATTATCTTTCGAGCGAGCAGCCAGGTTTTCAACCGCAGGATTCGGCGGTCTATACGGTACGCGAGCACTTGACTCCGAGAATCGATCTGTCTCAGTTCATCGTCAGGAGCAACGGGCAGACGACGGTTTCATACGGCGGAAGCTTTCTGGCAAACGTCTTCAGTGTCACCGCGGATTACGAAACGATGTATTTCCCGCTTGCGGGAGCGGGCCAGCCGCCATTCCGGCAAATACTCACGCTTGGCGTGCATCTCCAGTTTCCAAACGGCGTGCAGCTGAACGCAGAGACAGACGTCAGCCCCTACGGCAAAGTGGAGTACACAGCGTATGGCAGCGACTATCTGTACGGAAGCCATGACGGCGGCGCCGGTTCCTTCCGCAGCAGCGGCTTCTACGGAAACATCGTTCGCGGGCGCGTTGTGGATTTG
This sequence comes from Candidatus Acidiferrales bacterium, assembly GCA_036279175.1. Classification (GTDB taxonomy): domain Bacteria; phylum Acidobacteriota; class Terriglobia; order Acidiferrales; family UBA7541; genus Palsa-295. Next base: position 4,491 of record DASUJR010000019.1, on the reverse strand, counting down.
GACGGCAAGCCGGTGGAAGGCGCGGCGGTGCTCGTTGGACAACAAGTCGCGTTCACCGATTCAAATGGGGATTTTTCAGTACGTTTCAAGCATGCGCGGCAAATGACATTCCAAGTGGCGTTCGATCAGTTCTCGGCGCCCGGCTCGTACGAACTGGTATCAGCTCCGCCCAATGTTCGCCCCGTGCCTGAAGCCGACGCCTCACCATACAAAATCGTCGTGCGCCGCGTCGTTGCGCACACACCTCCGCAGCAGTAAACCGCCAAACCGCCCACATCTCACCGAGCGTCGGACCGGCCCCACCGCTTTCCCTGGAGGTTCCAGAAGAGGAAAGTTGCACGAAAATGGGCCTTGGCTTGCACATTTGCTCCGCAATTTGCGCTTTCCTGCGCCCCTAAGCCGATTGTTACGAGCAACGGGCGGGTTGATTCAAGCTGATTCAAGATGGTAAAAATCGTGCTGCGAGTCCCGCTTGGGGGAATCGCGCGTGGCACGCTCGGCCGTCTGCATGTGTGCGCTTTGGGTCGCGAGCTTTTCTGCTTGCGCGCACGCCCAAGACCGAAACGTTTCGCAGCGAAGTCAGGTTGTCCTGATCGCCCGTCTTCCCGACGCGTTCGGCGTAAACCCCCAAGATGCCGGAGCTTCCTCTGGCGGAACACAGCCGGAGACAACTTCAACTGGGATTGCGCTTGATGCCGTCGCGCAGCTGATCCCGGGCACGAACGCAGCGACGGCTTGCTTCGTTCAGGGGCGTTTCCAAGGAAAGGCTTCGGCGGCATCACGAACAGGCGGCCTTGGTTCTGAACGAAATGTGCCAAGCACGGTCGGAGTAGCACTTTCTTGCGACGGGAGTTTTCAAAACTTGCCGGGGCGGTTAGATTCGATCGCGATCGAAGCGCGAGGTCACGCAAGTGGCAAGAGACGTGCGACCAAGCGCGTCGACGTGATCTTTTCTATCTTCTAATCCGACAGATGTAGAGCCGCGGATGCGCCCGTCTAATTCTTGAGGAAATACGAGCGGTAGAGCGTGTCGCGCTGCGCTGGAATAAAGCCGGCATCGGAGATGATGCGGCGGAGTTCGATTTCGTTCGTGCGGTTGCGAACGCCTGCGGCGTGAACCACGTTCTCTTCGATCAGAATGCTGCCCACGTCGTCCGCGCCGAACTGCAGTCCGACCTGACAAATCTTGATTCCCGGTGTCAGCCAGCTCGACTGCACGTGATCGATATTGTCGAGATACATCCGGCTGATCGCGAGCGTCTTCAGGTAATCGAACGCGGTCGTCTGCGGCACTTTCTTGCCGAGCGGTGTATTCTCCGGCGCGAAAATCCACGGAATGAACGCTGTGAAGCCGCCCGTGTCTTCCTGAATCCGGCGAATCCGCTCGAGGTGGTTCACGCGATGGCGATATTCCTCGCCGCAGCCGAACATCATTGTGGCCGTGGTGCGCATGCCCAGCGCGTGCGCCGCACGATGGACATGTTCCCATTCGTCTGACGTGCACTTCAGGCGCGCGATGCGCCCGCGAATTTCGTCGTCCAGAATTTCCGCTCCGCCGCCCGGGATCGAATCAAGGCCGGCGTCGCGCAGCCGCGAAATCGTATCGCGCAGCGAAAGCCCAGATACTTCCGCGATGCAGGTCACTTCCGGCGCGGAAAAACAGTGCAGGTGGATCTGCGGGAATTTTTGTTTGATCGAGCTGAGCATATTTTCGTAGTACTCGATCCGCAAGTCGGGATGCAGACCACCCTGCATCAGCACGCCCGTTCCGCCCAGTTCGATCATTTCCTCGATTTTTTGGTAAATGTCCTCGAGCGGCAGGATGTAGCCGTCCTTCGCGCCCAGCGGGCGGTAAAACGCGCAGAACGAGCAATATTCCGTGCAGAAATTCGTGTAGTTGATGTTGCGATCGATCTGATACGTGGCGATACGCGGGTCCGTCTTCTTCCTTCGGACTTCGTTCGCCGCCATCCCAATCCCGATCAGGTCTTCGGAATTGAACAGATCAAGGGCTTCCGGTGTGGTTAAGCTCATCGCGTGTCGAGCGCCTTTCTCGCGTCGTTAGTCTCATCGCGTAAAGTTTACCCCAATCTCTCGATTTTCAGCGAGCCTGCCATTTCTGAAGCGAGAATCTCGCTCGCAAGCCGCGCATCGTCAACGCGCGCGCTGCGCCGAACCGCGGGCAATGCAAACGCGGGCAAGACGATGGCGCTACAACCTTCAAAGTAAACCGGGTGCACGTGCCTGCTGCAGGCAGACGCTGGCGCTACAAAGGCCCGACTAAATGAGGAAGATGGGGTCGGAGGAGCGGACGACGCCTTCGCGCAGAACGGCGCCATAGACGCCGGCGCAGCCGGCGTATTTGTGCGTCACGTGTTCGAACACCTGGGGCGATGCCTTAGCCGTGTCGGGATCAATGCCGATCATTACGCAACGGGCATTTTTCTTGACAACTTGCAGCGCAACCGTATCGCCGATCTGCAACTCGCGGCCGACGAGCTCATCCTCGAAAAATGGGCGCGGGTCGTGCCAGTCGACATAGAAATTCTCACGGAACCGGCGGCGGTCGAGACCGATTGCCGTTTCATCGGAGAGCGTGCGAATCGTGCTGAGGCCGAGAAGCGAAACCGGACGCGCATCGGTCATACTGCACTCCGAGAATCTGACGCGCAGCGACCGGCCAAACCGCTGCTCCAGATAACGCGTGAAGTTATCGTCTCCGGCGCGAAACTTCTCGCCGTCGGGCGTTAGGACTTCAACGGCGTACTGCTCCGCGGATGGAATGTTTTCGTCGGTACGCGGCGGCTCCAGGAAGCGGGGACGAAGCAGAACCATCTCGCGCGATTGGCGTCCGGTCATCCATGGAAAATCCGATTTGTTGTTGTTGTCGATGAACGCGTAGACGCGGTCGCCTTGGATGCCGGCAAAGGTGACGCGCGCCTCCGCGAGATCTTCACTCGCCATGCTTTTCACGGGATAGCGGCGAAGCGCCGCTACGGTGCCGATTTGCTGCACGGGTTAGCCTCCGTGCCGCGCAGGCGACGTGAGAGAGGACTTCGCAAATTCGAGTGGACGCGCGCGGGGAATCAAGCGGGCTGCAGCGGCTTTCTCGTAGTAAAGCCGCAGGCCTTCGAGATACTCACCGGCCAAATCGAAGTGAATGTTCTCCGTCAGGTAACGTTCCAGGGCTTTCGGGGGAAGGTCGAGCTTGATGGCAGCGGCTTCCGCAATCTCCGCCACGCGCTGCAGACCGTACTGCTTCGACGCATAAAAATCGGCAATAGCTTCCTCGGTGATGGCCTGTTTGCGTCCGGCCCAGATGGCCAGCACGCACGGTTTGCCGGTCATTTCGCGCCACTGATGAGCGATGTCGTACACCCAAATCGTCTCGAAGCCGGGCACAGGCATGTCGTCGGGATCGCCCTGGCAGCACTGTTCGCCGCTGGGCGCCTTGCCGGAGAGCGCGTCCATCTTCAACGAAATGCGCAGCGCGGGGTCTCCTATCACCAACGCGGCGTCCGCTCTTTTCAACATTTCGGACGCATCCGGCGAAGCGTCCACGAATTCCGGCTGAATTTTCCAATATTCCTGCGCAAGAATGCGAACGAGCGCGGCGGAGCTGCGCGAACTGGTGTCGAGCGCAATGCGCTTGGCCATTTCAATTGGCCGCTTGGCCACGACCAAAATGCTGCGCACTTCGCCCTTTGCTGCGATGGCGATCTCCGGGATCGCGACCAGATCGTCGATCCGCTGGTATTCGATCGCCGGGATAATAGCTACATCCACATCGCCCCTACGCAGAGCCTCGGCACATTGCGACGGCAGCGTAAACGACAGATCGTATTTGCCGACGAGCGGACCTTCCGCGAAACCCCAAACGAGAGGCGCCGTGTTCAGATATTCGACGATCGAAATGCGCAGTTTCGGCATGAACAGCCTTGAATATATCACAGCCGGTTCGGCGTATTTCATAGGCGCGATTCATCGAAACAATCGAGAGGATGAGTTGCTGGTCTCGAATCGAGGTGCGCCGCGGCTTCTACGCATGTCTGCATCCGTATTTGTACGTATCGTGATGTTTGCTGCGCCTGTGCTATAAGCGACCGTTTTCCTGACGCATCGACGAAATTTCGCGCCAAACGTTTCCGATGGAAGCTGACGACTATCTTGGTTGGATCGCTCTCGCCCTGACGCCGGGCCTGGGCGCGCGCAGCGCGGGCAAGCTGTTGCGCGAGTTTGGCAGCCCCGATGCGATCTTCAACGCGTCGCTTACCGCACTGGAAGCGCAACGCCTGCCCGCAGCCGTTGCTCAGGCGATCCACTCGCATCGGCCGCTTAGTGATGCCGCAAAGGAACTGGCGCAGGCGCAAGCTGCGGGTTTCCGTTTGCTCACGTGGGACGAACCGGAATATCCGATGCGGCTGCGTGAGATTTACGATCCGCCGCCACTGCTCTATGTCGCCGGGAATGCATCTCTGCTCTCGCGACACC
>DASUJR010000018.1:0-4349 GCA_036279175.1 Candidatus Acidiferrales bacterium | reverse complement strand
AGGGAAGCCGGCTCCCAATCGATCGCTGATGTATCCTCCAACCCAAAAACGCGCAATAGCACCTAAGAATCCGCCGATTCCCACCATCAGATACTTGATCATGTGCTCTGTTTGGGATTCTCCTTTAGCCGAGCGCCCGATCTCGCTCTATTGAGTAACAGTCGTCCATCATTCTGTATCTCAGGCGAAAGCGACTGCGCCTTCTCCGAGCAACTTCAAATCCTCGACAACTCCCTCGACTTCACCTGTCGCCAAGTTGCCGGTTGCAAGATTTCGCTCCACGTGTGCGCGGTAACTGTCTGCGTAGTCGTCAAAAGCGCGCTTCAGTTGATTCAAGACGGAGGTCACCCAGCTTCGGAGCAGTCCTCCATAGGTTGCAAGGCTCCGATCGAGCGCGGGGCCGATTTTCTCAGTCAAGTGTTGCGCCATGCGTTTCGTCGCGAAGCGCGCGCCAAAGAGGGAATCAATCTTCGATGGCGCCACTTCGATTGCTTCAGATAAATCGAAAATCGGCTCCGCGCGAACCAGCGCCTCAAACTCGTTCTCCGCAGGCTTGTTCGAGAGACCTAGTTCCCCCGAAACCGTTCTGAGTTCCGTCGCACAGGAAACGGCAAGTTCGTGAAGCCGCTTATGAAATGAGCTTGTGAGATCGTGAACGGCATTCACGACGACGCCGCGAACTGCCGTATCGCTGGATGCCGGTCTCGCGCCGCTGGCCGAGGTCATTTGAGCGGCGACATAGTCGAGAATCTGCCGGCCCGCATACGGCAGGACATCCAATTCGCGATCAACAGTCATCCGCAATTCTTCGATCTTCCCCGTGGCTTGCCGCAGTCTTGCCTCGACGTCTCGAAGCCGCTTCTCATCATGCGCTGATTCGCCATGCTCCCGCCGCACACTTACCTTTAAGGCTGCGACCACCGATTCTCGCAACCCGCCAATTTTTCGCCGCAGAGATGCTGCCTTTAATTCTTGTGCTCGCACGTACAACGGCAGAATTTCGGCCTGGAACCACTCATCCAGCATGGCGCGATGACTCGTCATCGCGCTCATCGGATGAACGGGCAGATCCAAACGGCACTCCGCGGAAATATGCTCTTTCACATAAACGATCATCCGTTCACGATCTGACGGTGCGAGCAAGTCGGCCTTGCTTAAAAGCACATGCACCGGAATGGCGGCTTCCTGTAACATCTCAATAGTTCGCAAGTCCTCCGGCGCAAGCGTCGTGCCTCCGTCGATTAAAACAACTCCCAAATCGCATCGGGGCAAATAGGCAAGAGTCTCCGCCGCACCGCTCGTCGCAAGCGAACCAAGACCGGGCGTGTCAACGAACGTGACGCCCTCACGCAGGCGCTCCGCCGGCAAGCTCAGCACGATTCGCATCACGTGTTTTGTATTCCCAGGGTTGCGCTGCTCTGTGGCAAACTCCGCCAGCTGGCCGGCTTCGTAGGTTTGTGGGGGATGCTCCGCGAACCAAACCGTGATTGAACGAGAAAGTGCGTATCGAATGCGCGTCGGAACAGCTGTAATGGGTGTGACGCCCACTGGAAGAATATCCGACGCGAGAATGCCGTTCAGCAACGACGATTTTCCCGAACTGACGCGGCCAAAGACTGCGATCTCGAAACTCCTATCTTCGATGCGATCCACAATTGCGGCGATCGGAGAACGGAATTCGACGAGCCCGCGTTTTGTTACGACGCCCTCAATTCTGTTCAGAAGGTCGAATTCATTCGAAGTGTGCTCCAGCCGTTGCAAGCGTGCTCGCAAATCCTGGCCTTGGCCCTCCGACACGTAGCGAGTCAGCCGCGACACAAGCCCATGTAGCTCTCCGACGATCCCGTTCAGGTCCAATGCGACAGGTTCGGGCACTTCGCCGTAGCCGCGCATGTCTTTCGGTTTTAGTTCATCCACGGCGATATCAATGGCGCCCAGATTGACAGAGATCGCGCGAACATCCGGGATGTCCGGCTTCTCCCGCTGAATGTGCTGGGCATCGAGAATGCGAACCAGTTGGGCGCGAATCCGCGCTATGTAATCTTCAATAGTTCGCCGGCTCGCAGGAGAAACCTGGGAGATGTACCTCGGAAAAGCAGACTTCGAAACCGAACTATTCAGGATGGATTCAATTTCGGAGAGAAGTTTATCGACGTACTGACAGCTTACACGAAGGTGCCGCTGCTGAAATTCGTTTAGCGCCTCTGCGGAACCACCCCGATCGGCATTCATCTGACCCTCGACGATTAAACGCCCAAACTAATTCTTCAATCAGTTCAAACGTTTGTATCCATCGCTTAACAGAGCGGTTCGAAGACGTACAGCTCTTCGAGACCTCTCGTAGGAGTCATCTGCCCATCGGGCGGTTTAGGGTGAACTCCAACACCCGCCGGTAATTATCAGTATCCCTCGCACCCAAGTCAACCCAAGCAGGTCCGCAGGGGTTTCACATCACAGCGACGATGTCGTTCGGGTGCAAGTGTTTGGAAGAAGAATCTGCTGCCGGGCGATTCTTAATCCTTCCCTCACTCGGGATCGAGTGCCAATATAGAACGTAGTTTAGCCGCGCAGGCACTAAGCTGACATTCGGCCTTCTGGCGTGCGACACCACGGTTCCTCTGATGCCACCGTCCGGGCCTTCCCAAGGAGATGTTCATGAGAATAATCGTATTGGGTGGAGATGGTTACTGCGGTTGGGCGACGGCGCTTTACCTTTCGCAGCGAGGGAATAAGGTCGCGATCGCGGATAATTTCGCGCGCCGCCAGTGGGACCACGAACTCGGCGCGCAGACGCTCACACCGATTTGTCCGCTCTCCGAACGGCTCCAGGCGTGGAAACGCAGCACAGGAAAGACCATCGAGTCCTTCATCGGCGACGTGACCGATTACGATTTTCTCTCTTCGACGTTCCGCGCGTTCAAGCCGCAGGCGATCGTTCACTTCGCCGAGCAGCGCTCCGCGCCATATTCCATGATCGACCGCAAGCATGCTGTGTTTACGCAGATGAATAATGTCGTTGGAACGTTGAACGTGCTGTTTGCCATCCGCGAATTCGACTCGGAGTGCCATTTGGTGAAGCTCGGCACGATGGGCGAGTACGGCACGCCGAACATCGATATTGAAGAAGGCTACATCACGGTCGAACATAACGGCCGCAAGGACCTCCTGCCATACCCCAAGCAGCCGGGCTCGTTCTATCACCTGTCGAAGGTACACGACAGCCACAACATCATGTTTGCCTGCCGAATCTGGAATCTGCGCGCGACGGATTTGAACCAGGGCATTGTTTACGGGACGGTGACAGACGAGACGTCGCTCGACGAGGCGTTGATCAACCGTTTCGATTATGACGATGTGTTTGGCACGGTGTTGAACCGCTTTTGCGTGCAGGCGGCCATCGGCCAGCCGCTTACGGTGTACGGTGAAGGCGGCCAGACGCGGGGATTCCTCGACATTCGCGACACGGTTCGCTGCATCGAGATTGCTTGTCAAAATCCGGCAGCGCGAGGCGAATGCCGCGTCTACAATCAGTTCACCGAGCAATTTTCTGTCCTACAGCTGGCGAAGAAAGTGCAAGTCGCCGGGAAGAAGCTGGGCCTGCCGGTTGAAATCGACCGCCTGCCCGACCCGCGGGTCGAGGAAGAGACGCATTATTACAACGCGAAGCACTCGAAGCTGATCGACCTCGGTCTGAAGCCGCATTTCCTTTCCGAATCGCTGCTCGATTCGCTGATGAATATTGCCGTCGCTTATCGCGACCGCGTCGATACGTCGCTGATCATGCCGCAAGTGAACTGGCGCGAGCCCCAGAACGTCCGCCGGATCGGATGGCGGCAAGGCCAAGCGGCCGTCGCAGCGGCCGCGGGCAAGAACGGCGACTCCTGATCGCGTGAGTGGATCGTACTTCAGTCGGTGGCAGACTGCGCTCGACCTTGATTCGACGATGGCCAGCGCCAGTTGCGAATCTCGGGCCTATCGACTCCTTCAGCATACGCGTAGTTGATGCTTTCGATGATTTGCGCCTTCAGCCATTCCTTCACGTGCGCTGCCGAGTCGCGAATCCGGGGAACGCGGTCGATCAGGTCGATTGCCAGTGTAAAGCGGTCCACTTGATTGCGGATCGCGAGTTCCAGCGGCGTATTTATGTTGCCCTTCTCCTTGTAACCCCGCACGTGGATGTTCGCGTGATTCGTGCGTCGATACGTGAACTTGTGAATTAGCCACGGGTAGCCGTGGAAATTGAAAATCACCGGCTTGTTCTTCGTAAAGAGTGAATCGAAGTCGCGGTCCGACAGCCCATGCGGATGCTCGGTATCCGGCTGCAGGCGGTACAAGTCCACTACGTTGAC
>DASUJR010000017.1:0-2747 GCA_036279175.1 Candidatus Acidiferrales bacterium | reverse complement strand
CACACGAAAGCTCAAGCTCGACAGAAGTTCCTTCCCATCCAGGACTGGATAATGTATACATCCCAGCATCCTGCGCTTCAGGAGGCTTCTGTGACCAGATTCGTTGGCTTCGTCCTTTCAGCTTTCCTTATTTCCTGCGTCCTTTTACCCGCTTCGCATGCTCAGGAACGCGAACAGCAGGGGCATTCCATCGGCAAAGTCTCAGTTCGCGGCAACCTGATCCTCATGGAACTCGATAAGGGTGCGCTCGGCACTGAAAACCTGTTCGACCTGAACCATCGCACGCTTCGCTTTACCCCCGCGGAGACAGGCTATCGCGTCGAAAACGTGCCGCTGCAATGGGACGCCGACTTCGGCCAGAAGATGAGCCAGCGCGATCCAAAAGTCGATCTGCGCAATTTCTCGTTTCCCTTCTCCGGACAAACATGGAATTCCTTCACCGTCGGCGTCACCGGATCGATTCGCTTCGGCCCACCCCAACGCGCCGGCTATGACATGGGCTTGCCGCGAGGATTTCGCCGCCGCGACGAGGGAGGCGTGTCCATCGCGCGATTCGATGCCCTATCCGAAGCCGGAGGCAATCTGGTCAACACCGTTCCCGCAATTTGCGTCTTCTTCAAGCCGCGCATGTCCGGCGACCGTTACGTTAGGGAACTTCCCGATCGCGTCGTCGTCACATGGGACGTCACCGAACCGTACGGCAACATTCAGGACTTCACCTGGTATAAGACCGTCAATCGTTTCCAGGCCGTGCTGCACAAAGACGGCGCAATCGAATTGTCCTACGACCAGCTTGCAGCGAAGGACGCCGTCGTCGGCATCTATCCCATGATTCCCGCCGGCACCGAAAAAACTCTGGCCACGCTGCCCGGCTCCGGCAATTCGGGAGCGCCCGCGAACCTCGATCTTCACGACGTGCAAATCTCAGCCGTCGCGGGATTGTTCCTCAAAGTCAGCTTTGATACGACAGGCGCCGTGCTTCCCGAAGGCGACTCCGGCATCGGCGGCATTTCCTATCACATCCACTTCGCCGCGAAACCGCCTTCTCTCGGCTCCGCGTCTGCTGCTCCGTCCGCTACTGCCGATTGGACGATTTTCGGCTTTGCGCCCCGCAACGCCGCGTACGGCAAGCCGCGCTACGTTGCGTTCGGCCCAGGCGTCTCGCGCAACGTCAGCGTCAGCGGCAACACGATTTCGATGCAGGGGATGCTTCCGCCTAACCTGCGTGGCGTTCCGCAGATCACCGTCTCCGCCGAGACATTTGCCTCGCGCTCGCATGATCCAGCCTCGCAAATCGCCGCCCGCGCTGTCGCCGTCACCGGCATTCACAATCCGGAAGTCCACTTTGCCGATCTGAAATCGAACGAAGGGCCATTCCCGGTTGTGTACGAAGCATTTCACTACTATAAATTGCCGAATCCGCGCGACCTGTCCTGCACGGTGATCAAAGCCCTCGGCGACAACTATGATTTTCTCCCGTACTATTCGGATTTTCGCGTCGACAACCAGGAAGCCGGCACTCCCAGCGACGGCCCGCTTGGCTCAACCGGTCCCGCAGTCACTGGAATTGGTGCGGAGCAGCGCGGCCTCGCGTCCTATTGCTCGCCCGGACGCTTCCAGTGGGGCTTCATCCAGCCCGTTTATTCCGGCGCGATCCAGATGCAGAAGTATCCGCCGGCGGATGCGCCGATTGGCGACACTCACGACATCACCTACTACGAAAAGCAGCTCGACGAAATCTCGCAAAACGGTCAGATACCGCCTTACATGTACGCGATGTCGCAGATCGGCCACGAAATGGGCCACCGCTGGGCGGCGTTCGTGTCGGCCAAAGTTGGGAACGAAACGATTCCACTCGGCCCCACTCACTGGGACATGGGCTTGCAGGCCATCGTGCCGTTTCCCTACGTGCGGCCTACGGAAGCGTCCATCATGGGCGGCGGCGTGTGGCAGGACAATTTCGACGGAACCTACACGCAGCTCGACGACAATTACTACGTTCCCGCCACCGGCTATTCCTATCTTGACCTGTATCTGATGGGACTGGTTTCACCTGCCGAAGTGCCCGACTTTTTCATTCTTCGCCACCTTCAGTACGTCAGCACGGACGCGAACGGCCATCGCGTCTTCAAAGCCGACCGTACCAAAGTGACGATCCAGGACGTGATTGCCGCCGAAGGTCCCCGCACGCCCGACGTGAACCATTCCCAGCGTCAGTTCAACACCGGCATGGTGATCGTCGTTCAGCACGGAATGAAACCCAGCCGCAGGTTGATCGAAGAAACGGAAGGCATCCGCGAGCAGTGGATGAAGTTTTTCCCCATCGCCACCGGCCGCCGCGCCTCCATGACCGCCAACCCCCGCTGATTGATCAAGTGACGAGTGACGAGTGACCGCCGGCCAGCCGACGGTATATGTAGACGATGTAGCTCAGGTCCTCCAGACCTGAGGCTTTTACGATCCGCGCCGGCCTGCCTTGGCTTGCCCGTCGTGGCGGTCGCTAGGTGCGCGGCTTGCTCCTTGGGCCCGGTAGGGGCACAGCATGCTGTGCGTGTTCTGTCGCAGGCACTTTTATAGAATTAAATGTAGCAGGGCCTTTAAGCGACGCGCATTCGTGCTAGTGTGGCACCATCAGCGCTCACCTGTCCGCGTCGCGCCTTACGATCACGTCTAAGGACCGGTGAAACGGATGATTGGACGTTCATCAACTAAGCGACGGAGGTATCGCCAGTGGACGTCGGATTCCA
>DASUJR010000016.1:0-4286 GCA_036279175.1 Candidatus Acidiferrales bacterium | reverse complement strand
ACAGAGGCATCTAAAACTGACCCTTACGTAGTCTCGCCCGCCTGCTCTGAAAGCTTCTCGTGCCTCTCGCGCGAAGATAATGAATACTAGAGCGAAGATGCAGAATGGCGAGCAGTTTCAAACTGACGTTCCAAATCGCCTGGACCGCTTGCCATGGACCAAGTGGCACTGGCGCGTCGTCATCGGGCTGGGCGTCACGTGGGTTCTCGACGGCCTTGAAGTCACTCTTGCCGGAGCCATCGGCGGCGTCCTCACCAAGGCGCTGCATATGTCCGACACGCAAGTAGGCGAGTCGGCCACCTTTTATCTGATCGGCGCCGTTGTCGGCGCGATTGCATTCGGCTACGCCACAGACCGCCTTGGCCGCAAGAAGCTCTTCACCATCACGTTGCTCGTTTACCTGATCGGAACCGCTCTTTCCGGCCTCTCGTGGAACTTCTGGAGCTATTCCTTCTTTCGCGCCTTCACTGGCGCGGGAATCGGCGGCGAATACGCTGCGATCAACTCCGCCATCGACGAACTCATCCCCGCTCGCATGCGCGGTCACGTCGACCTCATCATCAACGCGACGTACTGGTTCGGCGCCGCCGTCGGCGCGTCGGTCACTATCGTTCTACTCAGCGGAGCCGTCATCTCCGCCAGGTTGGGCTGGCGCTTCGTTTTCATTGTCGGCGCTCTGCTGGGTGTCGTGATCATCTTTATCCGGCACTACATTCCTGAAAGCCCGCGCTGGCTGATGACGCATGGCCGGGAAGAAGAAGCCGAGAACGTCGTGCGTCAGGTCGAGGAAGAAGTCACCAGGGAAGCGGGAAGGGAACTGCCCGCGCCCGAAGGCCCACCGCTGAGTGTGCGCGTTCGCCATCGCACGCCCTGGAAAGAAATCTGGAACGCGATGGCGCACAAGCATCGCGACCGCTCGATTCTCGGCCTGTCGCTCATGATCTCGCAGGCGTTTTTCTACAATGCCATTTTCTTCACATACGCGCTGCTGCTGGTGAAGTTCTACGACGTGCCCGCCGGCAATGTCGGCTACTACCTTCTGCCCTTCGCGTTGGGAAATTTGTTCGGGCCTATTTTGCTCGGCCGGCTGTTCGATTCGGTGGGGCGCAAGCCGATGATCGCGGGAACCTATGCGCTCGCGGGCATTTTGCTCGCGATTACGGGATGGCTGTTCCGCGCCGGCATTCTTACCGCCCACACGCAAACGATCGCGTGGACCGTCATCTTTTTCGTCGCTTCCTGCGCCGCCAGTTCCGCGTATCTCACGGTGAGTGAAGTCTTTCCACTCGAGATTCGCGCCATGGCGATTTCCGTTTTCTATGCAACCGGGACATTAGCCGGCGGTGTGGGTGCGCCCGCTCTATTCGGCAGCCTGATCGAAAGCGGCTCGAAATCTAAACTCTTCTGGGGCTACATCTTCAGCGCCGCACTGATGATCGCCGCCGCCGCGGTCGAATGGAAGCTGGGCGTCAAAGCCGAACGCCAATCCCTCGAAAACATCTGCGCTCCGCTCTCCAGCGCATAGCCGTGCGGCACAGCCCGGCTGTATAGCCACCGCGAACTTGAACCGTCTTTCTGCGATCGGTTCCGATTGTGTAGCTGGTTCGTTGGAAGCGGGAGAGTTCCGAGGATAGACTGCGGCGCTTAGGGGGCCCGGAAGACCCAGCCGCCGCGTCCACACGTTCGGAGCCGGTGTCCGCCCGGTTACTTCAATTCGGTTTCATCGAAGCGCTGCGAATTGAGGCGATCCGCGTGTCGATCGCGTCCGCGGCTGCGGTTCGTCCCAAAGCCCGAAGTTGTTTGGAATCGTCTGCCAGCACGCCGGCCAGCGCAGGGCTGTTTGCGCCATATTGTTTCTCGATCATCGACACGAGCTGCTCGTCGCAGGTATCCGCCTCGGAGGACTTTCCCCAGCGATCGTAGAGATCGCACAGGTTGGTGAGTGGGAAAATTCCGTAAATACCATCTTTGCCGAAGAGCGAATCGTCGATATGAACTGCACGCAGCAGGTACGGCTCGGCCTTGTCGTATTGCTTCTGGACGACAAAAACTGTTGCCGCATAGATAAGACTTTTGGCGACGCTCTCGCTTCCTTCGCCGAAGGCTTTCTCGTTGATGTCCACTGCCTGAAACATGTACTTCTGAGCCGCTGCGTAGTCGTGTTGCATCAGCGCGCTCCGGCCCAGAGACTGAAGCGGGGCAGTCAATTGCGGCGACTGTGGTCCGAATATGTTCACTGCAGCTTGAAGTTCCCGCTCGTAGGCCGCCTGGGCAGCCGGAGTGTCCCAGCCAAAATAGCTATTTCCCAAGTTGTCGAGCGCGTTCACCAGCCGCGGATCATTTGGCGGCAGCTTTTCAGCAAGTTTCACCGCGAGCTTGTATTGCGACACGGCACCCTGCCGATCGCGCCGCCGGATTGCGCTCCATCCCGATTGCAACGCGGCGTCCACTTGATCCGAAAGGTTCGCAGACGACCGTGAGGCAGCAAGCCGGGTTTGCAAAGCCGTTGCGTCAGACGATTTCCCGGCCGCCTTCAGCGCGGCAAGGTGATCGTTCCAGCGTTCCTTTGCCGAAGCGTATTCTTTCTGCGGATCAAGTTCGTCGGACCGCATTACTTTGGTTCGAAGGTCGATTGCGGAATCGATAAGCGACGCTTCCCGATACTCGTTCAGTGAGGCGGTCCAGTCACCATGTTTCTCAAGCGCCGAGGCCAGTCTCAACATCACCTGTATCTGCTTGGGCTTCAGTTGCAGCGCTGCCTGAAATTCGCCGATTGCACCGGCAAAGTCACCCGCCCCTGAGAGAGCTTGGGCGCGCACGTCGTGAATGTCGGGGCTGTCGGGTCGTGCCATTTCTCCCTCTTTCAACTCCGCAGCGGCTTCTGAGTATTTCTGCTGTTTAAGCAATGACCGGCCGGTTCCGAGCCACGGCCCGACAAGCGTAGGGTCCAGTTGCATTGCTTGGCGGTACTCAGCGATCGCCTCATCGTATTTTTTCTGTTGCTGGCGAATATCGCCGATGCCGAGGTGTGGGTACGCACTTGATGGATCGAGCTGTTCCGCGATCCGCCACTCTTTTTCCGCACCTGCGAAGTCCCAGGTATCAAAAAGAGCGGACCCAAGGCACTCGTGGCATACAGAGGCGCTGGGAAATATCTGCTCCATTTCCCTAAATTCCACTACGGCTTCCGCATATTGATGTTCATTGAGCAGATCGCTCGCCAGGTTCATGCGTGCATCGAATCGTTTCGGGTCCAACGCCTTCGTCTTCCGGTATTCCGATATCGCGGCTGCGGGATCGTGTTTTTGATCGTACGCGTAGCCTAGGTCGTAGGCCGTGTCCGCGTCCGCGATGCCCAGCGCAATTGCCCGTTTAAGTGCGTCTATCGCTTTGTCTGACTCGCCCTCATTTAAGTACAGGATCCCCAAGTCCTCTTGGGCCGCGGCATAGACCGGCTTGATTCGCAGAGCTTCGTCGTACTCAGCTTGGGAAGCGTCCCACTCCCGCAGTTCGCACAACGCGAGACCCGCATTCTTGTGGGCCGCGGCATCATTCGGGTTCTGTACGAGCGCCGCCTTCGCTTCCCGCAGTGCGTCTTCGCCATTCTGTTGTTGATACAGAACAAAGCTCAATTTCGTGTGGATTTCGGGGAAATCGACGTTCTTCTGCAGAACTTGTTCGTATACTGCTCCAGCCTGATCCCACAAACGCTCCTGGCGCAGAACCTCGCCCATCACGAACCCGCTCGCCGCATCGTTAAAGCTGGCTTTCAGCGCAGCCATGACCTGCTCTCCGGCGTCATTGTACTTTTTTGCCTGTAGGTCCTCTCCCGCGTTGGCCAGAGCTTGAAGAAATTCTTTTCCTGATTCCACCTCCGCCGTCTCGTTCCCGGTGACCTTCGCTTCATTAACGGCCGATAGCACCGTCGCGTCAGCGCCCGCGGTTTTCAACAGCGCTCGATAGGCGTCATCCGGCTTAAACGCCAGTCCATCCGTTTTGATTACTGTAACTATGTTCTCCGGAAGCGCGTTTCCGGCTACCAGGGCGAGGAGTTCACCCGCGCGCAGCGGTTTTGCTGCCGTCTGACTGCCTGCTCCAGGAACGATTAACGCCGCGGCGATCAACAGCCCGAATGTACGCAACACGACAAGTTTTTGCATGGCACCCTCACAGGGTGAGTAGGAACTTCAGTAGATTACGCAGGCGCCGGCGGCGTTCCCAGACTAGAAGGAACGTCTGGTTCCTAAGAAGTACCTTGTTCTAAGGTACAGTCCCACTCTGCAGGG
>DASUJR010000015.1:0-4550 GCA_036279175.1 Candidatus Acidiferrales bacterium | reverse complement strand
AGCGCCGACCGCTGCCGAACTGGACAATCGGAAAGTCCCACGAGAGAGCCATCGGAATCTCTTTCGTTGCTCCAGGCTCAATCGTGAAGACCGCGGAAATCGCTCCGCCGATGGGATTCGAGCCGGAACTGAGCCAGTTCTTCGCCGGTTCAACCAGCGTGCCGTCCTGAGAAAAAGTCTTCCAAACAGTCGAAGCGTCGCTACCAAGATCGAATGTCGTTTGGCGTGTCACACTTACGCCGTCACCCGCGAGCGTGGCAATCGCGAATTGGCCATCTTCATCGGTTGCCGCTGGGCCCGGTTCGACGCGCTCGAACACGATACCCTTCATCGCGTCACCGCCGGCGAGCTTCTCGTCTTTTGCCTCGTCGTAGTCGCCTGAGCCGAGACTAGGATCTAAATTGTGATCGAACGAATGAAACCAGCCGACCATGTTCGCCCACGAAAACAGAATCGCGACTTTGACCGGTTTGCTCCCTGTATTTTTGGCGCGCCAGACGAATACGCCGACGGGATAGCTCGTCTCACGATAGTTGTTAGGGAGAATAGGCGAGAACTGCTCACACGAAAGCTCTACCGGGAATCCGGAATACTCGTACTGGAACCACGCCTTGGGAAAAAGCGCATAGTACTTACCCGCTCCTGCTGGATAGCTCCAGTTCCACGCGGAAAGGGCTTCTTCGCCCGTTGGCTTGCCCGCGCGCAGTACGACGGCAACCGGTTGACCACCCTGTTCCTGCTCGTATGCGGCGAAAACGTCCGGGGATACGGAGCTGTACTTATGTACGCCGATCTTCAGGTGCCAGCGCGCAAAGTCGCCTCGGTACGTGCGGCCAATCGAGCCGGAACCGAAGCCTCCGATGGGCACACCCTGCCAGTAGCCATCGTCGATCAGTCCTTTGACGCTAGGAGCGCCCGGGTTCGCGAGGGCTTCGCCGATGCCGCGGCTCCATGCTGCTTTCGGGATCTGTTGGGCTTGGCAAGCTAAGGGGGTGAAGGCGAGGACAACAGTCCAGAACAGGCGGCGACGATGCGAAATCACGTTTTCTCCCCATTGGCGGCAACGTTATGCCGCGCTTCCTCCTAGCGCCTCGCCCCCGCGAGTCAGCCGCGACAGCATACGGCTTTTCGTCTCCGTTTTCTATGGCAGAAAAACACTTCACCGTTCCATTGCACAACCAGAACCGGGCAGAGCATGTCCCAGCCCAGCAGGACGTTCACAGCCGATTGATTTGGTGATAGCCTCGTTTTCTTTCGCAGATGAGCCGGTGGTGTCACACTTGCGCGATAGCGATCTGGGGAGTGCTCGTTCTGCTTCCGTCAACGAGGCCTGCAAACGCGCAGGTCACGAGCACGGGAGCCGGCAGCGCGCAAAACGTCAGGGAATATGTTGGCGCGAAAGCGTGCTCGCAGTGTCATGAAACCGCTTCCCGCTTGTGGTCGGAATCGTGGCACGGCAAGATGCTGCAACCGCCGACGCCGCGGAGCGTGGAAGCAAATTTTGCGCCGGGGAAAATGACGCTGCACGGCTCGACGTTCCTGCTGCAGCACCACGACGGTCATTACTACCTGACCGAATCGTACCTCGCGGGAAAACCATGGGAACACGAAATCGACTACACCCTCGGCGGCCGAAGAGTTCAGCAATACCTCAGCACGCTGCGCGATGGACGCATCCTCGTTCTGCCGATCAGCTGGGATAACGCTCACAAAAAATGGATAGACAATCTCGACGTCGATAATCCCGAGTCGGCTGGCGATCCAGCTCCGATCTGGAACAAAAGCTGCATGTCTTGCCATGTGACGGACGGTCAGAAGAATTTCGATCTTCAGCAGGACGCGTATCACAGCACGTGGAAAGACTCGGCGGTTGGCTGCGAGAGCTGCCACGGTCCGGGAAGCGAGCACGTCGCGCGGGCGAGCATGGCGCGGGCGAGGAAATCGCCTGCTTCCTCGAATGCCACCGAGAGGACTGTAATTGACAGCTCGATTGTGAACCTGGCCAAGCTCGACCCGACTCGCAGCACGATGGCCTGCGCGCAATGCCATTCGCTGCGCGATGTTTATGCCGACGGCTTCCGGCCGGGCGGCAACTACTACGACTACTTTCTCCCCGTGCTCGAATACCGTTTGCCCGCGTCGAAAAATCCTGCGTTTTGGCCCGACGGCAGACCGCGTTGGCTGGCAAACGAGGCGACGGCGTTCTGGCAGAGTGAGTGCTTCCTGCAGGGTCACGCGACCTGCCTGACGTGTCACACGCGTTCCCACGACGTTGACGTTGCGCATAACCCGCAGCTTGCTTCACCCAACAACGCGCTTTGTACTCAGTGCCATACTGCGATCGCGAAAAATGTCGGCGCACATACGCACCATGCGCTTCACAGCCGGGGCAATTCGTGTATCGAGTGCCACATGCCGCGAACAGTAACGAGCATCCACGCACGCATGCGCGATCACTCGATCAGCATCCCCGTTCCAGAGAATACGATTCGCCACGGTATCCCGAACGCCTGCAATATGTGCCACACGGATAAGACTCCCGATTGGGCGGCGGCGAAAGTTGCCGCCTGGTATGGCGCGAATTCCGGGCAGAAGTTCATCCGCCGTGCCGACGCCTTCAGCGACGCCCGAAGTGGAAACGCTGCCGCCGTTCCGGGTTTGCTGCAGATCGTTTCCGACTCGTCGGCAGGACCGTTCATCCGTTCAAACGCGGTGGGATACCTGAGCGAATTCCCGGAAGATCCGTCTGCATACGCCGCTGTGGTGCGCTCGATGAACGATGCGCAGCCGCTGGTCCGCGCGACGGCGGCCTTTTCGATTCGCCCACGCGCGGCTCAGCGCGCCGCAATAGCCCCGCAACTTGCGGCATTGCTTGCAGACCCAGTGACAATCGTGAAGGTGAGCGCCGCGATAGGGCTCGTTTCGATGGGCGTGCAACACATTCCGGGCGAAGACGGCGTTCGATTTGAACAGGCAAAACAGCTGTATCGCGTGCGGGCTGAACTCGATTCAGACGATGCGCAGCAGCAATTCGCAGCAGGTAAGTTCTTTCTGTTTGCGGGTGAGCCGACCGACGCAATAAATGATTTGCGCGCCGCGTCAAAACTCGATCCCGGGCTTCCCGTCCAAATTTACCTGGCGCAGGCCCTGGCGGCGAAAGGCGATTTCGCGTCAGCGGAGGGCACCCTAAAAAAGATCCGGAGCGACGATCCGCAATATGACGCAGCGCAGAGATTGCTCGCTCAAATCGAAGTGAAAAGTACGAATGCAAACGGTAATGCCACCGAGGCGCAAACACCGGCGACAAATCCGGCAGCGCAGAGCGATTCCACTGCCCGCAACTCCTTTCTCGATGGACAGCTCATGTACCAGAACAAAAATTATGTGAATGCGTTGCCGCAGCTGGAGCAAGCGTTGCGCCTTGCCCCGCACGCCGCATGGGCCACGCAAGCACAAATTTATCGCGCCATTTGCATGGAGAAACTTGGCCGCATGGCTGAGGCGGAAAGTGCGATGCGCGCGCTCGACAGTAACGAAGCCGCTTCGCACGACATCGATCTGCAGCTTGCGTTTGCCGAACTTCTTTACCGCACTGGGCGGCCCGATGAAGCTTTGAAGCGCGTCGACAATCTAATCGCCGTTGTTCCAGAATCCTCGCTTGCGTATTTCTGGCAAGCCAAGCTACTGCTCCAGCTTCATCGCGTTGCAGACGCGGCGCGGGCAGCGGAGAAATCGATGCGGCTGGCGCCCGATGCTCCGGCCGCGCACAATCTGCTGATCGGCATCTATCAAATGCAAGGCCGCACGAAGGAGGCGGCCGAACAGGCCGCATGGTTACGCGACTACGAACGCCGCATCGAATCGCACTGACGATTGTGCTCGGTGCCGCTGCCGCCATTCTCTCATGCGCCGGCGCGACGGCTCCCGCCGGGTCCGTTTCCTCGATCCAGTTCGAAGACATTGCGAAGAAAGCTGGAATCAATTTCGTATTGCGCAATGGCGCTACTGGTGGATTTCATCAGCCGGAGTTGATGCTCGGCGGCGTAGCCGCTCTCGATTACAACTCCGACGGCTGCATGGATATTTATTTCACGAACGGCGCAGAGATGCGGTCTTTGAAGAAGACCGGCACGCAATATTCGAATCATCTTTTTCGGAACAACTGCAACGGAACGTTCACGGACGTGACCGCACAGGCCGGCGTCGCGGGCGACGGCTATTCGATGGGAGTTGCCGTCGGCGACTACGACAACGATGGGCATCCTGACATTTTCGTTGCGGGCGTCAACCGCAACATCCTCTACCGCAATCGCGGCGACGGCACATTCGAGGACGTTACGAAGAAGGCGGGGCTCGAAGGCCTGGAACCGCATTACGGAAAATTGTGGTCCGATTCGGCCGCTTGGGTCGACATCGACAACGACGGTTGGCTCGACCTGATCGTCACGAATTACGTGCAGTGGGACCCGCAGCTCGAGCCTCGCTGTGGTACCCCGCAGCACCCCCTCTATTGCGATCCGAGCGCATATCACGGTACGCCGGATCAGATC
>DASUJR010000014.1:0-13621 GCA_036279175.1 Candidatus Acidiferrales bacterium | reverse complement strand
GATAAACAAATTCGGCAACTCTCTTTTTATCCGCGCCTCGTGGAGCGGCATTTTCTCTCTGGCGGCAATGATCATGGTAATGCTCGTTTTGGCTTTCATTTACCGTTTTGCGGAACCTCGCGCGGCCACGTGGAGTTCCGTCCTGCCGGGAGCGGCTATGGCGACAGGTCTATGGTGGGCCGCTAATGAATTGTTTGGAATTTACGTTCGGAAGACGCAGTACGGGCCTGTCTATGGCGGGTTGGCAGCGGTAATCGGTTTGCTGGGTTGGATGGATCTCTCAGTGATGTTGGTCTTTTTGGGCGCGGCCTGGAACCGAGAAAGCGATGCGTGTCCTTCCCACGATAGCATGGCCGAATAATGACGCTTGACAAAATGTGAGCCCGCCGAAGTCCTGGCGCAATTGCTTTGCGATAACACTGACCGTTTTAAGAACGGTTCCTCTCGAGACAGCCACCCAAACACCTGCTCAGATACGATTCTATGATGGCAGCAGGCCCGCTTTCAGATGCTATCGGCATTCGCGAGCAGGGCAAGTGCCGGAGACGGCGATTTTTCCGCGGGAACGAGTGCCAGATGCCACCGCCAATAGACTCTTTGCTGCCGCTTAAAGCGATTGAGTCGGAGTCGATGCATCTCAAGTGGAACACGCTCCAAAACGTGAACATTTTCATGGAGAAGCCTAACGGCGTTTGAAGGAAGGTCAGGTAGCTTTCGCTCAGATCGATTTGGGCAAGTAGCCTAAGTGTGCGCAATGAGACAGTTATCAGGGATGGCTTCGTCTAACATGAGCTTTGTCGGGAAGCGGGATCAAAGCGAAATCAGATCCTAAACTGACGTCCATGAAGGAGAGAGAAGTGGGATACGGGATTAAAGCGGGCAGTATCTTAATCAAGGAAGGCACTCTCTTGCCAGAAGCGCTGCCGATAGAGAGTGAACCCTGTGTCCCACGTTGGAGCCTCGTGAAGGAATTCGACGGATACAAACTGGATCGAGAGATTCAAAAAACCGGGTGGACATTCTTTTGCTTGGCTGGGGAAATCGGTGCACTGGCTTTTGGTATGGACAGGCAGAGGGCGGTGCACCGGGCAATTAGCCGGATTCTGGCGAACCCGAGGTCGAAGGACTTCAATTCTCTGCAGATTACTCGAATAGCGGCGAAACGGTTTCTGGGAATGCCTTATATGAGCATTGGTGCTCAATCGCGGCACATTCAGAACGGCATGGTTCTTCTGTCCGACGAGGAGCGCCAGCCGAGCCAGACACAATTGACTTCTATTCGAACGACGGCATGGGGACCCACGAGCACGCGCGAAGTCGTTCAGGGGGGAACGAACGGACAGGCAGGTGCAGCAACGACTGCCAGTTTGTGACGGGAGGAGACTCTTCAAATGAAGACCATGCGCGCATTACCGATCGCTCTTGCCGTGTTCTTACTGTCGACGTCGACCATGTTTGCCCAAGATCTTTCGAAGTACCGAGACTTTTCCTTGGGAATGCATTTGGCCGATGTTGCAAAGCGGATAGACAAAACCGCAGCCGACGCCAGACTGATCCAACAGGACCCGGCAATGATTCAGGAGCTGACGTGGTGGCCGACGCAATCGTATCAAGCCTCGGCACGCGTAGAACCAGTAGAAGAGGCGGTGTTCTCCTTCTACAGTGGCGCGCTCTACAAGATTGCGGTGTCATATAACTCTACTTCGACCCACGGGCTGACGGCCGCTGACATGACGAAAGCTCTGTCGGCGGAATACGGTGTGGCCAGTCGGCCGGTCACCAAGGGAGCCTCGACCGACAACGCCGGCTATAGCAACACACCTAAGACAATCGCTTTTTGGCAGGACGCTCGGTATTACGTGACGCTGGTTCGGTCCCCTGTCTCGGAAGACTTTCAACTTGTCATTTCTTCAAAACAAATGACCGGCCAAGCCGAGGCGGCGATCGCAGCAGCAGCGACGCAGGCAGTCAAGAACGCTCCACAGATAGAAATCGCACGCGCAAAACAAGAGGCCGAGGACCTCGAAACGACCCGTCAGGCCAATTTGAAGGCGTTTCGCCCTTAATCTCGATTTTCAGCAATCGCCAAACTCTCTTGTTTCGGAGCGGACTAAATGGATACGAGAACAATGACAATAAATGTGACGCCCCTGCACGACCGTGTCTTGGTGCGAAGGTTGGAAGAAAAGCACCGCGAGGGCGGAATCATCATTCCCGATACGGCCAAAGAGAAACCTCAGGAAGGTGAAGTGATCGCGGTGGGCTCCGGCAGGCTGGATAAGAAGGGTGTGCGAATTCCACTAGACGTGAAATCTGGTGACCGCATTTTATTTGGCAAGTATACCGGCAACGACATCGTGATCGACGACCAGGAGTTCCTAATCCTCCGAGAGGAGGACATTCTGGCGAAGGTGAGGGGAATCGCAAAAGCAGCATCGAGCAAGAGATGATCTCCGATCAACAGACTTTAGACGGACGAACATCTGTGCATCCCAGGAGGGTGAAGTTCCATGGCAAAACAAATTGTAACTGGTGGGGATTCACGTCAGGCGATTTTGCGCGGCGTCAACATTCTGGCCGATGCGGTAAAGATTACGCTGGGGCCAAAGGGGCGCAATGCGGTGATCGAGAAGAAGTTCGGCGCGCCAATCATCACGAAAGATGGTGTGACCGTGGCGAAGGAAATTGAGTTGCAGGATCCACTCGAAAACATGGGGGCGCAGATGGTCAAGGAGGTCGCTTCTAAGACCTCTGACGTTGCCGGCGATGGCACGACGACAGCGACTGTACTGGCGCAAGCCATCTTCCACGAAGGCGTAAGAACGCTGGCGGCCGGAGCGAATCCGATGGCGCTGAAACGCGGAATTGAGAAAGCCGTTGAAGTTGCAGTCGAGGAGATCAAGAAACTGCACAAAGATGTGAGAGGCGACATGATCGTCCAGGTGGGGACGATCAGCGCTAACAACGACAAGCAAATCGGCGGACTCATCGCCGAGGCGATGAAGAAGGTAGGCAAGGACGGAGTCATTACCGTCGAGGAATCGAAGACGATGGAAACGTCGCTCGAGGTCGTGGAAGGCATGCAGTTCGATCGGGGATATCTCTCCGCTTACTTCGTCACGGCTCCTGAGCGCATGGAGTGCGTGTTGGAGGATGTCTTCATTCTGATCCACGAAAAGAAGATCAGCTCATTACGTGAACTGTTGCCTCTGCTCGAAGAGACCACGAAGATGAGCAAACCTTTGTTGATTATCTCGGAAGACGTAGAAGGTGAGGCGCTCGCCACGCTCGTGATCAACAAACTCCGCGGAACTCTGCAGTGTGTGGCCGTAAAGGCCCCAGGATTCGGTGATCGGCGAAAGGCGATGCTCGAAGACATCGCCATCCTGACTGGCGGGAAGGCCATCAGCGAAGATCTCGGCATCAAGCTCGAGAATGTGAAAGTTGAAGAGCTTGGTCGGGCAAAAAAGGTGACAATCGATAAGGACAACACCACGATTATCGCGGGAGCCGGCAAGTCTGTAGAGATCGAAGGTCGGATTAAACAACTTCGGACACAAATCGAGGACGCGACTTCCGAGTACGACAAAGAAAAGCTCCAGGAACGTCTCGCGAAACTAGTCGGCGGTGTGGCAATTATCAAGGTGGGCGCAGCGACGGAGACCGAACTCAAGGAAAAGAAGGCCCGTGTTGAGGACGCAATGCACGCAACACGTGCAGCAGTTGAGGAGGGCATCGTTCCCGGAGGCGGCGTGGCTTTACTTCGCTGCATTCCAGCACTTGAGAAACTCAAGCTTCATGACGACGAGGCGACCGGTGTAAGCATCGTGAAACGGGCTCTCGAAGAACCGACCCGCCAAATCGCCCAGAACGCTGGAGAAGAGGGATCGATTATCGTTGGACGCGTGCGGGACTCGAAGGACGAAAACTTCGGCTTCAATGCAGAAACCGGGGAGTTCGGCGACATGATCAGAGCCGGCGTCATTGATCCGGCGAAGGTCACCCGCCTCGCATTGCAGAACGCCGCGTCCGTTGTTTCCTTAATGTTGACCACGGAAGTCTTGATCGCGGACATCAGGGGAGAGGCAGAAATGACGGCTGTCGGCGCGGGTTATTAAGGCGGAATGTAGCTTGCCCGCTACGCTTTCGACACAAACAAACGAAGGGAGGTGAGCGATATGCGCGTATTTTGGGAACGGATAGGAGTCCTTGGACCCGTCTATCGTTTGGTTGGCGAGGGCTTAGACGACCAACAAATTGCCACTAAGCTCAACATGACCGAAACGAAGGTACGGGAGTGTATCGCCTGGATGTTGCGCTTCTTCAAGTTCCCGGGCCGAATGGAATTGGCGCGTGACGCTTTTGGCGTCGAGCATCCGGGTCAAACAGTACAGTTGAAAGGTACATGACATGGAACTTGATCGCGCGCTTGAGCT
The DNA here is from genome assembly GCA_036279175.1 of Candidatus Acidiferrales bacterium. GTDB lineage: Bacteria > Acidobacteriota > Terriglobia > Acidiferrales > UBA7541 > Palsa-295. Next base: position 9,185 of record DASUJR010000014.1, on the reverse strand, counting down.
TGCTGTCGTGGCATCTTGGGAAGACGTGGTTAAGCCGGGCGACCCTTGCTCGGTCCATGTCGAATATGAGAAACAACCAGATTCTCCATTGAGCTCGCTGTCGGTTTGGACGATTAGGAATCGCGGCTATGGGACCTTGGTCTGCCGCTATTCTGTTGCGCCACCTGATTCTGCTTCTTCAGCCTCGGAAGTTAGCAGAGTCCGTTTTGCGAACTCTTATCAGTCTGAGATATTGGCCGATTGTCTTGATTTTATTATGCGAAACCAGGGCCAATTCACACGCCCTGCTGACCGTTCGATTCACGGCCTGGTCCAGATTGATTGTCCCAGCGAAGAAGACCGGAGTGACGCCGCCACTTGGAGCCAGGCCGCCGTTGCTGAATTTGCCGAAACCGTTTGGAACTAGGGCTAATCTCCGGCGAATCGGATGAATGACGCGCTTTAGAGATTAGAATTCTGGCTATGTCGATTTGCTTGGGCGCTGGCTGAGCCAGTGGCCTGAGTTATGAATGTCCCGACACGCTGTTGAACCAGATTCCGCGCTGGCCCTGAATGGGGAACAACTCCCGGCCGCACACTGACTACCGCGAAATGGCCTAGACTGTGCAATATTGGGCAGTCCCAGAACTGACAGCTTGCTATCCGTGGCTTAAGAGGAAGGCGTCGCGTCGGCGATGTGTCCGACTTATGATTATGACAGTATTCTCAAGGAGACAGACATGGATGATATACGGAGAACAGAGCCTAACCCCGGCAACTTTATGGAAGAGGGGCTAAAGGAAGACATGGAGCAACGGCAAGAGGGACGCCGCACAAACGAGCGAAACGAACAACAAGATGTAAATCAAGGTATGAATACGGGAACACACTCTTCCGCATACCGTGGGCTCAACTGGGGTCCCTCATATCGAATGAGGTCAAAGATTGAGCGACCCAGCCCTACGAAACAGCAGATTGGTGCCCGTGCTTATGAGCTCTATCTGCAACGCGGCGGTGCAGATGGACAAGCCCTTGAGGACTGGCTCATCGCGGAAAGAGAATTGAATCAAAACCATAAAGCAAACTGAGGATTGCTCGGTCGAACGTGAGCATTACCAAAGATGTGCGCCCGGGTGCGCGATGTGGCGAACGGCATTAGACCTGGCCATGCCGTTCCCGTTCGCGCTTCAAATCATCCACGGCTCGATACCAGTCAACTTCAGGCGATCCGATGGGACGGCCTCGCCATTCCCAATGCTGGTACGCTCTCTCGGTGACCAGCTTGTCGATCATGACATCATACGGTTGGTCGGATTGCACGTTTGCCTCCGTTACTAGATTTTGGGGTGTGCCGTGCCGGCGCGCCCTTTTCGAGAGTCACATCATCGCCATGTTCGTCGATCAGGATGTTTTTAACTCGCAGATCGCGATACCCACGAGCGCGCCAAGCGTCGAGATCCGATGCGCGAAAAACTAATTCTCAGAATTAGATAGCAGGCCAGCCAAATCTCATCGTTTTCACGTGCAGAAGCTCGTCACTTGCCGCTTCATTTCGTTTCGTTCGTTGTGGTGGTTTGGATTGCCGCCCAGCTCTTGCCACCGGCGGAATAGAGCGCCTTCGGCAAGAACACGTTCTCTTCCGTCTTGACGCGGTCAAGCTCTTCCAAAGCCGATTCGTAGTACTGCTGCCAGTTTTTGCGAATGTTAGATGGGCCCACGATTCGCTCCCACGAGAGCGGCCGGGTAGTGCGGTCATAGTTACATGCCACACAATAGCCATGCTGTACGGTTTTGAACAGTTGTCGGATATTCCCTTTTCGCGTGCGGGACATATCGCGAGACCGGTGTCCTGCTTACTGGCTTACGTGCGCCTGTAAAATCTGGACACCCGAAGGCGTAGTCACGCTGCCGCTTTGCTCAGCGGTAATGAAAACGTCGAAGTTCTTCGAAGTAGTGATTACTCTCAATTCGCCCTTCAAATCCTTATCGACACCGAGCGATCCCTGCTTGTGCGCCTCTTCGCCGCTAGGACGAATCCAAACAACGTATGCATTCTCTGGCGGCGTCAGATTCGCCGGCTGAGCCAGATGGTCCACTTTTATATCCACCTTCATATTTCCATTGCTCTTGTCCGTTTGCACTGCTATCTCGCCGCTCGCCGCCGGAACGCTGGCGTCGGCCGTCATCTGGTATTTCTTTCCAGAAGACATGGGCCAGATGGCAAGCAAGGCAACCACAATTAAGAATCCTTTCATCGAGACCTCCAAGCAAAAGTCAAAAGTTGCAATTCGAAACCGGCCGGGCCGATGTCTAAAGGCGCCCGAGGATCAAAAGAATCGCGACGACCACGAGAACCAAGCCCACACCGCCTGAGGGGTAATAGCCCCATTCGCGGCTATGCCGCCATGTTGGCATCACTCCGAAGAGCGCCATCAACAGAATCACGATCAAGATGATTCCGACCATTGTCTATTCTCTTTTCGCCGCCCGAGCGATCTGTCAGTTCGATTCTGCCCCTTGTCCCAACGCTGCGGGGCGACCCCATGCAACTCAATCGCCCCGAAGTTGGTTTCAAAAACGGTTACAGCACGACGCTAAGGGCGACGTGCACGCCGGGATAATACGGGTTGCAGAGATAATACTGGCCTCCTATATAGTCAACGTAAACGTTGTCCGAGTAATACCAATTGGCGGGCCAAGGCTGAACGAATCCGAACCAATATCCGCCGTATTGGAAGCGGGAATATCCGTCAACCATTCTTGGGCTTCCGATACGGAACTCGTGCGTGCGGCCAAAATTAGAACGGAAACGCGCGTCTGGAATTCTGCTGTTACCCACGGCACTCAGGTGCAACGACGGCTCCGCACGCTGCCTGGTCTGAGCCTCTTCGGTTCGCTGAGGAGGACGTGAAGATGCAGACTGCTGCCTCTGGCTGTCAGCCCGCTCCTGCTGGTTCTTGCCTTGCTGTTGCCGTTGTTGGGCATTCTGCTTGGTCTGTGCTTGCTGGCTCGTGGCTTGCTTCTGCTGTTCTTGCTTTGCAGACTGGGCTTGTTGTTCTTGTTGCTTGCCATTCGCCTTGGCCTGCTCCGGTTGCGCCTTTGGTTGCTGCCTCTGTTCCTGCCTCGCGGGCCTAGCCTGCGTCTGCGGTTTCTGTTGCTGTGTTTCGGGCTTAGCCTGCTTCTGTTCTTGCGGCTTGGCCTGCTGCTGGTCTGGAGCGCGTGAATCTTGTGCGTGTTGATCCTGCTTTGCGTATGCGGGAGCAACGGCTACGAGAAGAAGAACCAGGACTTGTGCGGTGATAAGACTAACTCGTTTCATGGCTTTTGACCCTCTCGTCTGATTTCCGGCCCACTCGCTCGTCGCGTCGGGCGCGGTTGTTGTTTCAAAGAATTGTTACGCTGTATGGCGCTTCGATCTTCTCGCCGTCATTCATGCAGTTCGCTTTACGCCCCAACGCGGATGTGAGAGAGTGAATGAAAGAGTCCAAAAACGTTCAAAAGCCAAAGAACAACGGCGATCACCACGACCGCATTCAAGATCGATTTGATGCTTCCCGCCATGGGGATATAGGCGTTCACCAACCATAGGAGAACGCCCACCACGATCAGGGCGATTACAATCTGCATGAGAGGCATGATCTTTCCTTTTCTGCGCTTTGCAAAACGATTGGTCCGGCCCTTCAAATCGCTTGGTGCGCTGTTCGGCGCGGAGAACTCGAAGAGCCGCATTAACTCCACGAATCGACTGGACTGTTTTATCGAGCCTCTGCTTCCTAAAGCAGTGGCGTACAAGGTCGGAGGGGAGGGGTCACCAATCCTTTACTTCCTGTTTCGAAACGATCTTAGTCTCGGCCATAGCTCGTGTCTGTTCACTTGTGTACAACTACTCTTATATTCAGTAGGGGAACCACGGGAGCCATCTCCTGCGCCCGCGACGGGTTTCCCTGATGAATCGCGCGTTTAGTACGCTGGCTGAGCAGCGGCCTGAGTTATGAATGTCCCGGCACGCCGTTGATCTGCACCAGAGTCTCCGCTGACTCGCCCGAACGGGGAATAGGTTCGGACCGCATGAACTGAACCGCCTGGCGGCTTTTAGTTTCTAGAGACTCGGCAACCTTCCGCGCGTAACGGACGAAGTGGTGACCCGAGAGCGCAAGCTCGAATCCAAGTCGCCTCTTCTGCGGGTGCAATCCCCAGCGCAGAATGAGCCGCCGCATATAGCCCCAATACGCGCCGCGATAGTCCGAAAGCACGCCTTGTTTCCAAAAAGATTTGAGCAGCGCTCTCAATAAATACAGCAGGGAAATACCTGAAGCTCTCTGTTCAGGTTGCAGCTGCCAGCGCTCGAGTGAATCGAGCACACGTTCGTAGAACCGTCGCGGGTCGTAAAGTGTAAGCAGCATCCGCTTTGTGCCGTCGAGTAGTTCACTCAGGGGACGCACTGTCCGAAAGTTCGGAGGGTCAAAGTTACTCGGTTCTGGATTGCTCTGAAGGAGCCGACCCTCTGTTCTCATGCGGTCATACAGCGGAGTGGTTGGTGGTGCCTGTAGGACACCCGTCATCGCCCAGGGAATGGCGGCACGCTCTACAAAGTCAATCTGCCGGTCGAAAATGTCAGGTGGATCGCTGTCAAAACCGACGATGAAACCGCCCATGATCCAAAGACCGGCCTGCTGAATCGCGCGTATACTGTCCAACGGGTCCCGGCGCAGATTCTGAAATTTTTTGGTTTCTTTAAGCGACTCTGCGGAGGGCGATTCGATCCCGATGAACACGCGGCAGAAATTTGCTTTGACCATCGCATCCAGCAGTTCCGGTCGCGAAGCAAGATCGATGGAGGCTTCGGTGAAGAAAGCGAAAGGGTACCGATTGCGGCGTTGCCAGCCTCCCAATTCCACGGCGAGGTCCAGAGCCGCCTTGTGATTGCCAATAAAATTGTCGTCGACTATGAATACATCTTTCCGCCAACCGAGTTGCAGAAGCGCCTCGAGTTCTCCGATTAGTTGCGCCGGGGATTTCGTACGCGGACGGCGTCCGTAGATCGTTATGATGTCGCAAAATTCGCACGTGAACGGGCAGCCGCGCGAAAATTGGACCGACATGAGGGTGTATTTATGCAGCTTCAAGAGATCGAAACGCGGTACCGGCGTGCGGCTGACATCAGGCTTTTCCGTAACACGATACAATCTGCGGGCTGAGCCGCGCTCGAGATCGGCAGCGATCTCCGAAAAGATTTCATCCGGCTCGCCGACTACTACGTGGTCAGCCAGCGACAGTAGCGCCTCCGGTTCGCTGCTGGCATAAGGACCTCCGATCATGGTTCGCCGGTTAAGCCGGGAAGCACGTTCGAGCATTTCGCGCACGCCTTCGCGCTGAACCGCCATTGCACTGACCATCACGAGATCTGCCCGGAGGATGTCCACATCGCGCAACTCTTCAAAGGCAAGGTCAACAAGACGGATGGTCCATTGTTTTGGGCAAAGCGCGGCCACGGTGATTAGCCCGAGCGGAGGCACGAGGGAGCGCTCTGGGACGATTTCCATCACCTCCCCAAGACTCCAAAAGGAGGCAGGAAAACGCGGCCACACCATAAGAACTTTGATCGCAGGTCCGAGCGGAGGGAAAGACCTAACTTCTTCGAGAGCGCGGGCCATGGATTAACCTCTTGGTTGAGTTGTCATGAAATTCGGTATCTGAGGCTGGCGCAGGCAATGCATAACACTGGGCCAGAAACATGTGATTAACGAAGAGCAGGTCCTCCCTTTGCGAAGCCGCCTCGAACCTATGGAACATCTGGCTCTGACGACCGCGCCCTTGAAGGTATTGCCACATCGCTCGCTGGCTTCCACCGGCAATCGATCTACCTCGGCGAGTTCGTATTCCAGGGCATCAGCAAGGAACAGCCGGGTTAGAGTCCGATGGCCGATTCTGTGACGGGGCGACAAACATTTCGCACGTGGAACAGCGAAATGTCGCACCTGCCATGCGTCGCACCGTTGGAATTGCATTGATGGAATCTCTTGAGAGTAATCGGCCCTTGCACAGTGGACAGTAAAGCGGTGCATCGTTCGCAACGATCTTTAGCATAATCCCGAATCCACACATGAAGCTCGCATCGGGTCCCTCGGATCGTCCGCCCCGAAGTTCCGGCGGCCGATGCCAGCATCGCGCCACCTGTCTTGCGATGTATGTTCAATTTTGCACAGTCCGCTAGTTCGCCGAGCGGCTTTGAGAAAGGAAGACGTCAGGCCGCATACGGCGACTCTGTGTGTCGCTTTTCCGCGGTATAAGCGGTGCGGTTGCTCGCAAGCGACACCGAAGGGGCACTTAGAATTTTGTACGGTGCTCTGGGTGATTAGCCGTATGCGCAAAGCAGCTGTGCACGAATTGCTGTTGGAGTGTTGATGGTGCAGCCAAGGCAGGTGCGCTACGAGGAATGATCGACATTCTCAATTTCGTGTTGGCGTGCTATCCGTGCCGACGGTTCGATTGGTCGCCAACGCGAAACATTCTTAAAGCTGCCTTTTGCTGCCTCGGGTTTTCGATAAATCCTGTGAAGTCCGTGAGATGATTGGTAGGGGCGGTGGGGATCGAAATCTCGCAGAGAATGACCTCTACAGCCGAAGCGTGTTGATCAATGCAGATAGTGCGGCTGGTTGCTGGCGCGCAGGCTCCTGTGCTGCGCGTTCCGCTTGCGGACGGTACGTTGGTCGCCACGCCCGATGTCCCCTCGAATGACCTGATTCCAAGTCTGCTGACTCTTTCTGACGTAATGGGCACTGGCTGGTTCGCTGCGGATGCGGCGAACGTAAAGCCCGGTTCAACAGTAGCAGTTGTCGGCGACGGTGCCGTGGGATTGCTTGGCGTGCTCTCCGCAAAGCAAATGGGTGCGAAGCAAATCATCGCGATGAGTCGTCACGCGTCGCGCCAGAAGCTCGCCCGTGAATTTGGCGCTACTGACGCCGTGACAGAGCGGGGCGATCAGGGCGTGGAGCGAGTCAAGGAACTGACCAAAGGACTCGGCGCTGACTCGGTGCTGGAATGCGTCGGCACTCAGGAATCCATGATCCAGGCGATCAATTCAACCCGTCCGGGCGGCTACATTGGTTACGTCGGCGTGCCGCACGGCGTGTCTCTCGACGGTGAGAAATTGTTCTTCGCTCACGTGCATCTCCACGGTGGCCCGGCTCCGGTGCGCCGTTACCTGCCTGATCTGATCAAGCGCGTGCTCGACGGCAAGATCAATCCCGGCAAAGTGTTCGACCTAGCGCTGCCCCTGCCTCAGGTGGCAGAGGGTTATCGCGCAATGGACGAGCGCCGCGCTATTAAGGCCTTGCTGAAGCCATGAGGCACGGAGCAGCCACCAGATAAGAACTAAACGGTCATCTCGAACGACTGTCTACGAACAGATGAGGAGATACAACGATGAACAGCACTTGGACGACAATTGAACTGCGGAAGATTGCCGAAACGGATGACCTGCATATCTCGCCGTTCCGCGCAGACGGAAAAACTTATGGAACTCCCACCTGGATTTGGTCCGTTGTTGTTGATGACGCGGTCTATGTGCGCGCCTACAACAGAACTAAATCTCGGTGGTACCAAAGCGCGCCGCAACAGAAAGCCGGCCGGATCAGCGCTGCCGGAATGACGAAGGAAGTCAGTTTCGAGCCGGTCGCAGGAGCTATCAACGCTCGGATTGATGATGCCTATCGGGCAAAGTACAACTCGCGCTGCAACGGTGAAGCTCTTGCCGCGACCGGTCAAGGCATGAACATAAGGTGAACAAATGGAAATCAAGAGAATTGGCTCGCAACCCTCTGCAAAGGGACCGTCCGAATGGTTCACTGGCACCGTTCGCATCGATCCTCTTTTTCAAGCGCCTGACCCGGCATTTGTCCAAGGGGCCAGCGTGACGTTTGAGCCGGGCGCACGGACCGCTTGGCACACGCATCCGCTCGGTCAAACTCTGATCGTTACGGCTGGATGCGGGCGGGCACAACGCTGGGGTGGTCCAATCGAGGAAATTCATCCTGGTGACGTAGTCTGGTTCGCGCCTGGAGAGAAGCACTGGCACGGTGCCGGACCGGCAACGGCGATGACCCACATCGCAATTCAAGAGAAGAAGGACGGCAAAGTCGTGGATTGGATGGAACATGTCAGTGGCGAACAATACGAGTCTAGCAAGGGATGAAATAACCGTTTGGCACTCCTAAGCAGCGCGTATGAGCTCAATTCGGAAAGCCACTGTGAGTAAATTCGGTACATTGCAGGCCCCCGCAACTTAAACTTCTTCTGCATAAACAACTTGGGCTTATCCCGCAACCATCCGAATTTGCGATTCCCGTCTCAAGTCAGGCGGAAAACCTCAGTCGTCATCTTGAAAGCGCCCGAGTGTGCCACGCCGAAGCTCACGCTCCTTCATGAGCGCGAAGAAAACCGGGACAAGAATGAGCACGTGAATCGTTGAAGTAATCATGCCGCCGACGATGGGAGCGGCAATGGGTTTCATGACATCGGACCCGACACCGGTCTCCCACAGAATGGGAATCAAGCTGGCGAGCACGACGCAAACCGTCATCAATTTGGGTCTGAGACGTTGGACTGCGCCTTCGATGGTGGCAGCCTCGATATCCTCGTGATGCAGCTCAGCACCCGATTTGATTCTCCTGTCGAGTGCCTCATGGAGATAAACGACCATGACCACGCCGGTCTCGACGGCGATGCCAAATAAGGCGATATATCCGACCCAGGCCGCCACGCTGAACTCGTAGCCAAGCAGCTTTTGCAGGATCAGACCTCCTGTCAGCGCGTAGATCGTTGGGAAGATCAGCACTGCCGCTTCGGTCACGGAATGAAACACCATGTAGAGCAGGACAAAAATGACGAAGAACACGATAGGAACAATCAATTCGAGTCGTTTCTTGGCGCGCAATTCGAATTCATATTCGCCAGACCACTGATATGTGAATCCCGCAGGCAGACGGAGTTTGTGGGCCAGCAAATCTGTGGCTTCGTTGACGAACCCCCCGTAGTCGCTCGTATTGAGGTCAAGGTAGACGTACCCAGTGAGTGCGCCATCCTCATCGCGAATCATCGAAGGGCCGCGCGAAAACGAAATTCGAGCCACTTCTGAAATTGGAATCTGTGCGCCAGAAGGCGTGGCGATCAAGACGTTCTGCAATTCCTGAATGTCATCCCGAAAG
>DASUJR010000013.1:0-7533 GCA_036279175.1 Candidatus Acidiferrales bacterium | reverse complement strand
CGTTGGATGCTTTGCTGGTCGTTCTGTTCTTGATCCTCATAATCCCTGAAGTTCTCCGCAAAAAGGTCAAAGTGGTCCTAACGCCAGCACAAGGGCCAAGCCCCATTCAACTGTTGGAAGTCAGGAATTCTGGGACACCGTCAAGTCTCGGAGCGGAATGCACTCTGCTTGACCGCCGTAACGACCCGAACATGCTCCATCGCTCAACGTTCCGTATGGAGTGGCAAGGCCCGTACAAAAGGTCCGTCAAATTGCGACGGGGTGGCTCCTACAATCTAGCTGTTGCTGAGGCTGGCGACGAAGTAACTCGCAACCACACGATGCAGTGGATGAAGATTTGCGGATTGTCCGACAAAGATGAAAGGGAGCCGAAAGAAACCAGCAAATGGAATCGAGGCGACACGCTCCCCGAGTATGACTTGAAAATCAGAATTATCGGCGAGAATCAGAAACCGCACGTTCAATGTTTCACCGTGCGTGCAGGAAAATCTGCCGCATTGGAGATGTTCGCAATTCCGTGTCCTAAAACATGACCGTTTGGTACGGCGGTACATTTTCACGTCGGAATAAGGGGATAAGGCACTTCTCGAAAGCCCAGTAAAATCAGCGGAAACTCAGCCCGAACCGCTAATTATTTCAGGCACTTACGAGACTCAGCGATTTGATATCGCCAGTGACCGTGGATGACAGTCAGTGACGGCGATTAGAATCCCACCCCCTCCGCCACTCGAATTTCCGACGATCAAGCCGCGTGCGCCTTTAGCCGCGCGCACCCAGCGGCTCCTGCTGCGTCAGGCAGTGCAGCGTTCCGAGTCCCCACACCAGATCGCGCGCGTGGATGCCGACAACCTGGCGTCCCGGAAAAAGACTCGCCAGTATTCCCAACGCGACGGCGTCATTCGGGTCGTTGAACGTCGGAACAATCACGCATCCATTCGCGATGTAAAAATTCGCATAGCTGGCGGGGAGGCGTTCGCCGAGCATCATCACCGGCTTCGGAAAAGGAATCTGCACGATGCGCAGCGGACCAACCGACGCGTCCCGCGCGGCGAGTTCAAGCCGGCGCAGGTTGTCGGCCGAAAGCGCGTGATTGTCGTCTTCAGGATCCGGCTCCACCGCCAGCACAACTGTATCCGCAGAAACGAATCGCGCGACATCGTCAACATGCCCGTGCGTATCGTCTCCAACGCAGCTCGCGCCCAGCCAGATCGTCTTGCGAACGCCGAGCCACTCCGCGAACACGCTCTCGTAGTGCTCTCGATTGAATCCAGGGTTGCGAATCTGACTGTCGCTCAGCAGCCACTCCTCCGTTACCAGCAGCAGCCCTTGTCCATTCGTTTCGATTCCGCCGCCCTCGAGCACGAGCCGTTCGCGCGTACCGGGCCGCAACGGCTCGATCCTCGGCAAGCAAGTGATGTTGGCGATTGCCGATCCGACCTGCGCGTCGCGCTTCCAATTGTCGTATTTTGCCCACCCGTTGAACGCCCAGTTCAGTAGAACCACGCTGCCCGCTTCATTGATTGCGCCCGTCGGCGCGCTGTCGCGCAGCCACACGCGATCTGTGGCGACGATGTGCAGCCTCACGCGATCCATGCGCGCCGCATGCGCGTTGAGCGCCGCGCTGGCGCTCTCAACGCCCTCCGCCGATTGGCACAGAATTTCGACGGGCTCATGCTGTGCCAGCAGGCGCGCAATTTCCGCATACACCCATGGAATGGTTTCGAATTTTGTGGGCCAGTCAGCTTCGTGATGAGGCCACGCGATCCATGTGGCGCGATGAGGTTCCCACTCTGCCGGCATCCGCATTTTCGGCGCGGACGCGCTCATCCGGCGATGTACCGCTGCAGAATCGGGCCGTAAGCATCCACGCGGCGGTCGCGCAAGAAGGGCCAGTTCCGGCGCGTCGACTCAATCTCCGCCGGATCGCATTTGGCAACGAGCACCGTTTCTTCCTCGCCCGCGGACGCGATCACGCGCCCCGAAGGATCGGCGATAAACGAATTGCCGAAAAACTCGATGCCCTCGGTGCCGGGTTCGTCCTCGCGGCCGATGCGGTTTGGCGACGCCACGAAAATTCCGTTGGCGATGGCATGCGCGCGCTGCATTGTCCGCCAGCTATCCACCTGCGTCGCGCCCCACTCTTTTTTCTCCGACGGATGCCACCCGATCGCCGTGGGATAGAACAGAACTTCCGCTCCCAGCAGCGCCATGATTCGCGCGGCCTCGGGAAACCACTGATCCCAGCAAATCAGGACGCCGATCGTTGCGTAGCGCGTCTTCCACACCTTGAAACCCGCCGCTTCGTGCGATTGGCCGGCGCCCGCTACATCCCCCGGCGTGAAATAAAATTTTTCGTAGTAGAGCGGATCGTCCGGAATATGCAATTTGCGATACACGCCCATTAACGAGCCGTCGGCGTCGATCACAGCGGCCGAGTTGCGATAAATGCCGGCCGCCTCGCGTTCGAAAAGCGGAACGACGATCGCCACTTCCAGCTCTTTCGCCAGCGCTTGCATCCGTTGCGTCGTTGCGCCGGGAATCGGTTCGGCCAGATCGAAGCGGTCATGCTGCTCGGCTTTGCAGAAATAAGGCGCGTTGAACAGCTCTTTCAGGCAGACGATCTGCGCGCCTTTCCGCGCTGCTTCACGGACGTGTTTCTCCGCCCGCGCGACGTTCGCCGCGATGTCTGCAGTCGCTGCGTCCTGCACAATTCCTATTGTGAACGGCGATCGCGCCATGATCGGCTCGATTGTAGCATCAGTCGCCGGAAGCGCATCGCACCGCACCGCCCGCCCGCGCACAGCCTGTGTTCGCGCACAGGCCATATTCCCAGGCCATATTAAGGTCCGGCTGAAAGTCCGGCGCATTCAGTCCCGCGAGTCGCAGTCGCCTTCAGGATTTCCGCTGCTCCTCGGCCATTCACATCAAGTCCCCGCGTCCGCGGCCTGCGGGTTAAACATGGAATTTTTCAGCAGCGAATCCTTCAAGTGTCCGAATTCGGGACGAAGCATTCCCGCAACTGGTCAGATCGAACACCCTTCCGCCCTTCCGTGCGCCCTATCTGTCAGCAGGCAAACCCTTTACTATTAGACGCACTGGAACCTCACCTGCCCACGTCCGCTGGTCGCCTGATCCTGCTCCCGCGAATCCGTAGGCCGGGAGAACTTGAACTATGGCCACGATGGCTGCTTCAATATCCACCGGCGTGATTACCGCTCGACCGCGAGTTCTGATCGCGGACGACCAATTCGATGTCCTTGAGGCTCTGCGCCTTCTTCTGAAGGGGCACGGCTATACCACGGAAGCAGTCTCATCGCCGGCTGCGCTCCTCAACGTCGTCAAAAATAGCAATTTCGACCTCATCCTGATGGACTTGAACTATGCGCGAGACACCACCTCCGGCCGCGAAGGCTTGGATTTGCTCACGCACTTGCAGGATGTGGGTAACCTGCCGCCGATCGTCGTAATGACCGGCTGGGCCACGGTGGGGCTGGCGGTCGAAGCCATGCAGCGCGGCGTGGGCGATTTCGTCGAAAAGCCGTGGACGAACACCCACCTGCTCGAAATCCTCGGCAAGCAAATCGAAATCGGTCGCGCGCGTCGCGAATCGCGTGAACGGGAAATCGAGCGTGAACGGGCACACTCGGAGGCCGCCCATCGTGCGGAAGCCCAGGCACGCGAAATCGACGAAGCCCTTGCGATCCAGAAAGCGCTGCTTCCTGCGCGAATTCCCCAGGTTCCCGGCTATTGCATTTCGGCTGTGTGGCAGCCCGTTCGCAAGGTAGGCGGCGATTATTACGATGTCCTCGACTTCGGCGCGCGCAATCTCGGCATCTGTATCGCCGACGTTGCGGGCAAAGGACTCGCCGCTGCGATCCTCATGGCGAATCTCCAATCCGCAGTGCGCGGCTTTGCCAACGCCAATACTCCTCCCGAGCTGCTTTGCGATCGCTTGAACGAACTCGTGCGCCGGAATCTCACCGACGACAGGTTCATCACGCTCTTTTACGCCCATCTCGACGGCGAGCAACGCAAACTTTGCTACGCGAACGCAGGCCACAACGCGCCCATCCTCGTCCATGTGGACGGCTCGCACGAACGCCTCGACCAGGGCGGCGGAGTTCTCGGTGCGTTTGACTCGCTGGGTTATCGCGCCGGCGTGCGGCAACTTTCGCCCGGCGATCGGCTCATTTTCTTCACCGACGGCATCACCGAAGCCTGCGCTCCCGAAACCGGCGGGCAAAAACAATCGCTTCAGCCGGCCGCGGAAGAGTTCGGCGAATCCCGTTTGATCGATCTGATCGTCGATCGTCGCCACGACGATGCAGAAGAACTACAAGCAACAATTCTGAGAACGGTGGGCGAGTATTGCCACGGCAATTGGACCGACGACGCGACGCTGATCGTCCTTTCTGTCGATGGCCGTCTTTGAGCAGCCCTGAAACGGCGAGCGGCCCATGCAAACGAACTGACGGGAGTTGCGTCCATAACCGCAAGTAGCTGAAGCAGCATGCGAGCGGTGAACTGCACGACTGGGGCGTAACTGGAGGATAGATGAACTCGCTGTGGATGGATATTCGCTACGCGCTGCGAATGCTGGCCAGATCTCCCGGATTTGCTGCCGTTGCGATTCTTACGCTCGCCCTCGGCATCGGCGCTAACACTGCCATCTTCAGCCTGATCGACGCGGTGCTCCTGCGCGCTCTTCCCGCCGAGAACCCGGCACAACTGATGCTGCTGAAATGGCACGCCCGCAACATGCCGAACATTCACGGCTACATGACTTCGGGCGACTGCCCAACGAGCATGTCTCTCCCTCAAGCGGAGAATCGTAACGGCTGTTCCTTTTCCGAGCCGCTCTTCCGGCAACTCGAAAAGACCGCTGCATTTTCCGGCCTGGCCGCATATTCCGGCTTCAACCAGCTAGATTTGACCGGCAACGGTCCCGCTAGCGTCATTAACGGCCAGTTGATTTCCGGAAACTTCTTTCACACGGTGGGCGTCAAGGCCGCCATCGGACGCATGATCTATGCGGCTGACGACACACCGTCGGCTCCTCCAGTCGCGGTCCTCAATTACGGTTATTGGCAGAGCGCTTTCGGCGGCTCGGCATCCGTCATCGGGCGCACCATCCAACTGAACAGCGTCCCGTTTACGATCGTTGGTGTCGCCGAACAGCGGTTTACAGGCCTGACGCCCGGAAGCGATTACGATGTGTGGCTCCCTCTCTCCCAGGGGAAACGAATCGCAGATCCGATGCGCTGGCAGGATCGCGAAGGCGACGTTGGTTTCTGGTGGCTTACGCTCGTTGGTCGGCTTAAACCCACAGAGCAACGCACGCAGGCGCAAGCGCTTGTAAGTGCCGTTTTCACCAATGAAATGCTTCATGGACCCGCATTCTTGTTTCATGCGGGAGCCATGCCGCCGTTGCTCGGCGGTGGCGCGCCTCGCGGCGGCGGACGCATTGTCCAGCAGATGATAGAGGGCGGCGGCGCTCCGATTACGGCGCCGGCTCCCGGAGGCCAACGGGCGACACGCCAGTCCCGCGAAACCGCGCAGCAGCCGATCGTCATGCAGGCGCCGCGCGGCGCCGCTCCGCAATCCAGCGGCAATCAGCGCTTCAGCGCGCAAGCGCAGCCCCCGCGAGGTCCCGCCGGGAATAGACGCTTCGTCACCCTCCCGCCGGGAGCAGCGAGAACAGGCGCTCCACGCGCGCTTGCCCAATCGAATTCTCCGCGCACGCTCTCTGTGCCTGCGGACAATCCTCGAGTCGAGCTCGTTCCCGCGCAAACCGGCTTGGTCGGCTCACGCGGCCGCTATGCGAATCCCCTGTACGTTCTGATGCTCGCCGTCGGTATCATCCTGCTGATTGCGTGTGCCAACGTTGCGGGCCTAATGCTCGCCCGCGGTACCGCTCGCCGGAAGGAAATTGCTGTGCGTCTGGCGCTTGGTGCCGCGCGACGCCGAATCGTCCGGCAGCTTCTCACCGAAAGCGTCATCCTCTCCGTGCTCGGCGGCGCGCTGGGAGTTCTGTTCGCGTATTGGGGTGCGAGGGGCATCATTTCATTCGTTTCCAGCAATCAACCGCGTTCCGTCGGCTTTGCTGCCGGCGTGGACACTCGCGTCATGCTGTTCGCCGTCGCGATCTCGGTGTTCACCGGCATTTTCTTTGGCATCGCGCCGGCTTTCCGCGGCGTCCGCGTCGACTTGACGCCCACGCTCAAGGAAGGTGAAGGCAGCTCCTTCGGCTCCGGGAGCGCGCGCGGAAGATGGTTCGGTCTCGGCAATGCTCTCGTTGTCGCGCAAGTGGCGCTGGCGATCGTCGTTCTTGTCGGTGCGGGTCTTCTCGTCCGCACGCTCGAAAATCTCCGCAATGTCGACATTGGCTTCAGCACGCGCAATCTTTTGAACTTGAGCGTGAATCCCACGCTGCTCGGCTACGATCCCGCCCAAATCGACAGCCTTTATCGCGATCTCCAGGGTCGCTTCGCCGCAGCGCCGGGCGTGATCTCCGCCAGCTATTCGATGGTCCCGCTTCTTAGCAACCGCCTCGGCATCATGGGCTTTCACTGGCCCGGAACGCCGCAGGACCAGGAATCGGAAGCCAATACTCTCGGCGTAGGGCCCGACTTCTTCAAGACGATGGGCATCCCGTTTCTTGCGGGCCGCGATTTCACTGCTTCTGACTTCGCACTGTCCGCTGCAAACACGGGTGCAAGCCCGACCAGCGCGCCGAACCCGGTTATCGTGAACCAGGCATTCGTCAGAAAATTTCTTGGGAAGCAGAGTCCGGTCGGGAAATTGTTCGGCACAGACTCTCCTCCGGGCTATGAGATTGTCGGCGTCGTCGCCGACACGAAATACAACAGCCTTCGCGAAGACATCAAGGCCACCATCTATTCGCCGCAACGCGTGATGGCGGCCACCTTCGAACTGCGCACAGCAGCCGATCCCAAAGCGATACTTCCCGCGATTCGCAAAGTGGTGGCACAGGTCAATCCGAATCTCCCGCTTTTCGACGTCACCACCGAATCGCAGCAGATCGATCGGCTCCTGTTTCAGGAACGGCTCGTAGCGCGTCTCGCAAGCTTCTTCGGTTTGCTCGCCCTCGTGCTTGCGTGCATCGGTCTCTACGGACTGCTTTCGTACGAGGTTTCGCGCCGCACCCGCGAGATCGGCATTCGCATGGCGCTGGGCGCGCAGCCTGAAGGCGTGCTCCGGCTCGTTTTGCGGCAGGGAGTCGTGCTGGCGGTTGCCGGTTCGTTGATTGGTGTCGCCGTCGCCTTGAGCGTAACGCGCTATCTTGCGTCGATGCTCTACGATGTGCACGCGAATGATCCGCTGACGCTCATCGCCGTCGCCGTTTTACTGATTGGGGTGGCTCTCGCCGCGTGCTACATCCCGGCCCGTCGTGCCACGCGCGTCGACCCGATCGCCGCCCTCCGCTACGAGTGATGGAGAGCCGTGAGAGAAAACGTGCCGGAATTGACTGGGTTTCGCGATGTGAGTGGTAGACGGCGAGCGACGACCAAG
>DASUJR010000012.1:0-3955 GCA_036279175.1 Candidatus Acidiferrales bacterium | reverse complement strand
CCGCCTGGACGCCGGGGATCGCCTGCAGTCGCTGTTGTACTTGGCGAATGAACGCAGCACGGGCCGCAGGCGTTTGTCCGCCATTGCCGAGGAGTTGAAATGTCAGGAGGCCGCGCGCATCGTAACCAGGATCGATTCGCTGCAGATCGCGGAAGCTGCGGAACATCAGCCCTGAGCCTACGAGAAGCACGAAACAGAGTGCGACTTCGACGACCACGACAAGCTTTCGGAGTAAGCCTCCGCTGGTAAGACCCTCGTTCCGGCTGCTGCCGCCCAGAGCGCCGATCAGGTCAGGCCGCGAACCGCGCCAAGCCGACATCATCCCGAAAATAGCCGCAGCCACCAACGCGGCAAGTACCGTGAAGCCAAGCACCGGGGCGTCGATCCGTATACTGTCCATGCGCGGAAGATTCGCCGGCGCCAGCGCGAGCAGTTCCTGGATCCCAGCCCACGCAAGCGCCAGGCCCGCCAAACCGCCCAACGCTGCAAGAAGAAGCGATTCGGTCAGCATTTGGCGCGCGAGCTGCCAGCGGGTTGCTCCCATCGCCGCGCGCACTGCGAATTCCCGTTCGCGCAGCGAGGCACGCACCAGCAGGAGGTTGGCAACGTTAGCGCAGGCGATCAGCAGAAGGAAAATCACGGCGCCCATCAGCGCGAGAATCGTTGGCCTCACCTCGGAGACGAGGTTCGCCCGCATCGGTTCCAGACGGATCGCGTAACCAGCCGTCCGCTCGATCAAGAAATTCTTTCGCCCCTCCGCAGCGACGTTGTCTGCCGCCGATTGAGCTTCCGCCAGCGACACGCCATCTTTCAGACGAGCGACGGCGTGGATCGAAACTGAATTTCGATTCGCGTTGTCGTAATTCAGGCGGTTCGCGATCCAGATTTGTGGATCGGTCGCTGTCTCAGCTTCCGGCGGAAAATACAATCGGAAATGCGGCGCGAGCACGCCGATAATCACAGGACTGAAGTTCCCCTGGGTGCGCATGGAGCGGCCGATCACCGCGGGATCGCCTCCAAAGCGTCGCTGGAAGTAGTCGTAGCTCAAAATCGCCATGAAGGGCAGACGGGGCGGCGGAGTTCCCGTTTGGGGCGTACCTTGCGGCGGCGGCGCGGGCTGGGGGAGTCCATCCTGCTTGGTGAAATCGCGGCCGAGGACGATCCCGGCACCCATCATTTTGAAGAAGTTCGTGGTGACAACCGCCACTTGGGCCTGTTCCGGCGTTCCGTCGTCTCGCAGAAACACGTTTCGGAAGGTGAAGACGCCTGCCATATCCTGGAACACATTCTTCGTCCCATCGCGCAGGTCGACATAATCTTCGTTCGAAAAAGGAAAATCGCGAACGTGACGGACGGTAAAATCGCTGCACGCAACCACGAGTTGATTGGGATTCTTGTACGGCAGCGGTTGCAGCAGCACGGCGTTCGTCACGCTGAAAATCGCCGTGCTGGCGCCGACTCCGAGCGCAATCGTAATCACGGCCGTGATCGTAAATATGGGACTTTTTCGGAGCATCCGGCTGGCGAATTTGAAGTCATGCAGCGACATGGTTGCACCTCGTCCGTCAGAGTGCGCCCCAGGATAATCTGCACCTGATTCTAGCTACAGCGAACGAAATTAGCGACTAGAACCCGAGGACACTCTGATTCAGGCGCGGCAGGATCGCCCTCCCGGCGGCGGGCACAGAGGAGATCGCGATATCGCCCGAAGAGCCCGGCCACCACCATGGCTCTTGACATACGAAGACCTTCCTAGTAATGTCTTCGTACATGACACAGGAACTTCCGCGACCGACGAACGCCGAACTTGAAATCCTGACCGTGCTCTGGAGCATTGGCCCGGCTACAGTCCGCGAAATCTACGACGTGATTCGCCGCCGCCGTCCCGCGCAGTACAGCACGATCCTGAAATTCATGCAGATCATGGCCGAAAAGGGCCTCGTACACCGGGACGAGAAGCAGCGCGCGCACGTTTACGAAGCCGCGCGCACGCGCGAATGGACGCAGCGGCAACTCGCCAGCGACCTGATGGAACGCGCGTTCAGCGGATCGGCAAAAGCCCTTCTTGTCGGCGCGCTTTCGGCCAAGAAAGCGACAAAAGAAGAGCTCGCCGAAATCCGCAAGCTCCTTGACAAGTATCGAAAGGGGCAGAAATGAAATTTCTCGAAGAGCTGGTGGCCACTCCCTTGGCGCGGGCGGTTGGTTGGACGCTGCTGCATTCTCTGTGGGCGGGGGCTGCCGCTTCTCTTGCACTCGCGATAGTGCTTGCCGCTGCGCGATCGGAGTGTGTGCGTTATGCCGCAGCGTGCATCGCCATGCTCGCGACGGTTGCCGCGGCCGCCTTGACGTTCATTCGCTTGATGCCAGGCGCACTGTACGGCGCAGGCGCTCCGGGGAATCCATCGCTCGTGTCATGGAACCTCCAGACCGCGCTTCATCCAGGCGCTTCGAGTTCCGCCTTTGCCGCGATTGTGCCGTGGCTCGCACCAGTCTGGATAATTGGCGTGTGGATCTTCATGCTCGCGCAGTTTGCGAGCTGGTTTTCCGCGTCACGCCTTCGCCATCGAGGCGCGTGCGCCGCGTCCGAGCGGTGGCAAGCGGAAGTGGCCCGACTGCGAACGATGCTGCTCATTTCGCGGCCAGTGCGGCTACTGGAATCGTGTCTCGCGGACGTTCCCGTAGTCATCGGCCACGTCCGGCCTGTAATCCTCATGCCGATCGGATTGGTCAGCGGTCTTCCCGCCGGACAAGTCGAAGCGATCCTGCTGCACGAACTCGCGCATATTCGCCGTTGCGATTACCTGGTCAACGCGCTGCAACGGTGCGTGGAGAGTTTCTTCTTTTACAACCCCGCCGTCTGGTGGATTTCCAGCGTGATCCGTAGCGAACGCGAGAATTGCTGTGACGACATTGTGGTGGCCACCAGCGGCAACGCCCGTGAATACGCCTGCGCTCTTACGGCACTTGAAGAAAGTCGATGGCCGGGACGTGAAGCGGCACTGGCCGCTTCAGGAGGAAATCTGATGAAACGAATTCGACGTTTGTTGAACCCGAAAGGGGCGACAGCTGTCTGGACGCCGGCGCTAGCCGCAATCATCGTCGTCATGTCGGCTGCCGTTACGTTGGCCGCATGGCTCCCGGGAGTTCGTCACCGTGCCGGGACACTGGCGCAGAACGAACAAAAACGCGCCGTACAGTCGAAATACCAAAACTGGCTCAACGAGGACGTCGCGTACATCATCACTCCCGAGGAAAGCGCTGCATTCGCGAAGCTGAAGACCGACGCCGAGCGCGACAAATTCATCGAGCAATTTTGGGAACACCGCAATCCTCGTCCCGGAAGCGCCGTGAACACCTACAAACAGGAGCATTACCGACGCTTGGCCTACGCGAATAAACACTTCTCTGCCGGAAGTGAGTCGGGCTGGCGGACCGACCGCGGCCACGTTTTGATCGTGTATGGACCGCCCGATGAAATCGACTCGCACAAGACGCCCTACGCGTACGAAGAGTGGCGATACAAGCAGATCGAGGGAAAAGGCGACAACGTCACCTTCAAGTTCGTCGACCGCTCGGGCAAAGGCGACTACACGCTCGTCTCCGGGCCAGTGAGCCAAAGTAAGAAAGAATCCGGGCAGTTGAACGTCCCCAAAGCGGGCACAGATGGCTACTCGCATCCAACGTGCATCTATTGTCCGCAACCGCTGTATACGGAGGCCGCGCGCAAGGCGAAGTATCAGGGCACGATCGAACTGCTGGCGGTGATCGATGCGAACGGTCGCCCAGCCCACATTCAGGTTGTAAAAGGCGTTGACGCTGACCTCGGCCTCGATCAAAAGACGCTCGAAACGGTGCGCAAGTGGCGTTTCCATCCAGCCACCGGCCCGGACGGCAAGCCCGCAACCGTCGAGCAAAATATCGAAATCGGCTTCCACCTGTATTAGCTGCTGCAGGC
>DASUJR010000011.1:0-7808 GCA_036279175.1 Candidatus Acidiferrales bacterium | reverse complement strand
AACCCGAATCGTGCAGCCAGGTTGTCGTGAGGGCTGCGCATTGATTTCCTGACGGTGCCACTATGTCGATTGAATCTTTTTTGCCGCTTCCATTGAATACGTTTGGCTCGTGGGTGACCCTGCTCGACGCGTCTGATGTGCCTCCCGGACTTTCGCCGAATCTAGCCGATGTAGAATTTTTTCCTGGAGGCGTGCGCACGCGGGCTGGACTAGCGCCCCAGTTTCCAGTGCTCGGGGGAGCACCGCAGGTCAACGGAGTGAAAACATACGTGACGACGAATCTCGCCCAGCGACTGCTGGCCCTTGATTCGCTCGGGAATCTGTACAAGGAAACGTCGCCCGGAGTTCTGTCGCTTGCAGCGTCAATCATCGAACCGAATGTCTTTCTCGCGTCCACAACGCATTTTGGACGCGAGTACATGGCACTTTCCGACGGGAAGCTGGGGCTAGATCTGCCGCGACAGTACGATGACTCTAATTTGGACCGCGTAAGCCAGATCGGGCCGGCGGAAGGCCCCTCGGTGGCGAATTCGTCCACTGCAGGCAATATTTCGCCTGGGGTACATCAATGCAGCGTGGTCTTTGTGACGCGGCAAGGCTACTGGACAGCACCTTCACCGCCGGTTTCGTGGACAGCGGCGGGAAACCTGGCGGTAAACATTACGAATATTCCGACGGGACCGTCGAACGTGGTTCAGAGACTGCTGGTCTTTACCGCCAGCGGAGGTGCGAGTTTCTATCACGTGCCGGCCACGATGGTCATTAATGACAACACAACGACCTCGCTCACAGTGGACTTTACGGACACGATTCTGCTTTCCGGAACGAGCATGGATTACTTGTTTGGGCAGATCGAGCTACCGGAACAGCTGGGCGTGATCGATTACGTGGAACGGCTCTTCTGGTGGGGCGAGCGCGCCAATATGGACAATTGGCGCAATCTGACTTTTGACGGTGGATGGGATGCGTCTGGAAGTGGGCGGCCACTCGGATGGCAGCTCGACCCGACGTTCGGTCCCGGGAGCAGCCGCGAAGCCAGCGATGTAGTTTGGGGCGACGCGTACAAGGTCACTGCCGATGGGACGACAGCGGTGCGCGGACTGATTTCGCAAGGCGCCATTGCGGATAGTGCGGGCGATTCTATATGCGCTAAAAACAAAGATTACTCCGTGCGAGCCAGGATCAAACGGTCGACGGGGCTTACTGCAGGAACACTTCGGATCAATGCGTTCAGTCCAACGCAGGGGCAAATCGGCACAGGGCTTGCGGTGACCGCGGTACAGGCAGGGAACTCGTACCAGGAATTTTCAGCGCAACTGTTTGCGCCACAAGCGTCGCTACCCAGCGATCTGACCCTGCGCGTCTACGCGGACGGCACGCCAAGCCCCAGCGGCGAGTTCTTTCTGGTGGATAACATTGAAGTATTTTTGACCAACGAATCGATCAATGCGTCGATTGTGCGCGCGTCCGGCACCGAGCAGCCCGAAAGTTACGATGGAGTGAGCGGGCTGATGGAGATCGCGGTGAACGATGGGCAGGGGATACGCGCGGCCTTCGTCCTGCGGAACAACTTGTACTTCGTAAAAGAGCACAGCATGTATGTGACAGCAACGGACGGGGTAAACGAGCCTGCGCTTTGGTCAATCGAAGAAGTGTCGACCAAGGTGGGCACGCCATCCGTGCATGGAGTGGGATTCGGCGAGGAGTGGGTGGTGATCGCCGACAGATCGGGACTCTATTTCTTTGCCGGCGGGGAACTGACAAAACTGTCGCAAGAAATTCAACCGACCTGGGACGCGATCAATTGGGAAGCGGCGCAGCGCTTATGGGTGCAAGTCGACACACAGCACAAGCGCGTTCTGGTGGGTGTTCCGATGGGCAGCGCAACACAGCCGAACCAGGTTGCTGGTACTGGACTACACCGGCGGATTCCAGGACCCACTGGCAGCTTTGCCGTCCGCATACGAACGCTCGCGGAAGTGGACGGTGTGGAACATCAGCGCGAATTCGTGTGGCCTGATCGAAAGATCGGATGGAGAGGCGCAGATCTTCTTTGGCAGCAACAACTCGAGCGGGAAAATTTATGCGCTCACACAGGGCCAGTCCTCGGATGACGGGGCGGCGATCAACTCGTACTACACGACCGCATTCCTGGCGGCGACAGGCTTAAGCGGCAGGAATTTGTTTGGCTACCTGACGGCGTACGTACAGGGCGCTGGCCCCCTGATATTGTCCGGATTGTTGCCCGGCGGTGCGGCGCAGATCGCGTTGGGATCGTGGACGCTGGCCTCGCCGGCAACGCGCGATATGGAGCAGTTCACGAATATGTTGGCGGAACGCGCGGCATACCGATTCGGGACGAACGGTGCGGGATCGTGGTTCTCGCTAACGAAGCTGGTGCCGTGGGCCAAGCGGGATCCGTTCGCAGTGGTTCGGGGGACGAACTGACGCTTGTTTTTTGCGGACATTATTTTTGATTCGGAGTTGACGATGTTGAATATTCCACAGATCGAAGCGCTGAGACGGTCGAATCCGCAACTGTATGAGGCGCTGAAGCGGTTGTCGGAGGCGTCGCTCGGGCCGAATCAGGGTTGGAGCCTCGACGATCAGATCACGGATGGCGCGGACTACGCGCGCGTCTCATCGGGTGCGCTGACGGCGGGTAAGGTCGATCCGGCGAAGGTGGGCGTGCTGATGAAAGGCTCTGTGCCGCCGACTTGGTCGGGCGCGTTCACTTACGTATCGACGGCGTCGAGCATTACCTGGTCGTGGAGCGGCCTGAGCATCTATCGCGCGGACGGAAGCGCAACGGCGGTTCCGAACGGATCGCTTGTGGTGAACGGCCTCGCGGCGGGTACAACTTTTTACTTCTATCCGTATTGGGACGAAACGGCGAACGTGCTGGGATGGGTGGCCGCGGGAACGGGAAGTCCGGCGAACGCCCTGGCGGCGAAAACCAATATGGCGGCGCAGCAACAGGCGCTGCAAGGGAGGATCCCATTGTCGCAGGGTGCGATTCTGGCGGCGACAACAACGACCGGCGTGGGCGGCGGCTCGGGCGGTGGAAGCGGAAGCTGTCTTCGTGCGGGCACGATGGTGCTGACGCAAGAGCGAGGAAACGTCCGCATCGAGACGTGCAAGATCGGCGAGCACGTGCGATGCCCGAACCCCGCAGGAAAAGGCGAGGCATGGACACGCATCGTGCGACATGAGGTGCGCGACGCGGAGACTTTCATTCGCCTGCACTTTTCAAATAACGAATCGTTGGACGTAACGCCGCATCACGTGTTTACGGTGGCGGGAGGGTCGCCCGTTCGCGCCGACCGGCTGTGTCTGTGCGACATTTTTGTCGCGCGGCTTGGGTTCGTCACAGTGAAGCGAATCGAAACGGTAAGAGAGCCGGGGCACAAGGTGATGGTGACATGCGAGCCGACGCCGGAGTTTTTCGCGGGCCGGCAGGCAGCATCGATTCTGACCCACAATTACACATTCAGTTCCTGAGCGGCTGCGCGAGGCACGAGTAGTTCAGGCTTCTACACCTCCGAAGTTTCACACTTCAGTTTTCTCTTCTGTTTTCAGGTGACATCGATGACGGGCAAACGATATTACGTGACGACTCTGCGCGCGTGGCAGGGGCACATGAACCGGTTCAGCAATTCGCACTGGCTGACGCTGCGTTCGGCGGCGGCGGGTGAAGCAAAGGGTGGGCCAAACGGCGATAGCGCTGAGGACTCACCGATTCTTCTTTTGGTGGAGGCGGATGAGGGCGCGCATTCAGCGCTCGAGGACGATCCCGCGTTCGAGCCGCTACCGTTTCCGCTGACGCAAACTCCGGTTTCCGAAAATGCCCGAAGCGCCCTAGCAGGCCTTAGCCTTCCGTCCGACGCAACGACGTTCGATGTGGCGGAAGCGGCATCGCGGTTTCATCCGCTATTGCGGCATCGCGTGTTCTGACGTCGCGTTGTGCGCGACGAATGGACGAATAAACGTGCTCCAGGGATTTGGCAACCCACGCGCAGTGCATCCGATTCCATGCTGATTCGCGAATACAAGGAAAGCGATCTTGACGCGCTGCGGCGGATGCATGCGCGACAGAAGTTCGATTACGACTTTCCCAATCTGGCGGACCCACTGTTTCTTTCGAAGCTCGTAGTTGAAGACAACGAAGGGAAGCCGGTGATGGCATCGCTCGCGCGACTGACATGCGAGATGTATCTGTTGATTGACCCGGAAGCGGGAACTCCCCACGAACGATACGCAAAGTTGTGCGGTTTGCATGCGACGGGCGAGCGGGATTTGTTGGCGCGGGGTCTGGAAGATGCGCACGCGTGGATTCCACCTTCGATCGCGAGCCGATTCGGGCGCCGGCTTGCTGCGTTAGGATGGGTACGCGATGATGCATGGACCCCTTATTGCCGGAGACTGAATTCGTGCGGCTAGTGCGCCACGGCTACGGACGCGCGAGCCTGGCGATTACCTCATAAAAGTTCCCAGAAGCTAATTGACTGCGGCGATCTTGCGCACCCTCATCCCGAAATTCGACGATATTTCAAACTTTATTGGAGGTGTGTCTATGTCTCGCGGAGCACAAAAGACGACGCGCGCGCTGACCGATCAGCAGCTCGCGCAGCAGAATCAACTGATATCGCAGGCGAATCAGCAGGGAAGCCAGGACCGTTCGCTGATGATGCCGACGATCCAATCGCTGCTGAACAGCCAGGGGTACACGCCGCAGCAGCAATCGGCAATCACGCAGCAGAGCCTGGGCGCGGCGAATACGGCATTCGACGCATTGCGCCAGCGCGCCGCAAACCGTACGGCAACGACTAACAATTCAGCCGGGTACGGCGACTTGATGGCGCAGCTAGGCCGCGAGCAGGCGCAGACCGACGCGAGCCAGGCACAGCAGAATCAGATCGCATTCGCGAATCGGCAATTGCAGGAGCAGCTTGCGGGACTCAGTGCACTCGGGCAGACGTATGGCGTCGACACGAATCTTCTGGGGCGCGCAATGGGAGTGCCGTCGGAATTGCTCGGCGTGCGCGAACGCGCATCGAGTGGGCCGTCGGTTCCCGGGCTCAGCAATCTGTTCGGTGTGGCCGGCGGCGTCGGCGGTGGAATCGGCCGCGTCATTTCTAACCTGTTCGGGGCTTAGGGAAAATCTCAGGTGCGAGACTAGCTGACGGCACGTGAGCAGGGCGTCTTGGTTATTCACACCGGAACTGTCCGCAGAGGATTTCGATGGCACTCATCGCCATTGGGTGACAATCGAACATCGCCACATCCTCATTCACGAAGCTGCTGACCATAACGGATTCATCTCATGAGGGAAGTCCGGCGAACATCGACCGCCGCGCTCGCATCGCGGAAGTTGCCAGACGGCATATCGGCGATACCTCGATGCCCTATACGACGGGCCAGCCAACGTGCAATCTGTTCGTGCAGCGGAGTTCAGCGGTTTAACAGCTAAGTTGGACTTCAAGGGTGTCCGATACTACGTCTACGATCCGGCTTACCCGAACGCTGGAATGTCGGAAATCATCTGGCGCACGCAAACGACTCCGCTGCCCGGCACGCCTCCACGCGCGCCAGTGGTCGAGCAAGCACGCGGTAATCGCTGACACATTGGTGATTCTCAGGCTAGCTCTGTAGCACCGCGTTTCCGCTGGAGTCGAGACCGGCAAGCAAACTCCCAAGAAGTGAAATCGCCCGCATTGGGCAGACTGCCTCCAGGACTCCGGTTAAAAAATGCGAAAACTTCTCGATCCGTATTGGATTTCGTTGATTTTCAGCCTCCTCGTGCAGTTTGCACTGTTCCTCCGTTGGCTTTACCGAAGGATTCGCGACGACGAGATGAACCGCGCGTTCGTTCACGATATGGCGACGAATCATCTTCCGCACATCTACCATCTCCTGCTGAAGCTTTGTGAAAAGCAGGACGTCGATGCAGAGCCGCCGCCACCGATCCGATGGATCCAACTGGACGAAACGAGAGAGAGCCGACAATGACGGCCGAACTGATTCGGCTGGCCTGCGATGCTGCGAAGCGGCACGATCTCGATTCCGATGTTGTGTGCGCGGTGATCGAGCAGGAGTCGAGCTGGCGAACATACGAGATCCGCTACGAACAGGAGTTCTTCGACCGATACTGCTTCCCGCTGTTCAAGAATCCACAAATCACACCGACAGAGGCTCGAGCGCGAGCGTTTTCGTGGGGCCTGATGCAGGTAATGGGTCAGACGGCGCGAGAGTTCGGGTACACGGGGCCGTTGCCGTCGCTATGCGTTCCGCAAAGAGGAATCGAGATTGGCTGCAAAGTGCTGGCGCACAAAATCGCCGTCAATGAGGGCAACATGCGCGATGCACTGAATTCGTGGAACGGCGGCGCGAATCTGAAGTATGCGGATGAAGTGCTGGCGAAGTCGGCAAAATATCGGAACGGCTGACGCACCTGGGTAGCTCCACCGCGGCGTAATTGAGGAAACGATGCGAACGATTTCAACACTTGTCGTGTGCGTGTGTCTTTTTGCCGTCGCGACGTTTGGACAGGGATCGCAAAGGCAGTCCGTGGCGGTTTCCGTGCAGGGAATTCCCATCCCTGGCGCGAGTGTATGGGCATGCCAGGCTGGTTCGACACCGAACTACAACGCGACGCCACCTTGCACGCTGACGAACATCTATTCGGATCCATCACTCGGCGCGCAATTTCTGGTCACGCAGCCGGTGGTGGCGGACGGCCTGGGCAATTACACATACTATGCGCCCGCCGGAACGTACGTCGAAGTGATTACCGGATCGAATACGACGGGATACACTTCGAAAATTGTCCTGGCTTGCGCGCCGAATTCCACGGCCACGGGCTGTTCAGGTGCAGCGGGGAATCCGGCCGGCGCCGACACCCAAGTCCAGATCAATAACCACGGAACGTTTGGCTCGGCCGCCGGCTTTGGGCTGGACAGCAGCACGACGCCTGCTGTGTTGACGGTGCCTTTCAGCGAGTCAATCAAGGGGCCGCTTCCGCGCGTGGATGTGACTGCCTATGGAGCAGATCCGACGGGCGCGACTGACTCGACTGTGGCGGTCACAAACGCCGCCGCGGCCGCGTGCAGTGCGGGGTCAACGCTGAGCTTTCCTCCGGGAACGTACATCCTGACGCAGCCACAACTGCCGTCGAATTTGCCGGTGATTCCTATTCCGTGCGGGCACATCGATATCGCTGGCTCGGGCGATCACGGAACGGCGCAATCGGAAGAACCGCCCCAGGCGAAGATTTCGGTGACGAACATTGGATCCAGCCCGAATGCGGCGCCGGTATTCGGGTTCAAATTCCCAACAAACACCGGGAATATCAACATCCAAGATCTGCAGATCGGGGGCTATAACCAAGCGCTGTCGTTGTATGCGACGCCCACTGTCTCGCTGGAGAACGTATGTGCGACGGCACAATCAACAGGACTCGCAGACAACGTGCCGCTGAAAGTGACAAACGTTTCGGGGTTCCGGATGACAGGCGGATGCCTGGACAGCGGAAGTGCATCGCTGCCGATGGCGCTGTTTACAGGAGAGACGCCGCTCGGATCGGAGGCCTCTGTTAGTGACTACGTGCAGATCGAACATGTGCGGGGATCCGGTGGAAATTTCCAATACATTCAGCGTGCCGATGCGAATGGCGCGACGCCTGGGAATTTTATTTTCGACGATGTAACGCCGATTGCCAGCGACACAGACTTCCTGACCGTGACGAACGCGACAGGAGACCTGGGCCAAACAGCCATGCCCGACTTTGGGCCTGTCTTTGTGCTGAACAG
>DASUJR010000010.1:0-14245 GCA_036279175.1 Candidatus Acidiferrales bacterium | reverse complement strand
CTGATATCGACGTGCAGCTCAAGCGGCGGCACGATCTGATTCCCAATCTGGTTGCGGCGGTTCAGGGCTACATGGCGCATGAGCGGTCGACATTAGAGGCAGTCACCGCGGCGCGCACGAAGGCAGTGGCTTCAACCGGCGGGAGCGTAGCCGATCGCTCGCAGGCAGAGACGGCACTCACCGGAGCGCTGTCCAATTTATTCGCCGTGGCCGAAGCCTATCCGCAACTGCGAGCCGTCGAAAGCGTCCAGTTGCTGCAGGAACAACTCACTTCCACCGAAAACCGCATCGCGTTCGCGCGACAGTTCTATAACGACGAAGTAATGAAGTTCAACACCGCCCAAGCGACATTCCCACGCAATCTTTTTGCCGTGACGTTTGGGTTTTCGCCCGCAACGATGTTCGCCGCGAATGACACTGAGCGCGAAAACGTAAAGGTGACTATCTAGGGAGCGTGTTGCGCGCGCATGAACCGTCGGCCTGGCAATTTCATTTCGGCAATGAGCATGAAGCACGAACAGCATCACTGGCCTGTCGCTGCGGTGAGCGGCTTGAGGATCTCGTCGAGATAGTCGGGAGTAGCTTCGGACCTCTCCAGATGAGGAAAACGCGGGCCGCCGTGGTAATCGATTCGATGAGTTGCGAGGGACTGCGCGTTTAGGGTGACGATCTCGATGGGAGCGGAATTCGAAGCAGAATCCCGTATCGCGCGCCTGAGATCATCGGCCGAGAATTGCCGGCCATTTACGGCGACGATCTTGAAATAGGGACTGATGCCGCTCTGGAAAGCGGGCATCCCGGGAATGGCGTCGATGACCGTGCCATCGCGCGAGACGCGTAGGCCGATGGATGACGTGAAATCGCCGCCGCCGGAAACCGCTTCTTCGGCGGACACCATCTGATTAGGATTCCCATTGTAAACGAGCCGCCATCCACCTCGCGTGATTCCTCCCAAGGGAGCACTGGGCTGAATCGAATCCAGCCGAGCGCGAAAGAATGATGCCCAATCGTATGGCGCGATGGCGTTGAGGGCGGCAACGAGATCGTCAAATGTATACGTTTTGATGATTGGCTGACCCTCCGATCCGGCGTAAAACGCATGGCAAAAATCATCCATGGAGCGCCGATCGTTGGTGAGTTTACGAATTGTGGTATCGACATCCAGCCAGATGAGGACGGATTCGGGATAGAAATCCGTGCCTCGGCGGTAGGAAGACCATTCCTGCGGAGCAAAGTAGAGGATTTGCGCGGCATTGGCGGTATTTTGAAGAGAGCGCCAGCGGCGGCCGGCGCGATGTGAGAGGTTCGATGCGGTCAGCGCGATGCGTTCCCGCGACTGTTCCGGCGTGAGCAGACCGCTGCGCGCCGTGAGCATTGTGGAGAGATATTCGGTGAGTCCTTCATAGACCCAGAGCAGGTTGCCCTTCATCGGTTGCTGAAAATCGGGGGTCGCCAAGCCCGCGGGCCGGCGGTACTGGCCATTCCAGGAATGCGAGAATTCGTGCGGGAAAAGGCCTGCTTCCAGCAGCCGTGCGTTTGGATCGACTAGCGCGTGCTGCGGGATGCGGTCGTCGCTGCTCTCGTGATGCTCCTGCCCCAATCCCATCACGTTGTCGCTGAGAGTGAGCAAAAAATGATAATCGCGGAAATGATGTGACCGGTACAGCGCATCGGCCTCGGCCACGAGGCGTTTGTAGTGGCCGATCAACTCGGGCGGAATATCCAGCGCCCACGCGTCGTCGGAAGCAACATCCAGTTCCTCGGGAGGATGACCACCGGGATTGAGCCGGTATGTTCGCGTGAACTCGCCGGATTGCACCGGCGAATCAACGAGTAAATCAAACGCAACGGGAGCAAAAGTGATTTTGTCTCCGGATTGGCTTGCTATCGGAAGGGATGTTGCGAATTTCCACCCGGCGGGCAAGGTCAGCGTCGGATCGAACGTCAATTCAGCGGCAGGCCAGCCTTTTGGATAGAGCGCCACCTGATTCCACATCAGAATGAAAAGCTTTGCCGCACCGGAGGCGCTGAAGTCGATGTTTGGTCCGGGCGTCGAGATCAGGAAATCCAGCGTCGCTTCCAGTGAGGTGGTTCCGGCCGGAACATCGAGATTGAATGCGTACATATCGACCAGATCCTGATGCCAAGGGATCTCATGGCCGTCAGCGAAGAAGTGAAGACCGGCTACGTTCCAGATGGGACCGTCGGGCGAGTGATCGGCGGGGAGCCACTTGGGGTAATAAAGCGTTAGAGGGCCGGCGTGGACGGGGAAAATCAATTTCGAATGAAGGATCCGTTGGGACACCTGGGTTGCATCGACGGATATTTTGATTGGACCCGGAGGCACCTGGGCCCCGGAAACTCCTGTTAGCAACACGATTGACGCAATTCCGAGCAGGAACGCGCGGACACGAACTCCGACGCAGGCGGCCATGTGGATTCTCCTCGAGCGAACATGCCTATAACGAGAAATCGCGCGGCTCTGCGGACGGCGGGGAGCCGCATTGGAACTACGGTTCGGAGCAAAAGATGATACTGCCGTATCTCGCTTGGTCAACACCTTAGAAGGTGAATTTACCCATGAATTGGATATTACGCGGGCCGCCTACGCCGAAATGGGAGTCGAAACTGCCGTCATCCGCGGTAGCGCTGATAATCGTGCTCAAATCGGGCGCCGGCTCGGCAAAGTTCGGGTGATTGAATGCGTTAAAGAAGCTGGTACGGAATTCAAAACCCAGCCGATCGGAGAATTTGAACGTCCGTTGAAGCGAGATATCCCAAGAATTCAAACCGGGAGCGACGAGAGGGTCTCGCGGGCAATTCCCGAACGTACCCGGAAGCGGATCGGAGAAGGAGCTCACGGAAGCGTAAGGCTGGGTGAAATCCTTCAACTGATAATGGATCGGCGCGATGCAGTTGTAGCGTTCATGGAAATTGCCAACGCCGCTTTCGTCGCCAAACGTGAGAAGGGGCGCCGCCAAACCATCGCGAAGCGTGGTGGTACCTGAAACCTGCCAGTTTTTTCCGGCACGTTCCAGCAGCCCGCCTGATTTCGGCGAAGGAATCGCGTAAACGTAAGTAATGAGCAGGGCGCGACGTTGATCGAACTCCGAGTTGCCATAGTCACTTTTCAGGTTTGCAGAATCCTGGGGGACATATCCGCTGGTGCCGTAGAAGTCTTCGACTTCGGAAGCGGTATCAAGGTTGTGCGACCAGGTGAACGCGATCTGCGTCGTCAAACCATGGAAATCATTCGAGCGCAGAACCGCCTGGAGGGAGTTGTAGGTAGCAAAGCCTGCCGAGGAGATGGTGTTGATCTGCGAGAGCGCGGGAAATTTTGCGTTGAACGGACGCGCGTCTTGTTCACAAACCGGGTCAGGCGGATTCGCGCATCCCGGACCGTAGCCGGCGCCGAGCGGCGGCTGATTGATATCCAGCAACTGGAGCTGGTGAATGCTGTGGTTTCCCACGTAGCCCACCTGAAAGACGACCTGGCGGCTGAGTTCCTGCTGTATGTTGAAATTCCACTCCTGCGTGTTTGGCGTTTTCAGATTGCGCTGAACGCTTTCAATGTTGAAAGGCGGCTGCGGGGCGCCCGTACCAAAGATCGGCACGCCAACCCCGAACGGAATCGGAGCAGAAGGAACGACAGTGTAGCCCCCCGTGGGGCCAATGGGATTCTGGGCCAGGCCTTCCTCAAAATTGTTGAGAGGAATCGTGTCGTAATAAATGCCGAAACCGGCGCGGATTACGGTTTGGCGTCCAGGTATGACTGTGATGGGAGGCGCCCAAGCGATCGAAACACGCGGTCCCAAGTCACCTTTGGGAGCGCTATAAATATGCCCGCCGGACAACTTCGAAGCTTCGATCAGTCCGGCAGTCGGATCGAAGACTGAAAATCGTCCGCGAGATTCATTGACGGTGGTAAAGAAATCATATCGAAGGCCAGCATTTAGAGTGAGCCTGGAATTAATCTTGAACGTGTCCATTCCGAAACCACTGATGATGTTCTGATCGATGTTGGTTCGAGGGCTTCCCACGCGCGAGATTGCCGTGAGGTTGGGACCTGGCGTCGGCAAACCCGCAACCAAATCCACCAAAGCCGCGAGCCCAGGGTCCGGTGTGAGTTGGTCCCCCAGCTGAGAACCAGTAAAAGAGAAGATGCCGCGTGAGCCGGCGGTAGTGTAATCCACATAATTGTGGAGAAGGTTGAAGCCGAACTTCCACGCATGCGCTCCGTGCGTCCAGTACAAGTCATCCGAGATTTGATAACTTGTCGCTACCCGTCCACCCGCACCGTATTGCAGTCCGAGGTTGGAGAATCCATCAGGAGCGGTATCGCCGATGTCGATTTCAGGTATGCCGTAGCTGCTGGGTCCAACGCCGGTGTTGAATCCAATTGTGGCTGGGTTTACGTCGGCGTCTCGACCTTTCTGGAACTGATCGAATCGATTCCAGCCGAGACGGAGCGTGTTAATCAAGGCGGGACTGACGATATGCACTTCGCTGATGGCGAAGTTATCCGCGACAGTCGGGGTCACGCCAAACCACGGGCTCAGCTGAGAGCCACCGCCTGGTCCAGGTCCACCGCCGGGGAATTCATCTTCGCCTTCGCCGTGCAGGTACCGCGCTGAGAGTGAGTCCGCATCGGAAATCTTGTGATCGATTTTCAGAACGCCGCTATTCGGACTTTGCTGGCCGCGATTATCGACGACGAAGGGTCCGGAAAGGCCCAGAGAAGAGTAAATACCCGTTATGTTGAGGCCCAGTTGATTCGGCTGGAGACCCTGCGATTGGACCATGGCAGTTGCCTGGGCTATCTGTGCGGAAGTTGGCGCATTGCCGTGAAGCGTGGTACCCAGGTGAAGCCGGCTGCCATCAAATCCCGCGAAGAAAAAAGTTTTGTCGTGTCCGTCATAAATATGAGGAATCACGACAGGGCCCCCGATTGTCCCGCCGAATTCGTTCCACACGAAGGGAGCCTTGGAGACTCCGCCAAGATTCTCAAAGAAATTGGCGGCGTCTAGCGAGGCATCACGGTGGAGTTCATAAGCCGCGCCATGGAGCTGATTGGTTCCACTTCGAATCGTCACGTTCATGACGCTGCCGGAATTTTGACCGCTATCAGCGCCGGCATTTGCCGAAACAGCGACTTCCTGGATGGCATCCAACGGGAGGCGCGTGGCCGCGGTTGCGGAGTTACCGCCCTCGTTAATCGAGGGTAGATATGTAGAGGGATCGGTATCGGACGCGCCGTCGATATTAAACCCATTCGATCGTGAGCGCGACCCGTTGATGGTGTACTGGGCAAAAGCGAAATTACTGTTTTGAGTGACGCCGGGAAGGACGAGGGCAAGGCGCGTGTAATCGCTGTTGCCTATGGGAAGCGCCTGCACCTGCTGTTCGCTAAGTTGGCCGCCGGAGGAGTCTGTTTCGGTCTGAATGAGTGGGGGAGCTGAGGTGACGGCGACCTGGGATGATATCGAGCCGACTGCCAGTACCGGGTCAACGTTATTGACCTGGCCCTGGGAAGTAACGATATCCCTGACGACGGTGGTCTGGAAACCAGTTTTGGTGGCCACCAATTGAAAAGTGCCGAGCGGAAGGCCCGGGAAATTGAAGTCGCCGTTTGCTCCGCTAACGGCCGAGCGGTCCTGTCCCGTAGAGACGTTCGTGAGCTTTAGTGTAGCTCCGGGTACAGCAGCGCCCTGGGAATCGCGCACGGTGCCCGTCACGCGGCCTGGGAAAAGCTGGGCAGAAGCGGAAGTGCAGAAGGCAAAGAAAAGGAATCCGAACGCTACAACGGAACGGCCTAAAATCGTTCGCACGTGCGCCCTCCAGAAGAGCGGAGCTAAAGAGCGAGCCTATCCATCCCCGGGTTCGCATGTCAACTGTATTTTACTTGTATGCACGGGCGTATCTCCGTAGTGAAGAGACGTTCGCAGAACGACTAGCGCTGAGGATCCAGCTGTGAAACAGTTATTGACGCACAGAAGGCGGAATTGATATACGATCGGCATATTTACGATATGCGATTGCACGCTGGGGTTGGGTTGCTGAGGAGGTTCGCTGCTTATGAGCTCTCGTATCGCTAGGACCCTTTCGTTTTTTGCCATCCTGATTATGTTCGCCGCCGGAGCAGTTTGGGCGCAGAACACGAATGGAACGCTGGTAGGTTCCGTTGCCGACGAACAAGGCGGGGCAATTCCCGGGGCGAAGGTAGAGGTAGTCAACCAAGGGACCGGTGCGGTCCGCGAGGCAGCGACTGCCGGTAACGGAATCTTTCGCGTCGATGCGTTGCCAGTCGGAGTTTACCGGCTGACAGCATCGGCGAAAGGCTTCAGCAATGGAGCCATCGACCACATTGAGATCACTGTAGACCAGACCCAAAGCGTGCGGGTGGTGCTCGCCGTAGCGGGACAGGCAGAAAAAGTGACCGTTACCGGTGCGATTACGCTGGTGAACACGCAGACCACGCAGCTCGGGCAAGTAATCGGGGAGAATCAGGTTACGACGCTGCCGCTGAACGGGCGCGATTTCGCGCAATTGGCGCTGCTCAATCCGGGCGTTGCCGCTTTTGGCGGAGGTGGCGGCCAGCAAGGCGGAGAAGGCGGAACATCAGGGTTTTCGTCT
Source organism: Candidatus Acidiferrales bacterium (assembly GCA_036279175.1). Lineage (GTDB taxonomy): Bacteria > Acidobacteriota > Terriglobia > Acidiferrales > UBA7541 > Palsa-295. The sequence goes on along the minus strand of DASUJR010000010.1, from coordinate 7,612 downwards.
AATGGCCAGAGGTCGAGTTCTAACAACTTTATGGTGGACGGCATCGACAATAACGACTACCTCGGCGGCTCGGTGGCCCAACTCCCTTCGGTCGATTCCATTCAGGAATTCGACGTGCAGACGAATACGTTCTCGGCGGAGTATGGCCGGAATAGCGGCGCGATCGTGAATCTGGTGACCAAATCGGGAACAAATCAGCTGCACGGATCGGTCTATGAGTTCTTCCGCAACGACGCTCTCGATGGGCAGAATTACTTTGCTGATCCCCAACTTGGAAAGCCCGAGCTACGGCTTAATCAGTTTGGAGCGACGTTGGGCGGGCCCATCATCAAGGACAAGACATTTTTCTTTGGAAACTATGAGGGCTTCCGGCAGATCGCAGGAATCACAGTGCTAACGAACGTCCCAACGGTGGCAGAGCGCCAAGGAATGTTCACGGATAGCAATGGCAATCCGGTTCAAGTTACGGTGGACCCTGTCGCCGCCCAATTGTTCCAATTATTTCCGCTGCCCAATACGGCCCAACCTAGCGGAAACTTCGTGTCGTCGCCCACGCTGACGAACTCCACGAACCAATACATGCTGAAGGTGGATCACAAGCTCAGTGGGGGCGATAGCCTGTCTTTTCGCTACAGCTACACGGGCTCTGACGTTTATTCGCCGCTCGCCGGAGGGCAGCAGTCAACGAGCTTCCCCGGCTACGGCAGCTACTCAAATGGATCGGACCAGTTGGCCTCCGTCTCATACACAAAGATCCTCGGACCTACTTCGCTCAACGAATTTCGACTTGGGTATACGCGAGTCGCAAACCTGGGCTACAACCAGAAGACAGCTCAGGCGCCTACGTATGGCTTGAATACCGGCTGGCCCGCCGATTCGCCGTTGAATTTGGGCAATATCCCGTACATAAGCTTTGGCGGCGGGCTGGTTTCGGGAGGAGGGAGCCTCGCAAATCTCGGGGCGTCCAATAACAATCCCGGGGGAAGCTGGCAAAACGTCCTTCAGTTCACGGATATCTTTACTCATTCCACGGCACGACATGACATGAAGTTCGGTGGGACGGTCAGCAACTATCGAATCAACCGTTTTTATGATTTGGATGAAAGCGGCAACATTATTTTCAGCGGCGGGCAGAACCCGGAGGGATTGAGCAGTCCGCTTGCCGATTTTGCAGAGGGCCTGCCCTCGAGCTCGCTGCATTTCGTGGGCGATTCTTCTCGCTCTTTCCGGATGACGAACTATGCGGTATTCGCCGAAGACAGCTTCAAGGTTTCACCTCAGCTGACGATAAATTACGGACTCCGATACGAACTGAGTACAGTTCTCCATGACGCCACAAATCGACTGAGCACATGGAGACCCGCTAATTTCCAGCAGTACCTTTCCCCCACGGCGGATCAAACCGATCTAGCGGTCTTGGCGCAATCAGGCATTGTGACGCAGGACCAATCCGGTCTTTACAACCCCAATCATCGCGATTTCGCGCCGCGTATCGGAATCGCGTGGAGCAGCAGAGGACAGCGCCCCATCGTGATTCGTTCCTCTTACGGGATCTTTTACGACTTTATCTTGGGAGAAATCCCCACGAATGCGATGTTGAATCCGCCTTACCTTCCAGACTATTACGATTCGGCGCCGGCGATTAGCTGGCCGCAGGCGTTTGCGCCTTCGGGCTTTCCGGTGCTCACGACGACCGCACAGCAATTTTCGACGCCCTACGCGCAAGATTGGAATTTGGACGTTCAAAAGGAATTGCCGAGCGACATGCTGTTCGAGGTTTCGTATGTCGGCACGAAGGGAACCGATTTGCCCCGATTCGTACAGATCGATCAGGCATACAACACACAGGCCGAAATCAATTCCCTGACTCCGGATCTTTACACGAGGCTTACGCTAATGGGCATTCCGGCCGGTGCGGCGACCTTTCTGGCTGCGAATCCGCAACTTAGCCCGCCCATTTCACGCGTTCCCTATTTCGGGTTTGCGCAGATATTCCAGGCGCAGAACGTGGTGAATTCCGAATATAACAGCTTGCAAGTGAAACTGAATAAACGCGTCACGCACGGCCTGCAGTTCCTACTCTCGTATACCTACTCGCACTCGATTGACGGGGCTTCCGATTTCTTCGGCTCGGGCGGGAACGGCGGAAACATTTTTCCGCAGAACGACTACGATCTCGCAGCTGAACGAGGGAACTCGGATTTCGATATCCGCCACCGGCTGGTGTGGAGCTACATTTATGAAGCCCCCAGCCTGAAGAAGTACATGGGATGGCTGCCATCTTCGCTTGGCGACGGATGGGCTTTGAGCGGCATATTGACTTTGCAAACGGGCCAACCTTTCACAGTTCTCACGGGTGGAGCGAACAGCGGGACCGGGTTGGGAACTGACAGGCCGAATCTGACTTGCAACCCGAATCAAGGCAGCCATACCGTGCAGGCGTGGTTCAACACAACTTGTTTCACAGAGAATCCTGTTTTTACGTTTGGCGATGAGGGGCGGAACATCTTGACGGGCCCCGGCTTTGACAATTTCGATTTTGCCTTGTTGAAGAATACAAAGTTAGGCGAACGTGTAAATCTGCAGTTCCGCGCTGAATTCTTCAACATTTTAAATCACCCGAATTTTGCCATCCCCAGCAGCACGATGAACGCGCCGAACTTCGGCGCGGTGTTTGAGACGACCGATGTCGCCCAAAATAACGTGGGACTTGGGTCGGGAGGTCCGCGGCTGATCCAGTTTGGCTTGAAGCTGGGTTTCTGAACATGCTCCACGTTGGACAGCTGAAAAACAGCCTATGAGAAGAGCGCTGGCATCGGTGATCGCCGCTATGTTTCTCCTCATTGCTGCGGTTTCGACCTATGCGGCCGGGAACGTGCAACAGTTAGGGGAGCACGTCTACGCATATATTTCCGCCAACGACGCGAGCTCAAATTCCACATTTCTTGTGGGCTCTAATGGGATCATTGTCGTCGATACGGGGCTGAACGCCGTTGAGGGGCGAAAGCTTCTCGATGCGATTCGGGAAAAATCAAACGCGCCGATTCGATTCATTCTGAACACGCATTATCACCCGGACCATCAAGGAGGAAATGAAACGGTTGGTCCCGATGCGGCGATCATCTCCACGCCATTTACGCGGGAGCAAACGCTACGGTGGATGGCGCGAGTATCATCGCCTTCGCGGCCTCCTGTGCAATTCAAGCCAGCTACTATAACGGTAGACTCAAAATTAACGCTGTATTCAGCGAAGGACATCGTCGAGATTTATGCCGTCGGCGCGGCGCACACGGGCGGAGACGCAATTGCGTACTTTCCTCGCCAGGGCGTAGTAGCAATGGGTGATGTTTACCTGACCAACAGTTGCCCGGATATCGACAAGAGCGGCGACGTGCGCCACTGGGTGAAAGTGCTGGATTTCATCTTGTCGCTCAAGGCGACGCGCTTCGTACCAGGTCATTTTGAGGTAGGCTCACGCGCGGACGTACAGCAGTTCAGAGATTATCTTGATGACCTCTACACTCAAGTCCTAAAGATGTACAAATCGGGGGCGAGCCTCGAGCAGGTTGAGCGCGGGATTCACATGGAAAAGTATTCCCATTTTCGGCAGTTTCCCAAATTCGGAGCCACGTTCCAAAACAACGCAGCGGAAGTTTATCGAGAAATTTCCAACCGCAAGACGTCTCGCTGAAGGCAAGCCCTGTCGAAGTTCGCGGCAGAGAGCAAGCGGAATAGCTGTACCCCCCGGTCTCACGACGCACCGTTGCAAGTATCGCAAACCGCAGAACCCGCAGTATTGCTCGGGAGACTCGCGGTCACAACTAGGATGTGTTCCCCTTGCGTCGCCACATACCGGAGGCAGGCAATAGCACCCTCGTAAGGACGACCCACGGCTTATCCCCTCCGCACGTGGGCCGAATGAGTTAGAACAATTCACCCGCGGCGGATGAGCTCGCGGTTGCGTAAGGTCCGAGCTGGAATTGAGCCGTCAATGTAGACCGCTGGCCATTTCGCCAAATCAGGATGGAATACTGCTTTGGCTGGCCGCGAAGCTCGTGCATCAACCAAGTGTGGAGTCCTGCGACTCCGCCATGGCCTCGATAAAAAGGCTCGCCGCCCACTTCCAAAACCAAGTCGCCTGAGCGCAGTCCGGCGGCTTGCACACTGCTGCCGGCGGCCACCTGTGTCACTCGAATTGCTGTTTCTTCCCCAACCAGTCCCGCGCCTGACGGGGCATTTGTTTCAACGCCTTGAAATCCTACATCAGGGAACCGCTCTTCCAATGCTCGGCCAGCATAGGTCTCCCAATAGCTGAATACGTTCTGGGGAGCATCCACGTCCCATTCATCGGCGAGCTGGCGGCCCGCTGCGATGGCTTTCGGAGTCTGTGGCACACGCACGTCGACTACTGCCGCATAGATCCTACCCTCGTCTCCAAGGGCTCTCGCCTGATCGAGCGCGGTCGGGATCGAGCGAGGCACCTGTCCTGTGAAAGCTCGCACTCCGTTCACCCAAATTTCGATCGGTTTGTCCATATCGACGAGTCGATCGCTAAGGTAGACCTTGAGAGTACGCGCCCACCGAACAGTAATGTCGATTCTTGTCGGCGAGTCCACACGGGCTCGCACGAGTGCTTGTCGAGTGTCGGCCTCAATCCAATACCGCCGTCGGCCTACAGGCGTGATCGAGGAGTTGGGCGATCGAACCAGTTTCCGGGGGAAATTCACGCGCGGCCGCTCGGTGAGCCAGCGCAAAACATCAGGGTAGTGCGGCTGAAAGCTCTCGTGAACGTGATTGGGAAATTCGCGGTAGTTCAGGTCGAAGCCAAGGCCATCAACGATGGCCGCCAATGTTCGCGGCCCCGTGACGGTGCGTATGTTCTTGTCTAATGATCCCTCAAGGATATAAACGGGCAAGTCCTCAAGGTTTCGGAGCAACTGCGGCCTCGAATCACCCTCCGTAGAAACCGGAACTATAGCCGCGAGCCAGTCCGGATGAGAGCAGCCGAAAATGAGGGAGAAATTGGAACCGAGAGATATGCCGGTGGAAACGATTCTGTCGGGATCGATGTTATAGGTGGCTCGAAGGGCTTCGAACAAAGCGCGCGCCTGCTCAGGGTGTAACACCTCAAAGGGCAAGCGTTCTTTGGTTCTGGTCCCTTGTGAGATAGAGGTCACCAGTGCGGGGGCAGCGACAATCCAGCCGGCAGCCTGTGCGACCTGCCACACCTTGATCATTCGGCCAGCGCCAGCTTGAGCCTGAGCGACGGAATTGGGCGGTCCGCCATGCATCGCCCATAAAAGCGGCGAAGGAATATCCGAGCGGTACGAATCCGGGAGTTGCACAAGCACGGGGATTTTCGCGCCGCCCGGAACGGCAAAAGAGAACTGCTGCAGGGGGTAGTGTCCATTGACCAAAGCGGGAGGGTTCGGATAATGGGACCGGCCCTGGCGGACCACCTCTTCAAAGTCCTCGAAAGTAATCCGGCTTACGCCGACGAGAGACGCGTCTGAGGACAGCCTTGCCTTAGCTGACTGGAAATCGGAATCGGAGGCAGGCCATAGGTAATTCCGCACCAACGATTCCATCTCCGTGGCCGACGCCGGCGGGGCAGCACCATCGCCGCGGGACTGGGATTGAGCGAAAGCTATCGCTGGAACAAGGAGCAAGCAAGCGCAGAGTGAGAGCCTCTTCAACTTTCCCCCTTTAGAAGCTGTACCGCACCGAGAACTGGAATTCACGTGGGTTGAGCGTTTTGGTCGGCGCCAAAAAGGTGACCAGCGGCGTGCCCGGAGTATTGCCATAGGTATTGTTTACGCCGGTGACGTTTTCGCGGTTGAGCGTATTGAATACGTCCGCTCGAATCATTAGCGTACTCTCCTTCTTCAGACGGATCGTCTTCGCGATGGCAGAATCCAAGTCAACCTGAGGCCCGATGCGGAAGGTGTTGCGCTCGAAGGTACCCGGGCGATCGTTGAAGTAGGTATCGCCGTTGAGGTCGGCACCGGCGAGTGGATTCACGGGAAGACCTGCGTAGGCCGAGAAGATACCCGTGTACGAGAAACCCCAAGGCAGCTGGTACTCTCCGTTCATAACTAGATTTTCCGGCACATCGTTGATCGAACGGCCCCACGGAAAATCTACGCCGGGTGCGGTCGAAAATGGCAGATCCCCAAAATCGTCCTGCGTGCTACGTGCATGCGACCAGGTGTAGGCCACCTGATAGTAGAAATGATTGGAGAAGCGCTTGTTCAAATTCACCTTGATGCCGTCGTATCGAGAAAATCCTTGGGAAACCACACCTTGGATTTGCTCAAATCCTCCATCGCTGATTCCGAAAGGCCCCGGCGTGACCGAGGGCACTCCGTAAGGACGCGTGGCATTGGCCTGGGTGGTCGTCCGGGTCGCACCCGTAGCGGTGTCGAAGAAGGACGGGCTATTGAAATCGAGCGTGCGAAACAGATCCGAGCCACGGAGATACACGTAGTCGACGCTCAAGGCGAGGTTGGTCGATAGTTGGTCCGCCACTCCTACGCTGAATTGATCGCTGTAGGGCGTCTGTTCGAGTGCGGGGTGGAGCGCTCCCAGGTCGAGAATGACCGACCGGCCGGGTGCGGGACCAAGCCCGGACGGAGCCGATGAGAAAATGCCGGGGTAGGTTGGGAACAGGCCGGGATTTCCTCCAGGCGTAAGCGTGACGTTGAAGTTGCCGATGAGCCCGAACAAGTCCGAATCGTTGGGCACGTTGTCGATCAACTGATCATAGAACCGGCCATATCCTCCCCGAATCACGAATCTTCCGCTGGTCCCGGGCGACCATGCAAATCCTGTCCTTGCCATGATGTTATCGTTGGAGGGTGAGTCTGTCTGTTTCTGGTAGCGAACGCCTAAATTAAGAGTGAAGTTCCGCGTGATTTGCCACTGATCTTGCGCGTACAAATCCGGATCCCAGTAGCTGCGATTGATCCCGGCAAAATGATACGGCGCGTAGTCACGGGTCAGGTTCAGGGGTCGAAGAGGGCTGGTGAATCCCTGCACGAAGCTAATTGGATAGGTAGCCGGATTGGCGGGATCAAACGGATAAGGCGTGCCGGCGGCAAAGGTATAGACGCCCATCGAGTCTGCGTTGTAAACACCAGTTTTCGATATCCTTGAAAAATCGGTGCCTGCGAAAAACTCGTGCTTTCCGAAATTGTGCGACAGCTTGTCGTTGAACTGGATGCGATCCTCGTGAATGTCCTGTGGACTGGACGGGTTAGCTCCGAAAGTGCCGAAACCTAGATAGACGGATTCAGGCCCGCCCGAGAGGTCGGTGGACTGATTGAGAAAGCGCTGAAACTGGAAACGTCCTTCGTTCACGGTGGTAGGGGAGAGCACGCTGGTAATCGTTCCTTGCACGTCCCAGCCTCGGCGCTGCGCGTCGGTGCCGGCGCTTGGGAGCACAAGCCCCCCAAATCCTCCGATACTTTCACTGTTGTCGTAGTTGAAACGGACGTCGACCGTCTCGTTTGGGGTGATGAAGTGCGTGACCTTTCCAAAGGCCTCTTGCCGATGCAGCCAGACCGGGAAATTCCCCGGTTGAACCGGGGAAGTAACCGTCAGCTGCGAATTC
>DASUJR010000009.1:0-13902 GCA_036279175.1 Candidatus Acidiferrales bacterium | reverse complement strand
CTCGCGCGTAATGTAGCCGTTGGTTACCATCACGGTTTTGAGCCGGTACTGCCTCGCTGCCTTGCAGATATCAATGACATATTCGCCCCAAATCGTCGGCTCGTTGTAGGTAAACGCGATCGAAGGGCACCCATTGCGCTTTGCCAGTAGGACGATATCTTCGGGCGGAATATAGGTTGAGTGATGCTGGTCGGAGCGTGACTTAGAAATATCCCAGTTCTGGCAGAAGAAGCACCCCATGTTGCATCCCGCGGTCCCCATGGAAAAGATGCGTGTGCCTGGAAGGAAATGGTTGAGCGGCTTCTTCTCTATCGGATCGATCTGGAGTGCAGCTGGATGAGCGTACCCGAGGTTATAGAGCTTCCCGCCTTCGTTTACGCGGATAAAGCAGAATCCCGCCTGGCCCTCCCCGATGTGACAGTTCCGGGGACACAAATAGCAATGCGCTTTACCGTTTGCTTCAGGTTCCCACCAACGCGCTTCGTGCAGTTCGCGGCTCTGTTCGATTATTTTCAGTTCCGCCATGTCGTCGCCGGTACCTTAATTATAACGCGGCACGAGGTTGGACACAGAATCAGCAAGCGTTACCGACAGGGGGCTCCGCCACCGGCGCAAATTTCGGATCGACGATGCCAAGGATGATATAGGCGTGCGCAAGGTTTCGAACGACGTGCAAATTGGGGCGCGTATCCTCTCCCTGCGAAGCAAAGATGCGGAATGTGCCGAACACGTGCGCTTCCGGCGCAACAATCACGCGCAGACGGGACGAGTCGGCATCGATGGGCGGTTCCCATGCGAGCGTGCGTACAATCCCAGGACTGACGGCGAATGAGGTTACGTCGGCAAAGTCCACGATCGAGCCGCGAAATTGCAAAGACGCGAACGCTCGCCGCCCTCCACCGCGAAAGAACTCGGCGAATAGCTCGTCTGTCACGCGGCCCGTGAAGCGGGCTAACACAACGCCGGCATCCGAGTCCAAGTAGAACGAATAAGGCATGCAATCCCGAAGTGCGGCGATTCTTAACAGGTTCCGACCCGATGTCAATCCCGTAGCAACTCGAATAGTAGACAAGATACTTAAGAATCGCCCGTCAGATTCCGGAGGTTTGTTGCATGATAAACGGTTGAAAACGCGCCAATTCAGGCGTATGACGTACCGAACAATACTCGGGGGATACTGATGGCGAACTTTACGCAAGACGTGCGGTTCGGGCTCCGCGTGCTCGTCAAGTCGCCGGGATTCACGGCGGTTGCGGTGCTTTCGCTGGGACTCGGCATCGGCGCTAACACCACGATTTTCACGCTGGTCAAAGCGATCTTTCTTCACGGCGTCCCCATCGAGGATCCCGGGAGCGTGGTTGCGCTCTACTCCACCGCACAAAGCCGCAAAGGACCCGAGCAGCAGTACCTGCCCACTCCTTATATGAACGCGGTCGACTATCGGCAGCAGGCCTCGAGTGTGTTTTCAGGCGTGGCAATCGTCATTCAAAACGGAATGAACCTGACCATCGGCGGCGGCAAGCCCCAACAACACTTCGTCGAACTTGTGAACGCCAACTTTTTCGATCTCCTTGGAGTGCATCCCTTTCTGGGCCGCGGCTTTTCGCCGGAAGAAGAGAACTCGCCGCGCCCGGTTGCTGTGCTGAGCTATGCACTCTGGAACGCTCACTTTGGCGCCGATCGAGGTGTGCTGGGAAAAACGATCCGGCTTGACGATCAGGAATACGCAGTGATCGGAGTAATGCCCCGGAAGTTCGACGCGGTCGGCAACCTGAACAGTCCCGACCTGTGGATTCCTATTTCGATGCGCGACCAGGCATTAACTGGGATGGTTAAGGGTTTCCTCTACGACCGCGGCTTCCGGCTCGTCACGATGGTGGCCCGGCTCAAACCTGGTGTTACGGCACGCCAAGCGCAAGTTGCCGTCCACGACATCGGCTTGCAGCTGGAAAAAGCATATCCGAAGCAGAACGGCGGGCGGAACGAAATGGTGGTTCCCATCGCGGAGACGACGATTCCTCCGCAGTACCATAGCGTTTTCGTGCTGGCCGGCGGGATGATGATGCTGATCGTTGGGCTGGTGCTGTTGATCGCCTGCGCAAACGTCGCGAATCTGCTGCTCGCGCGCGCGACACAGCGTCAGCGGGAAGTTGCCGTGAGGCTCGCGCTGGGGGCTTCGCGATCGAGATTAATCCGGCAACTGCTTACAGAGAGCTTCTTGCTCGCTCTGCTAGCAGGCGCGCTTGGAGTGCTCGCAGCATTCTGGGCGAAATCGGTGCTCGTATCGTTCTTACCTGCCGACGTGGTCGCCCATCTTGATTTCAGCATAGACGGTCGCGTCCTTCTCTACACGCTGGCTATGGCCGTCCTCGCGACACTTCTCTTTGGGCTCGTTCCCGCGCTACAAGCCTCGCGAACGGACCGCATGGCCGCGTTGAAAGACCGCACAGGCGCTCCGACGGGCAGTTCGCGGTGGTACGGCCTGCGCGGCGCTCTTGTGATGGTGCAGGTCGCCCTGTCGCTCGTAGCGCTCGTGGGCGCGGGTCTGTTCATCCACAGCCTGAGGAATGCGCAAAAGATCGATCCGGGCTTTGAGGTAAAGCACGAACTGGTCACGTCCATCGATCTTGCGCCGGAACACTATCAACAACCGCAAGCCGAGAATTTCTACCGAGATGTTGTGCAGCGGCTAGATACGCTGCCAATGGTTGCGGCGTCCAGCCTCTCCGATACGGCTCCTTTCCAGGGATCGTTCCAACGCACGACGTTTACTGACGGAGTCGACCCGACTGATCCGCGCAATGGCAAGCTCACGCCAGTGGAAGCGGTTGCACCGGAATTTTTCGGCGCGGCGAACATTCCGCTCCTGCGTGGCCGCACGTTCACCGATCAGGACAACGCCACAACTCAGGATGTCGCGATCGTGAACCAGGCAGCCGCCGACACGTTCTGGCCGGGCGAGGATCCGATCGGGAAGCGCCTGCACTTCCTGGGCGAGACGTGGGTGGTAAACGTGGTCGGCGAGGTGAAAACAACAAAGTACATTTCGCTGGGCGAACCCCCGCAGGCCGCGATTTATTTCCCGCTGAAGCAACACTATTCACCATTTGTGACGCTGTACGTCCGAACGAAAGGCGATCCGGCCCAAGCGATAGCCAGCGTTCGAAACACGGTGCACTCGATGATTCCGTCAGTGCCTTTGCTTCGCGTCGAAACGATGGGCCAGTTGCTCGTGGAATCGCTGACCGCTCCGAGAATGGGCGCAGAACTGCTCGGCGCGTTTGGACTGATCGCCCTCGTGCTGGCGGCAATCGGAACGTACGGCGTGATGTCGTATTCCGTGAATCAGCGCTCGCAGGAAATCGGAATCCGCATCACTCTGGGTGCGCAACCGCGAGACATAGTGCGGCTGATCCTTGGCAGCGGCATGGCGATGGTCGCCATCGGAATAGCTTTTGGGCTCGGCTTTTCCGTGTTGCTGGCGCGGGGTATGAATCAACTGTTGTACGGCATCGGATCGTTTGACGCTCCAAGCTTCCTGATTACGGCGGCGATTTTGATGCTGGTCGCGCTGGCGGCATGTTATGTGCCCGCCCGGCGCGCGATGCGCGTTGACCCGATCGTGGCCCTGCGGTATGAGTAGGAGACGCGACCTGCATTCAGAAATATATGGACATCGACTGGCTCCGCAAGCTTTGTCTTTCTTTCGCACACGCCACCGAGCACGTTCAATGGGGCGACAACCTTGTCTTCAAGGTAGGAGGAAAGATTTTTGCCATCGCACCGCTTGAACCTTCGCAATATGGCCTCTCGTTCAAATGTTCGGATGAAGATTTCGCGGAATTGATCGAACGCCCTGGAATCATGCCCGCGCCCTATTTGGCTCGGGCGCACTGGGTAGCTCTGGAATTGGACTATCCACGCAATCTGGCGGAGCTCGAAGGCTTGCTGCGCAAAGCTCACAAGTTAGTGTTCGCCAGGCTTCCGAAAACAGTTCAGCAGAAGCTCAATTGCAGCCAGGCGCGGGCACCGCGATCAACGCGACCGCGTGGGCGAAAACGGGAGCCTGCAAAAGGAAGGTAAGTACCGGACCAGTGAGGCGGCTGCTGCCGTACGCCAACGCTATAGAGAAACTCCCCAGATATTTTCCCCGGTGTCGAGCAGGAAGATTCCGGCCTGATCTGCGCGCGGTCCCATGTCGCCAACCCAAATCACGCGAAACCGCGCCGACTTCCATCCGCGTTTCACTTCGATCACTTCTCCCGGCCAAGTCAGGAACCCGACGCCATCCAGCCGCGCACCATTCTTACTGATGTCCAGCGCCATCGCCGTCTGCGAATACTTCTGACCCTTGCGGTCGGTGCCGCGCACCGTGACCTTCACCGGCTTCGAAATTCGCACTTCGTGACGATCGATTTTCCAGAAGCTCGGCGCCTGTTTCTTGAACGCAAAGCCAACTCGCAGCTTGCCTTCAAATTCCGGTCCGACGTAGGCGACGCGGCATTCCTGCTCCTCGCTTGTGCTTTGATTGACGATAAAGATCGCGTCTCCTACGTTCACCTTCGCGGCCAGCGTGATCAGACCGCCGCTAGCGTTCACTAACAGGGTCGTCGCACTCTCGTGAAACGAGATTTCGTTCCGCGACCAGCCGTAGGCCATCACTGGAATGTGAATCGAAATGCGGGCGCTAGAGCGCGGCTTCGCTTGCTCCCTGACCGGCAAGTCGTCCACCGCTATGCCCGGCGCACCCGCGCGCGGATGCATCCCGGCGGTTCGGCCCTTCTCGGTGCCCCCAAGCGGCACCTCGCGCTGCACGCCGTGGACGGGACACTCGAAATCCCACGGCTTCTCAAGGATCTGCGCGAGCGTCTCTTCGCGCTCCTGCAATAGGACAGTGCGGTCCCCGTCTCCGTAAGGGCACCGCAGCCGAATAACAAAATCCTTGGGCATGTTGCCTGACCCCTCTTCAAACCAGACTACGCTCAGAAGAAACGGTCAGCGCGGCGGCGTCAGTGCAGTGTCCCTTGAGAGTAATTAGTACCCGCCGCAGGGTTGCCCGCGCGGGCAAATCCGGTATACGCTGAAAGTTCGTTATGAATGAACGCCGAGCGCCATTCGCCACTGTGGAAGAGGCCATCGACGAAATTCGCCGCGGGCGAATGATCGTCCTGGTGGACGACGAAGACCGCGAAAATGAGGGCGATCTCGCTCTGGCGGCGGAGAAAATCACTCCAGAAACGATCAACTTCATGGCGAAGTTCGGCCGTGGCTTGATTTGTCTTGCCATGACGGAGGCGCGGTGCGACGCGCTCGATCTGAAACCGATTTCGCCGCGGAATACGTCGCTTTTCGGGACTCCATTTTGCGAACCGGTCGACGCCCGCCGCGGCACAACCACGGGAGTGAGCGCCGCTGACCGCGCAATGACCATCCTCACCGCGATCGACCCGAATACGCATCCGGAGGATTTGGCGCGCCCCGGACACGTTCACACGCTGCGGGCGCGCAGCGGAGGCGTGCTGGTGCGCGCAGGGCAGACGGAAGCGTGCGTCGATCTGGCGCGGCTGGCCGGCCTCGATCCTTCGGGAGTGATCTGTGAAGTGATGAACGAAGACGGCACGATGGCGCGCGTTCCGCAATTGGCGCCATTCTGCATCGAGCACGGACTGAAGCTTGTGACCGTGGCGGATTTGATTCGCTACCGCATGCAGCACGAACGCTATGTGCGCCGCATCGCGGAATCCGTTTTGCCCACCCGGCACGGCAATTTTCGGATGATCGCATATTCGAGCGAAGTCGATAACGAGCTGCATGTCGCGCTGGTGCGCGGTGACGTCAGCGAGAGCGGCGATGGGGGCGCAGGCAGAGCGCCTCTCGTGCGACTGCACTCCCACTGTTTGTCGGGGGACGTGTTCGGCTCGACGTCGTGCGACTGCCACGAAATTATCGAGCTGGCTCTGGGAGCTATTGCCAAGGAGGACCGCGGGGTTTTCGTCTATCTGCACCATACCGGGCGCGGATTTCAGATCGACCCCCGCGAGCCGGAAAGCGACGCGCTGCCCCGCATTCGGTATCACTCGCGGGGAGAGATCGACCAGGATCTGAGAATCCAGCGAAAAGCGCAGCGCGAGAGCGGCATTGGCGCGCAGATACTGATCGATCTGGGGCTACAGCGAATGCGCGTAATGACGAACCACCCGCGAAAAATTGTCGCGCTCGAAGGTTACGGCCTGGAAATCACCGAACAGGTGCCGTTGAGCGGCAAACGGCTGGATCATCAGCTACTGTGAAGCGCAATCAACAGAACCTTTAGAGCGAAAGTTGAAAACTCAAGATTCGTAGCTCGCCAGGACAGCTCTGGACGGACGCAGATGTTCACAGATCCCCAACCAAGCGCCAAGCCTCCCGAAACTCCGCGTGACCTGCCTCATAGAATCCTTCGGTACACGTGGATCGCGGTTGTGATTGCCGCCATCTATGCTGTGGCCGTGTTCGCCTATCGCTGGCAACAGAACTCCGATTATCAGGCGCGAGCGAAGGAACAAGCCGCCGCCGCGCAGCGCGAGGAAGATCAAAGGTCACTCGATACGCTGGGAGGGAGCGAGTTCAAAATTGTCAGCTTCTACGCCATGCCCGGCGACATCCACCGCGGCGATAGCGTTCAGATGTGCTATGGCGTCGCGAACGCGCAAAGCGTGACGATTCAGCCGGATACGGGGCGGAAGACATGGCCTTCCCTGACCCGCTGCATCCAAATCTCCCCGAGGAAAACCACTACCTACACGCTGACCGCAAAGGACGCCCACGGCAAGACGCAAACAGCCTCGCTGACGATCAACGTTCGCTGAAGAGGCCCCTGAATACCGCACTCCTGCCCACAGCAACAGGCATTTACCTGATAGGGGCGACGGGGTAGCGGGCTACTTTAGCCCACTACCGGCGACGGACGCCTGTTTGCGGCTGCCCCGAAATCTTTTATACTGATGGGTAGCCTCACACTGCGGCCAAAGATCGGCCGACCTGAAGTTTACAACCCGATATGATGGACCTAGCTGAGCGAATTAAAAAGAAGCTGAAGGACGAGATCGCGGCATTGGAGCACGAACTCCATGACGAACTGCCAAAAGAAATCAAAGTAGCGCGTGCGCATGGCGATCTCTCTGAAAACGCGGAGTACAAATACGCGAAGGAGCGCCAAGCGTACGTCTCGGCCCGGCTGGGACAGCTTCATAAGCGTATGGCGGACATTTCCTTGATGAACCTGAACAATCTGCCCAAAGATCGGGCGGCTTATGGCTCCCGCATCGTCGTACTTGACGTTGCGAAAGACGCCAAAATCGAATATAAGCTCGTTACGATTGAGGAAGCTGACGCAGCTAAAGGGCTTATCTCCACCAGTTCGCCCATAGGCCGCGCGCTTTTGGGCAAGAAGGTCGGCGATGAGGTTCAAGTTGCAACCCCGGCCGGAGTGAAAGAATACGAAGTGGTTCGGTTGACCACCATCCACGATGAATCTTGACGGGGGTCATCTACTTCCATGTTGACGCGCACGATCGGCCGCTACCTCTCCTGGCCCATCGGAAAACTTGCATCCATCATCGCCGCGACCGGCGTTCCCCCGAATATCATCACCTGGTCAGGCCTTATCTTAAATCTCTGGGCGAGCGTTTTTTTCGCCACCGGAAGATTTGCGGCTGCCGCCGGCCTGATGATTCTGGCCGGAGCGTGTGATTTGCTTGATGGTCCCGTCGCCCGCAAGCAGAACCGCGTTTCGAAATTCGGCGGATTCCTTGAATCTATCGTCGACCGCTATGCCGACCTGATGCTCTTTCTCGGGCTTCTAGTCTATTTCGTTCGCGTGAACCGCTTCTCGTACGCAATCGTTACCGGCGTTGCTATGGCTGGCGCAGTGATGGTCGCCTATGCAAAAGCGCGCGCCGCTTCGCTTGTGCCGGTGGAAGACGTGGGATTCTGGGACCGGCCGGAGCGGCTCGTCCTTTTGATTGTTGCCGGTCTTGTCAACCAGATGGGACTCGCGCTCTGGATTTTGGCCATCGGGCCGAATATCACCGTGATCCATCGCATCGTGCACACATGGAGTCAAACGGAAGGTAGTCGTCGCAAGGCCAAAGCCACTGAAGAGACGAGTGTCGACACCCGCAAAGCAACCCCCATGCACCTCACTGCGCGCTTATCTAATGATCCTCCGCCGGAAGGACGAGCCCTCACGCGTTCCGCGGGACGAGGCAGTTGAGATGCCCACATTGCTAGGCTTGATCGGGGTGCTCGTGGTTTGTGCCGGATTGGATCTTCTCTGGCAACTGCGCCGCGAATTTCGCTTTTGGGACCTGAATATTTTCCGCGCCATGCTGGGATTTGGAATCCCCGAACGCGATCTTCCGATTGAAGAAATTCCGCGGCGCCGCCAAACCGCGTTACAACTTTTGCTCGGGATGGGATTTGCTGTCGTGATCGGTCCAGCCCTAATCGCGATTGGTGTTACTCTGACGTTCTACATTCATCCCTGACCTGCCTTGCGACCCTCCCTCATCGTTCACGGCGGTGCGTGGGCAATTCCGAAGCAGAGCTTCGTTTCCTGCCGGAACGGAATGCGCAATTCGCTCGAAGCCGGCTGGAAGATTCTCACGGCAGGAGGAAGTGCTGCCGACGCGGTAGAAGCCGTGATCGTGGTCCTCGAAGAAGATCCTACGTTCGACGCTGGGTACGGCTCGCATCTGACCCTGGACGGGGTGGTTCAGTTGGATGCCATCCTGATGGACGGCTCCACTCTGAAGGCTGGGGCAGTCGCGGCGGTCGAGCGCGTCCGCAATCCTATTCGCCTGGCGCGTTGCATCCTTGAAAAAAGCAAGCACATGCTGCTTGCCGGTCAGGGCGCAGAGCAGTTCGCCCAGGAAAACGGCATGCTCCTCTGTGATCCGGCGGACTTGATCACGAAGCAGGAGCGCGATGCTTGGAAGTTGTGCCGCGCGGATTCACACGCCGCCGAAAACCATGCAAGCCACGCGCAAGGCACCGTCGGAGCCGTTGCCGTCGATTCGCATGGTGGGATCTTCGCCGGCACATCGACCGGAGGTACCTGCTGCAAGCACACGGGGCGCGTTGGAGATTCCCCACTCATCGGCTGTGGTTGTTATGCTGACGCGGAATTCGGCGGCGTCTCCTGCACCGGAAACGGAGAAGGCATCATGAAAATCGTGATGGCCAAGATGGCCATCGATCTCCTCGCGGAGCCGCCCGAAGCGCCCTATCGTTTTCAGCCGCGCCCGGAAGGGGCTCAGGCGGAGCACGATCACGCCCAGTTCGTCGCCGATGCCTGCATCCGGAAACTCGCACATCGCTCGCGCACGACGGGAGGTCTCATCCTTCTCGATCGCGACGGCCGGCCCGCAGCAGCATTCAACACTCCCCACATGGCTTATGGCTTCGTGAAGCCCGACGGCAGCTTCCATATTTCGCCGTGAATTGCGGTGGTTGCAGCCGTGCCGGGATACCTACTGAAAATTAGCAACGGCCGATTACGAGAAGCGAACTTCGACCGCGGGGTGCTTCTCCAGGTGGACTGAATCGACGAAGCGCACCTCGCCGCCTGCCGCCGTCATGATCAGCGAGTGCGTTCGAATGCCGTCGCGGAAGAAGCGAATACCGTCCAACATGCCGCCTGGTGTGACGCCCGTGCATGCGAAAATGATGCGTTTTCCTGGCGCGAGGTCGGCGGTGTCGTAGATTTTCTTGCAGTCTTTGATGCCCATCTGGTGCATGCGTTCTTCGTCGTCCGGTTTCGTAAGCACCAGCCGCGCCAGAATTTGCCCGTTCAAGCAGCGCAACGCGGCAGCCGTGAGAACGCCTTCTGGAGCGCCTCCGATGCCCATGACGGCGTGCACGGCCGTACCGCGAACGGCCGCCCTGATTCCAGCCGACAGGTCACCGTCGCCAATCAGTTGAATGCGCGCGCCGGCAGCGCGAATCTCGTTGATCAGCTTTTCATGGCGTGGGCGATCGAGAACGATGACGACGAGATCTTCGACATCGCGGTCGAGACGCCGGGCAATCGCCTGCAGATTGACCTTTACCGGCGCGTCCAGGTCGATCGCGCCTTTGCACGGCGGCCCAACGATGATCTTTTCCATGTAAATGTCGGGCGCGTGGAGCAAGCCTCCATGTTCACTGGCGGCTAGCACCGTGATCGCGTTCGGCTCACCCGTCGCGCAGAGGTTTGTTCCTTCGAGCGGGTCGACGGCAATGTCGACCTTCGGGTATGCGTTGTTATTGTCGCGCACGGCCGCGCCGACCTTTTCTCCGATATACAGCATTGGGGCCTTGTCCCGTTCGCCCTCCCCAATGACGATCGTCCCGTCCATCCCGACGCCATCCATTTCCGCGCGCATGGCTTCCACGGCAGCCTGATCGGACTTATGCCGCTCCCCCTGTCCCATGGTTCGCGCTGACGCAATTGCGGCCATTTCGACCACACGCAGAAACTCGAGGCTCAATTCTCGCTCCATGAACTCTCTCCTGTAATTTGGATAACGCGAATGACCGGCGGATGGCTGACCAACGCATCCTCGCCTATCATAATCCAACCACACTGTTTGCGCGATTGAATCCATTGGCTCACCCGGGATGCTGAGTGAGCCGGGGGTTCTACAAGAGCTTGTTTTCGCTCGTTTCGATGAATCGTGAGGGAAGACAAATTGGCTCTTTACGGATATAATTTCATCTGTATATTGGCCTCAGGAACCAGCCAATGCTGCCGCTTCATTTACAGCCCGAAAGTCACGTTCCTCTGTACGTCCAGTTGCGCGACCAGCTTCGCGCATTGGTCCATTCCGGCGAACTGAGGTCGGGCGATCGCATTCCCGCCAGCCGCGAACTGGCTGTCCAACTCGGCGTCCATCGTACAACCGTGGCAAACGCGTACGCCGAACTCGAATCCGAGGGCCTGATCCAGGGCCACGTTGGACGCGGAACTTTCATTTCGGCGCTGCCGTTGAAGCAGTTCACTCCACCGCCGCGAACCAACGGAAACGGAAATGGCAATGTCCATGGCACGATTCGTTGGGAGGCGCTTTTCGCAGATGAACGTGGGGACGAGGGACTGAGCCGGCTAATGCCCTCGGTGCCGTCCGGCACTATCGCGTTCACGAAAGCAAGCCCGTCGGATGAAGAGTTTCCCATCGAGGATTTTCGGCGCTGTTGCAATGCCGTTCTTCGCAGCGCCGGCCGCCGCATTCTCGAAATCGGATCGACGGACGGCTACGAACCGCTCAAGCGGGGCTTGCTCGACCTGCTGCGCGGAGAAGGTTTGGCCGTTCGCAATGAGCAGTTGCTGATCACAAACGGGTGTCAGCAGTCGATTGACCTGATCTGCAAGGCGTTTCTGCGGCCCGGCGATTCCGTCGCGCTGGAAAATCCCGCCTATCCGGGAGCAATTGCGATTTTCACCGCCGCGCGCATACGAATACTGGCGGTGAACGTCGACGCGGATTCGTCCCGCACCGGCCACGCAGGCCTCGATCTGGGCGCGTTGGAAACGGTTCTGCAGCAAAATCGCGTGAAAATGATTTTTCTCACGCCGGATTTTCACAATCCGACGGGCACCACGCTTCCCCTCGCGCAGCGCCGGCGCTTGCTTGAGGTCGCTGCGCTTTACCAGGTCCCGGTCATCGAGGATACAATCTACGGCCGGCTGCGTTTCGTTGGCTCGCCGGTTCCGTCGCTCAAGTCACTCGACCGTCAGGGCGATGTGGTCCAGATCGACAGTTTCTCCAAGATTGCTTTCCCCGGGCTTCGCGTCGGCTGGTGCATTGGCCCTGAAAGCGTGATCGAGCGCTTGCGCCTGCTGAAGCAGTCGACCGATCTCCACACAGACCAGCTCGCACAGGCCGCGATGGCGGAATTTTTGAAGCGTGGCTATCTTTCGCGCTACGCTGCGAAAATGAAGAAGGTTTATCGCTCCAAACTGGAAGCCATGATGGACTCTCTGGAGAAGCATATGCCGGAAGGCACATCGTGGACGCGCCCTGAAGGCGGCACGTCCGTTTGGCTTACGCTGCCCGCAGGTCTTGACTCTGCTGAACTGCTTATCCACGTTCGCGAGCGCGGAGTGGTGTTCGTGCCGGGGCGCCATTTCTATTTTCAACATCCGCAGCCAAACACGGCGCGGCTGAGTTTTGCGGCTCTCGATCGAAAGGAGATCGTGCGCGGCGTTCAATTATTAGGCGACCTGCTGAAGGCGGAATTCCGCAAGCGCCAGCGCGGCGCGCGCGACGAATCTCCGACTCGCGTTGCTCTGATCTGAAGCCGGTGGAAGTAAAATGCTTCTTGTTTCTGTAAAAAATGGATGCCCATGGGGATAAACAACTGACTACGCCACTCGAGCCCAATCCTACGAACTCATGTTTTGGCTGTGGGGCCGGCAATGCGCGCGGCATGCAACTCAAGTTCGAGCAGGATGACGCGGCACGTTGCATTCGAGGCCGCTTCTCGCTCGGCGAAGAATATTCGGGAGGACCGGGAATCCTGCATGGAGGAATTATCGCGGTGCTGCTCGATGAAGCTATGGGCAAGGTCGGCCGCTTTCGCGGCGTACGCGCTGTGACCGCGGAATTGAAGATCGAATACCTGAGGCCGGTGCCCGTCGGTCAGGAAATTCTGGTTGAAGCGCGCGAGATCGAAATGAACGGTCGCAATATGTTTCGCGAAGGTGAAATTCGCAGTGCCAGGGGAGTCGTCCTTGCGCGCGGTACTGGACGCTTTGTCGATATCAGCATGCCGCCCAGATAGCGGTATAGAGAGTTCTCGTAACGCAAGATTGAAGAAAATTCACGAGGGGGAGGGGGAATCCAATGCAAACGGAACCAACGAACAACGGCAACGAAAATAGCTTGTGGCGCGTAAAAGTCGGCTTGGCCGAAATGCTGAAGGGCGGCGTCATCATGGATGTGACGAACGCCGAGCAGGCCAAGACCGCGGAAGAAGCGGGCGCGTGCTCGGTGATGGCGCTCGAACGCGTCCCTGCGGACATTCGCAAGGAGGGGGGCGTGGCACGCATGGCCTCGCCTCGCGTGATTCGCGAAATTATGGAGGCGGTCTCGATTCCTGTCATGGCAAAGTGCCGCATCGGCCATTTCGCCGAAGCTAAAGTACTCGAAGCGCTCGAAGTCGATTACATCGACGAAAGCGAAGTCCTGACGCCCGCCGATGAAGAACACCACGTGTGGAAGCACGCCTTCAAAGTTCCATTTGTATGCGGCGCGCGCAATCTAGGCGAAGCTTTGCGGCGAATTGCCGAAGGCGCGGCAATGATTCGCACCAAGGGCGAAGCCGGTTCGGGCAATATCGTCGAAGCCGTCCGTCATATGCGCGCGATTGTCGGCCAAATGAAGAAGCTCACCACGCTGGGCGACGAAGAACTGGTCCACGCCTCGAAGGAGCTGGGGTCGCCGCTCGACCTTGTGAAGTGGGTTGCGAAAAACGGCAAGCTGCCTGTGCCGAATTTCTCGGCTGGTGGCATCGCCACGCCCGCCGATGCCGCGCTCGTGATGGAGCTTGGAGCGGAAGCGGTGTTCGTCGGCTCGGGCATTTTCAAGTCCAGTGACCCAGCCAAGCGCGCGCGTGCGATCGTGAAAGCCACGACGCACTACAAGGATCCTAAGATCGTCCTCGAAGCCAGCGAAGAACTCGGCGAAGCCATGAAGGGCCTCGACGTCCGCCAGCTCGAAGAGAAGGACTTGCTGCAAACGCGCGGCTGGTAGCGCGGTCGCTACGAGAACTGTTGGAGCGCTGCGTCGGCCTGACGGTGCTTCGGCTGGTACACCTACAGCCACGACCGTAGGGGCGCTGCCTCGGGCTGGAACGGTTTCGGTGAAGCCTTGCTCGCTC
>DASUJR010000008.1:0-6111 GCA_036279175.1 Candidatus Acidiferrales bacterium | reverse complement strand
ACCAACGACGGTGCTTGTCGGAATTCAATGCTCTCATGCCAGGCGTTTTAGATCGCGCTTTTCGGGGCGAACTATGACGGTACACTTACGCGAACGCGTTGCGCCGTTTGCGCCCGAGCGAATCGAAGCGATCGCCAAGGTTCTCGGCGACACTGACTGCGGATTGAGCGGACGTGAAATCGGGCACATCCTAGCTCAAATCCGTGTCGGCGATCCTACTCCGACGATTACGAAATGGATGCGCTTGTACAATGCGCTCGCGGAGTTCCAGAACCGCGAGCAAATCGGGAACCATGTTGTCGTCTTCATGAATCGCGCGATGGATCCCGCGAAATACTCTTCGGATGTCGACAAATTCCATTCGCGGCGCGATCAGCTCAATGTCGTACTTGCTTTCTGCGGAATGACTTTAGGCGAAGACGGCAAGATCCGGAAAGATCGAACTGCAGCCAGCCTCGACGAAGCTCTCGCGCGCGCCAGCCGGTTTCAAGCACAACTACGCCAAAGAGGCGCACACGCCGATATTTTCGCCTACTGCAGCGCGGAGATTCTGGCGAAGAATTACTTCCACACGGTTTTTGAGGCCATGAAGAGCATCACCGCGAAGATTCGCTCACTCTCCGGCCTCGCGGCTGATGGTGTCGAGCTTGTCGAGCGAGCCTTTTCAATTGGGACGTCAGGTACCCCGCTGATTGCGATCAACTCGCTGGACAGCGAAACACTTAGGGGCGAGCAGCGCGGATTTGTTAGCCTCCTCAAGGGCCTCTACGGGACGGTTCGTAATCCGCTCGCACACGAGCCCAAAATAGATTGGGAAATGGACGAGCAAGATGCCCTCGATATCCTCACAATGATATCGCTAATCCATCGGAAGTTGGACAAGGCGCATCGTGCGTGATGCTTCGTTAAATTCGTTCACCCAAGCCTGCGACAGGCGATGCATCCATTTGCGACCGACGAGATTGTCGAGCAACTTTCCGCAGGGACGTTCAGTCTTGATTGCCTAGACATGGGCATGCAACAGCGTTCCGGTGATAGCCGGTACTCGATAGCTGGCCCGGGGAGCATTTCTCAGATGCCAGACGGGACGCTCGCGTTCAAGATGTATGCGCCGAGCCGATTGCCCGCGCTGCCACCGCTCCAACCCGGCTCTCTTGTGCCGCACAGCCTGATGTACAGGCTTCGCGCGGTCGACCTCAAAGGGCGCGAGTGGACATCCGATTTTGTATCGCCGGACCAAAGTGCCTCAAGAAACGGGGGCGCCGTCATTAAGGGAACCGTGTGGGACCTGGTGCATTCAACTAAGGACGGCGCCATGCCCGTCGAGGGAATGGACCTTTACTTCCTTGACGATCTGGCGATCCCGGTGACGGCCTACACAGAAACGAAAACCACATCGCCTACCGGAGAAATTCAATCCAGCGCCTGGGACCGGGCGATCGTCGAATCGCCAGATTACCGAATCGATTTTCACTATCGTCGCAGCGTTTTATCGGCGAATGTTGTCACCGATAAGCTCCGGAAGCATTCGGACCTTCGCGTGGTTGAGGCGCTCCAATTCTTGCTCGCCCGCGCCGTACGTTGGAACGTCAAGCAGCGGACCGGCCGCAGCGGACAGGAGACACACATTCGTTGCCGTCCTCGCCAGACCGCCAAGCCGAGGCTACATAAACCAATCCAATTTTTCGGCGGCCACGACCTGACGGGAAGTATGTGGGCACTTTTCCAGAAATACTACGACTTTGCTTCCAGCGAGGCGTCGGAGAACTGGCATCCGGTTTCGATTCATCTGCACAACGCTTCTGAAGCAAGTGCTGCGTCGGTTGATACACAGCGCCTCGCGCTCGGCATCGCGGTCGAGGGAATCGCTGCCGCGACTCTCGCAAGTGTGGCGACGCATGCGCCCGATCAAGCTGTGAGAAGCATTTTGGCGCACCTCGATCGATGGCAGGGAATGCCAGATTGGCCCGAGCGCGATTCTTTCCGCGATCGGGTCAAGGGATTGTTTGGCCTGCTTCGGATGCCCCGCGCAAAAGACCGCTTGTGGTGGGCTGCCGCACGGGGCTTTATCAGCGACGCCGATGTGAGGGCCTGGAGCAAGCTCCGAAATGCCGCCGCACACCCGGACGAGCTCGACCCGAGCATCACCCAGAAATCGCTGGCCCTGATCGAACATGTGACGACCGTGATGTACAAGCTCGTCTTCGCCGCGATTGGCTATGAGGGCGCATACACAGACTACAGCACGCGCGGTTGGCCGACGCAGCAGTTCTCGACGGGCGGCTGCGTACGACCATTCGCGCAAAACCCGGCACCAGAGCCGGACGAGGCCGCCAGCGATGATGCGGGGGCACCTGAGCGGTGCGAATAGATCGCGCGGATGCCCGCGGGCACTTGTAACGCCCCGCTCATGCGCTCAACGCGCGCTTTTGCGCCCTGGCATCGTGGAGTTCGGGCAGCCTCACGATAAACCGGATTTCGTCGACACCTTTTCGTAACGGGCGAGTGAGGACGTCAATTGTGCCGCCATGCTGCTCAACCACAATTTTTACCAGATGCAGGCCGTGGCCCGTGCCGTCCTGATCTGATGAAAGTCGAACGCCCTTCTGAAAAGCCTTGCGGGTGACGTTGTCACCGGCCTTCGCCTGATTGGTAACCGTGACGACGCAATTACCGCCCTTCGATTCAACGTCAATGTGGATCAAGGTGTCGGCCACTGAGTACTTAAGCGCGTTTTCGATGAGCGCCGAGGGAATTATCGACAGCGTTTTGTCACATGCGAGGATCTTACCGGAGTATCCCTGCTGTGCCGTGATTGAAAAACGATTTGGGTGGCCCGCGTGGCGGTAGATGCGGACGCACTTGTCGAAGATTCTATAAACCTCCGACACAGAATTCCGAGGCAGCTTTGCCAAATCCTCGTTGGCGAGCAGTTCGATCACGTCGAATTGCTGTGACATCAACTCCGCGCTCTTCCAGATTTGAACGAAACGCGCTTCTGCGGCGTCCGGTTCGCCTGGACTATCCTCGCGGCATAACCGTTCTGCTGTCTGCTTTACAGTCCGGTTTAATTTCCGGATCTCGTGCAGCGCTACCGATTGTCGGCGGACGGTATCGACCTGGATGCGATCAGAAAAATCTACAGCATTTTTTACGGCGACGACCGCTTTGTTAATCTGCTCAGTCGCGAGTTTCGCGATCGCGCGTTTCTTGGCGGCGCGTCGCTCGCGGTCACCACCAAGTCGCGGGTATGGAATGAAGCCTGTCAATGCGATGAGGATGTTCTTGTGCCGGACGACGCGGCTCGCGTAACCGAACGGGCATTGAACGATATCGTCTGCTACGTCCGCGTTGGCAAGTCCATGATAATGCTCGTGGCAGCGCAGTCCTGAGGCCCAATTCTTCGGGCAGTCGGGTGGCGCGCCGAGAAGCAATCCGTCGCGGGGTACTGAGATGCCGTGCAGATCGACCACCGGGAGCGGGATCAGGGGCACAATGTTCTGAAAATCAGCCATTCGGTAATCCAGTCACTGATCTGACGGCCAATTCTATTACCTTGGCGAGCAGAATTGCGCCGGTCTTTTGCATTTCCTCGGATGTCAGCATCTTCATCACGCTTTGCTTTAGGGCCTCGAGCTTCGGCGGGCGATTTAGACCGCGCACCAAGAGGTTCTGCAACCTTTTGTCGTCCGCTGAGCCGGCCGGTACCCCGCAAACCGTAAGAAGCCCCGACCAGACATTTGTGATGCTATGGGCTCGCCGGAGCTCGAGTTCGATTTTCTCGAGCGACTCGGAAATGCCAGCATCTTTGGGCAGCACGGCGTCGCAGAGGCGATAGAAGTCCGCCTGAGAAGCACCGAGCGCCTTTGAGGTATAACTTATGACGACGACTGCCGGATTGACCCGTTTGATGTGCCGCAGGAGGGACAACCCCTCATCACTTCCGAAAGCCCGGCCGACATTTCCGAAGTCAAGCAAGATCAGGTCGTAAATTCGCTTGTCGATGAGGTCAATTTTGGTGGCATCGATATCGGGCTCATAATCGACGGCAAAATGCGCCCTCTTTAGGTCGTCAACGATTTCCGGACGCTCGTCGTCGATCACAAGTATCCGGCTTCGCCGCAAAAGCTCGTCCCGCGTAAGCGAGCTATTGATCGACGCAATCGATTTCTGCGGAGAAAAAACGCGCATTTGCTCGGCCCACGCCACGGATGTTTTCGACGCGCTCGTGCACCGGTCACGCTCGCGTCGCGCCCTATTGGTGGGGCCGCCATAAACCCGCCACACCGATGCAGCATCCAATGATTTTAAGGATTTTGCACGCGCTGGGCAAGGTCGTGCGCGCAATGGGTAACGCGCGATTGCAACTCGCGCCGTGCGGCGGTTCAATGATGACTGCCGACCGCTGGTCGGCGGAGAACGCCAAGAACCTCCGCCGCCCATGAACGACGAGATTCCCGCACGTCTCTTTGACAAGATCGACGCCGCTTTGCTGGGCGTGGCGGAGGCGCTGCCGCGGCTGCCGGAGTGGCACGAAGCGGTTCGTAAGCTCGGCCCGGCCACGCCCGACCAGACGCGACTGGCCGTCTATCAGGCCGTGCGCGACGACGGTTCGCCGACCAAAGAGCCGGTTTCTGGTGATTCGCGGCCACCCACGTATCGGTCATTTATTTCGAATCGGACGAAACCGTTGGGTGGGGCGCGGGTTGCTGACCGAACCGTGGTATAATGGCTGAGTGTCGTTCGCGATGGGGTGTCGCCGTATGCAAAAAATTGACTTCCGAAACATCGAAAAAGTCCCGGATCGCTGCGGGGGCCGGGCGGTGATCGCAGGCACTCGAATCCGCGCGAGCCTGATTCTCAATTGCTACCGCACGGGCATGTCGGTCGAAGAAATCGTCCAGCAGTATCCGCATTTACGGCCTTCCGATGTACACGATGCTTTGGCCTACGCCTATGATCATCCCGCGGAAATGGAAGAAGAGATTGCCGCTGACGACGAAGAGACGGTCCAGCAACGATTTCCGGGCGGCACGCGTCGCGAATGAGCGACATCCGATTCCTTACCGATGAGGACGTTTACGGGGGTTTGGCGGAGATCTTACGTTCTCACGGCTTTGACGCAGTTTCGACGCCCGAAGCCGATCGCCTCGGCCAAACCGATCCCGACCAGCTCGACTGGTGTCGCGACAGCGGCCGAGCCATCATCGCCTTCAACGTAGGGCATTTTGCCGCGCTGCATGAAGAATGGCTTGCTGCCGACAGACATCATCCGGGCGTCATTGTGTCGAACCAGCGACCGATTGGCGACGTAATGCGCCGCGTACTCCGCCTCGCTCGAGCTCCAACCGCCGAAGAGATGATCGATCGGTTGGAGTACCTCAGCAACTGGCCCTCGGCCTAGGCGCGTGGCGGCAGTTGCAATCGGCGTTTCACGACATTTCAATGACGACTGCCAGCCGGTCATCGCCGAGCAACATCAACACGCCGTCCATGATCAACGAAGTTCGCCCACCCTCCTTTGAGAAGATCGACGCCGCGCTGTTGGGCGTGGCGGAGGCGCTGCCGCGGCTGCCGGAGTGGCACGAAGCGGTTTGTAAGCTCGTCCCGGCCACGCGCGACGAGACGCGTTTGGCCGTCTATCAGGCAGTGCGCGCTTGAGGGTTCTATGTCGAAGGAGGAAGGCGAGTTTTTGGTGCTGTTCACCGTCGACCACATCTTGGCCCGCACATCGGGCTTCGAGCGAATGCCGATGGAAGACCGCCTCGCTCGTCTGGGCGAGCCAGCAATGCCGCGCGAGAGAAGCGCCTGAGCGGCGAAGATGCGGCGGCCGACGACCTGCGCGAAGCGGACGAGTTGGCGGCTGTTCTTTGGCCGCCCGTCGAGACGCACGGCGCGGTTGCGCAAGCTGGCGCAGGAACTGTTCGACGAGGTCTGCGGCTGCATCAGGGCCGATGAGCCGATGGGGCCGCTGGGGCGCCCGGTGGCGAGGAATTCAGCACGAAGCCCTAGGAAAGCCACCGCGTGGAGATCATCCCGGCCACCGGCGCGCGAGCGGGCGACAAGCCGACGATCAAATCGGACCGGACCCAAAAGGGGTTGACGGAGGAC
>DASUJR010000007.1:0-28421 GCA_036279175.1 Candidatus Acidiferrales bacterium | reverse complement strand
GCGCCCTCCGACATGATGGACGGCCGCGTGGCCGCCATTCGCCGCAAGCTCGACGAAAACAAGTTCGACAACGTTGCAATCCTTTCCTACGCCGCCAAATATTGTTCCGGCTTTTACGGTCCCTTCCGCGAAGCCGCGCAGTCCTCGCCGCAGTTCGGCGATCGCCGCAGCTATCAGATGGATCCGGCCAACGCGCGCGAAGCTCTGCGCGAAGTCGCGCTCGATATCGATGAAGGCGCGGACATGATTATGGTCAAGCCCGCGCTCCCGTATCTCGACGTGATTCAGCGCGTGCGTGAACGTTTTGACGTTCCGGTAGGCGCGTACAACGTCAGCGGCGAATACGCAATGGTGAAAGCGGCCGCCCGCAACGGTTGGCTCGACGAAAAACGCGTCGTCCTGGAAATTTTGACGGGCATTCAGCGCGCCGGCGCGAGCATCATCCTGACTTATCATGCGAAGGACGCCGCCCGCTGGCTGAAACAATGCTGACTTTCCAGCCTCAACGTGACTCTGAAATACCAATCCGGGGAAGAAATAATGGCGGGCGATCTCGTGACTTATCACGGTGAGAAGGGCGAGATTGAGGTTGTCGCGGATCCTCAGTCGAAAGACCTATCGGAAGAGCAGACTTGGTTTGTCGAAGAGGATGGCGGCGGAATAATGATTCGGGAGCCGAAGGTTTTTGGCCGGCTGTTTATTCCCACGGCACAGATTCCTGACGACGAGGACTTAGTTTTTGTCTCGCGAGCAGTACGTCCCAATGACCGTCCTGCAGAATGAGTTGATTTTCCATGTTCACGCGCCCAACGCAAACGTCCCGCGATCCTAACGCTCGCCAAAGTTCTGCCGAAGCGTTCGCCCGCGCCGAGAAAATTCTCGTTGGCGGCGTCGATAGTCCCGTTCGTGCGTTCAAGGCAGTCGGCGGCACACCTCTGGTTATTGATCGTGCCAGCGGATCGCGCGTCTGGGATGTGGATGGCCGCGAATACATCGACTACGTCTGTTCCTGGGGCGCGCTGATCCTCGGACACGCGCATTCCGACGTCGTCGCCGCCGTCGCTGATCAGGCGAAGCGCGGCACGAGCTACGGCATGACGTCGCCGCTCGAAGTCGAACTTGGCGAGCGCATCGCTCGTGCGGTCCCCTCGATCGAGCGCATCCGCTTCGTCAGTTCCGGAACCGAGGCGACGATGTCCGCGATCCGCGCCGCTCGCGCCTTCACCAAACGCGACCTGATCCTGAAGTTTGAAGGTGGCTATCACGGCCACGCGGATAGCTTCCTCGTTCAGGCAGGCTCCGGCCTCGCCACGTTCGGCATTTCGTCCTCGCCCGGCGTTCCGGAATCGCTCGCGCAGCTCACGCTCAACGCGCCTTACAACGATCTCCGTGCGGTTGAAGAAATCTTCCGCGCGCATGCGAAAAAGATCGCGGCGGTGATCGTCGAGCCGGTTGCCGCAAATATGGGCGTTGTGGCGCCTGGGGCCGGCTTTCTCGAGGGTTTGCGCGAAATCACCCGCCGCGAAGGTGCACTGCTGATCTTCGACGAAGTGATTACAGGCTTTCGCCTGGCGCTTGGCGGCGCGCAGCAGGTTTACAGCGTTACGGCCGACTTGACCACCCTTGGCAAGATCATTGGCGGCGGCTTGCCTGTCGCGGCCTATGGGGGCCTCCGCGACATTATGGAAATGGTCGCGCCGCTCGGGCCGGTCTATCAGGCAGGAACGCTTTCAGGAAATCCGCTCGCGATGCGCGCCGGGCTGGCTACGCTGCCGCAACTGGGAACGCGAAATTTCTACGATGCGCTGAACAAGAAAGCCGATCGTCTCGCCGATGGCCTTCGCTCCGCGCTCGCTGAATCACGCATTCCCGGACAGGTCAACATCGCAGGTTCTCTGCTGACGCTGTTTTTCGCGCCAGACCCCATTCGCGACTACGCCGCCGCAAAAAAGTCCGACGCCACCCGCTTCGCCGCGTTTTTCCGTGAAATGCTCAATCGCGGCATCTTTCTCCCGCCGTCGCAATTCGAAGCGCTCTTCGTCTCCTCTGCTCACTCCGACGCCGATATCGACGCGACCATCTCCGCCGCCCAGGCGTCTCTTCGTTCGCTCTAATCCTGGGCGGAACGTGCGTTTCAGCCGTTCGCAAGCGGACCGCGCGCGATGGCGCGAAGGATCTGCAACTTGTGAGGCGCGCAACCGCTACCGTTATTCGGCGTAGCCGATTTTCGCTGATTTTGAATTAAAACTCTCGACTGTGAGCTGTTGACCATCGCCTTCCTCTCTAGAATCCCGCGTGATACAAAAACGCCACTACACACGCCGCCACCAGACAATAAATTCCGAAAATGTACCACTTGCCGCTTTCCAGCCACCGGCTCAGCCACTTCAGCGCCAGCAGTCCGGCAACGAAGGCAAACACCATTCCCAGCAGGCTTGTGGTAGCTGCGGGAACCACGGCCGCGAGCTGGTGGTGCTGTGCCTGGTAAAGGCGCCAAATTTCGCGCGCGTCAGCGGGAGGAGTGAGCACGACAGCCAATGCGAAGCTGAAATCCTCGGCGGTTCGCCGCGCGACGCGCAGCAACAGTCCCACCGAGATCGTCGATCCCGATCGGGAAAACCCCCGAAAGGGAATTACCAGGCCCTGAATCGCGCCGATCCAGGAGTACTGCTTCGCGCTCATTTCCGACGCAGGGGCGATACTGTTTCTTTCAAGCACGCCGGCGCCCACGGCAGTTCGCGCGGCGGGAGCTTCCGGCGGCGGCCCAGTGACGTTTCGTCCGCCGTTCGATCCGCCATTCTGAGCCGGGTTGATCGCGTGATCCAGCTTTTCGCGGCGATTTTCCACCAGTCCGGCGAAGAGAATTAAAACGCCGGCGGCAGCCAATGCGATAGCGATCAGATCCAGCCGGTTGAAAAGTTGTTCCACCCATGCATGCGGCTGGTGGCGCATCAGCACTTTTTCGATGAACTCAATTATGCCGCCGCCTACAATTCCGGTCAGTATGGTTGCGACGATGAGAGCCACGGCGAAATTCTTAAATTCTGTCATCGAGCTAAAGAAAGTCCGGGCCCACCTCCGCCAGAAATAGACGATCACCGCCACCATCGTCCCCGTATGCAACATCACCAACAGCAGCGTCATCTCTGGCGCAGCTGGATTCATGCCCATCAGCTTTTCGGCGATTATTACGTGCGCCGAACTCGACACCGGGAGCAGTTCCGCCATTCCCTGCACGATCGCCAGAACGATTACGTGCCACCATGTCATCGTGCGATCCTCGTCATTTCATCTCCTCGGCGAACCAAATCTTTGGCAGTCTGCCACATCAGCGCGTCTTCCGATACGCCCTCCCGCCCAAGGTTTCTTCGTGCGTCCTGCTCCAGGTCGTAGACCTCACCACGCGGCCCTCCCACGTTCGCGTCGGTTCGCTTCCCGTTCGATTTCCATTCTCTTTTTCTCCGGCTCCCGCTCCACGGAACCGCCGCTCCCCCGCATCTCCTGAAGCGCGACGCAGGCGAAGATTCTGCAAATGCATTTTGCCCCGGACTAAAGTTCGGTCCCGCTAGTACCGACGTACAGTGGACCTCCCCTGAACCGCAGGACAACATTGTATAGGTCCTGAAGTACAGCGAATGGAAATAGAAAGGACTCAGAGGAAAACAACTTCCTCTCACCGCCTGTTGGTTGGAACGGAAGGGAATTCACGGCAATGCCGGCTCTTTCATGTCCTTTATTTTCAAACATTTCGGCGCTGCGGCGGCCGGCCGTTGCGTGGCTGCAATCGTGCATTGATCGACGTCATCTTGGGAGGGAATCATGCTGCTAGCCACAGGTGTAATTCTGCTTCAGCTTTCCGCCGTCATGTCGGGGAAACCCGTTGCGGAGGTTAAGCCACCTATACCACCTGTACCGGCCGCGGTGAATGTGCGAGCGGCTGTTTCCGCCGATTCGTCCAGCAGCACAGCTCCCGCGTTCGCCAATCTGCAGTTGACGGCTCTCAATTTCTCGGATGCCTCCGACGCATCGATTCTCCCGAAGAGCATGGAGCCCAGCGCGACGGCCGATTCGGCCCCGAACACGCCGATCCACGTCCCGTCTCCGATCGAAGTGCCAAAGATCAAGCCGCAAAAGCATGCCGGCATTGAGTCGGTCGAGCAGTATCCCCAGCGGACGTGGCTCATGTTGGCGCTCGCGCAGCACGGCGCGGCGGCGTTCGACGCGTATTCGACGCGCTATGCGGTGGGCCATGGAGCGGTGGAACAGAACCCGCTCATGCGCCCCTTCGTCCATTCGGATTCGATCTACGCCGTCTCGCAGATCACGCCGGTGGTGATGGACCTGATCAGCCGCCGCATGATGCGCAGCCAGAACGGTTTTATCCGCCACATGTGGTTCGTCCCGCAAACGCTCAGCATCGGCACCTACGTCTTCGCCGGCGCCCACAACCTCCAAGTCGCCGGCCGCCTGCGGTAGTTTTCTCGAACAAGACCGCAGTGACTAGCGAATGGTCAAAACTTCCCCGCATGTCGAATTGTGGCGACGTTACGCGATAGAGTCTCCTTTTGGTGTGTTTTCGCGTTCCCGAACCCTATCAAAAGTGTATCGAGAAGTTTTTGGTGATATTGCTGATTTGGCAGCAGTTAGGTTCGATTTTATCTCGACACGTGTATCGAGTAAGAAAGCCGATTCTCGTGGATGGGCCAGCGCCGAGAGATCCTTCGCTCGCCTTGCTCCGCTGAGGATTGCGATCCTGAACGGATCGCAAAGTGTGTCCATCAATTTTTCAACTTTTGTTGATGCGACTGGGGTTACGGCGCAGATTGATGGCACGGCGTGTCCATCAATCTGCGCGCTAAAAGCGCGACCGCCCAAGGTGATGACGGCGAAGTGACAAGTGACGAGTGGCGAGTGACTAGCGAAGCCGCAAGGCTGACCCGAACTTAAAGTAAAGCTTTGCGAGTGATGCTTTTTGTTGCGAGTAGAAAATTTGATGTAGCTGATTCGGCGGGGTTTGCGGCGATTTCTACTCGTAACGTGTTGCGAGTAGAAATTGGAAGTGGCGAAACCAGGGCGAAACTTGGGAAGCGGGGCTCCTTTCGGCGTTGCGTGCGTCGTGTTGTCGGTTTGAGAGACCATAAAAATAGGCCACTATAGCACAGCAACTAATATTTGTCAATGGTAAACACGGTTCTGTACTCAGATTTTTGCGACGGGGAGCGCGCGGCGGCACCGAAGACCCATGGTTCGCAAAACCAGCGAACCACTGATTCTGTGGAGTCATCGCTTTCGGTTCATTATATTGATCGAGCCTTACGGTGACGGCTACGGACGAAACCCCGGGCGCCGCGCCGATGCGAACAAGCCGCCAGCCGCCTGCGCACGGTGCTTGCTCCGGCGCGCCATAGATGGGCCGGTGCTTAAGGGACTTTTGTACCTAGCAGTTCTACTTGGCGGTCGACGGGATTTTGCGGCCGGCGGAGTATGGACATTTGGTCTAGTAGCCCAGGGACATTTGTCTCTATGACGCTCGACAGGAGTGGAACCCCGCACAGTGAAAGGCCCGCCCCGGTGTGGATTAGTTCCGTTTCGAGCTCAGCCAGCGATTTGGTTCTCGGCGCTTGTATTTTCATCTGCTGCGACGGCACGAATGGCGAGCGATTTTCCATGCCACTGAAACCGTGTGGCGTGGCCTTTCCTTCCCGGTATGAAACATCCTAGGCCCAGTGCATCTAGCTTGCGGAAAACGCTAATGATTGCGGACCGTGAAAGCGGACTCCGTCCCTCTGTAAGAGAGTTTCAAGCCTGTCGACGTGAGTCTCGTTCTGGTTCCGTTCCCGGCTTGCAAAGTGGTCGATTATTACCCGGACCGAATTGTCTTCCCGATAGGCAGCTCGCAGCGCATTAACATCGATACCATCATTGTTAGGCGTTCGGTCGCTCGGGACGTCCCCCTGCCGCTGCGGCACCGCTTCGATCGTGGCGAGCCGGGTATGTGGTGCGTCTGGTTGGGGATCTACGCTTGCGGGCGCTGCGGCACCTTGCGAAGCCGCTTGCCAGCTTTCTGCCGATTGTGGCTTGCGGAGCGGCGGCGCGTCCACGTCGACGCGGACCCTTTGGCCGCGGATGAACTCAGCAAGCTCATTCCTTATTTCTTTGTCTCGGTCTTCGATCGCCCTGCTAACTTCCTCGATGCCAGAGACGTCGGCATTAGGAGTGATTGTGGGATCGCGAGCGCCGCGCACCAATCCTCAATACGGATATCGTTTTCGCGGACTTCGTGGATCTGGGAGAGGAAGGACTTCAGTGTCTTGTCGCTCTTGGATATGTTGAAGTTCTTCTCCAACAGGGAGCAGTTGCCCAGTTTATTTGCGGCGGCGAGCGCTTCGTCTGCATCGGCGGTCCATTCGGGCAACGCCGAGTGCAGCTTGTTCTCCCAGAGGGCAAATGAAACAATGTGGTCGACATCCGTGGTCGCTTTTTTCTTTCCGACTCTGAGCTGTATCTGGGATTTTTCCCAGCGGTCATTGTCGAGCCTGTGCCAGACCCATAGGAGATTGCGATAAAGTGATACGCGCTCCCGGTTCGTCGCAATGATGCTGCCGAGGTTGTTGATTGCGTTCGATGCAAGGGTCTCCACGAATTTGTTGAAGCATTCCTCCCACAGACGGTGCACTTGAGTGGCGTCCGTTAGCCCTGCGGCTGATTTCAGGAGTTCGGTCATATCCCTTGCATAGGTCTCGATTTGAGTCGTCGACGACTCTGACCACACGCCCGCCCATTGCGAGCACATAATCCAGCGGTCGATGCACTTGTGAACTGAGGCGCGACACTTCTTATCGAACGCATCCTTCTCGAGTTCGGCGAGAGCGTGTGTTGCCTTCCAGGCCTCCGCAATATAGAGCCAGGTCCATATAACGGCCAACGCGTAAACGGACGAGAAGTGACCACGTGCTCCGTACATGAACCCTCGTTCAACGAGTGCAGCGGCGCCAGACAGGAAGGAGTTCTGAACAATGTTCTATCCGCGGGAGAGAGCAGACGCCATCGGGCGTATAACATCACCTTTAAGAAGATCGCTGTTCCCGAGCAGCCGCCCATCGTTGCTCGAGACAGACCACAGAAATGAGGCTGCCCGCACTAATTCGTCCGACTCAAGTTCAAGCCCCTCTTCTGCGAGAAATTTCCGCAGGTCAGAGAAACATTCTCCGGCTGACTTTCCGTCCGTACTTTGTGTTTCCCAACCGACTTTTAGCCAAGCGAATGTGATCTCCTCGCGCGTAAGTGTTCGTCCGGCCGTGTTCAGACGGGTGAAGATGTTGACGATGGCGTCGTTGTAAGTGTCTGGTGTCCAAGTCTGGGCATCGTAAGGTTGCAGCTCAAGAAAGGTGACGTCGGAAAGTTTTACGTCTCGTAACGTTGTCATTAGTTCGCCCATTGGTGGCAGAAGCCTGTCGATGATTCCACACGCCACAGCGTGTCGTTCAAGTAGTGGGCGCAAAATTTGCCTGAACTGCGCTTCCTTAAGGGCGGGATTTGGCTGAGCTTCTCTCCAGAGACGGCTCAATCTTATTAGGCGACCGTCGTTTTGAGGGAGATAGGCCTTCGGTAGCGCGCTTTCGTAATTCTCAGGCTTCGGAAAACTCGACTGTCCGCCTTGTGGGTCCGTAATGGCCCAGGTCAGTACCGTTCGGAAGTCGATCGACAGCAGGCTGCAGCCGTGGTTGTCGTATTCGGCCATAAATCTATGCAGATCGAAGCAGAGACTCGCTTTTGACCAGTGACGGTATTTGGCCTGCCGCCCCCGAGGTCTGCGTTGTTTTATTTCTTCGGTCCAATCTCGGTCCTCTAGTGCGAATCCCCAGTCGTCGCCTCCGAGGGCAAGCAGAAGACTTTGAATTCTCTGCTGTCCATCCAGGACCATGTGATACTCGGCGGGCGGATTCATCTGCGCGACCTGCGCTTCGTTTGATTGGTCGATGCGGTCAACAACCGTCCAGAACGGCCGAAACGGGATACCGCGCAGTTCCTGGTGATTCACCTTCCAGAGAAGAAGAGTGCCGAACGGCCAGCCCCGAACGAGCGAGTCGATTAGCAGTGTGACCTGATTGGGCGTCCAAACGTATGGGCGCTGCAGGTCGGGAATCAGCAAGGTCGCCCCATGCAATGCGCTAGCTTTATCCAATAGCTCGTGTAAGCGCTGCGAGTCTTGCCTGTATACACTACCCATCTCGGGCCCTGCCTTTCGCGGCGGAGTGAACGCACGGCGTGGACGCGGAATACTATATCAGTAAATAGCTCAGCGGGGAACGAGTTTGCGGCTGGTGCGGCTGACGCTCGGCGGAAGCGCCGCGGCTAGATCTCGTATTTCTTGGTGTAGTGGCGGAAGGAGCGGTAGGTCATCTTGAGGAGTTCGGCGGCGCGAGTGCGGACACCGCCGGAGCGTTCGAGAGCGGCGAGAAGGTAAGAGGGCTCCATGTTGTTCAAGGAAGAGGATTTTGCGGTGTTGCTGATGTGCTCTTCGAGATTCAATCCATCCTGCGGGATTACGACGCCGTTGCTATGGCCGTTGCCGTGGCCATTTCCGTTTGAATGGCCGTTCGAATGGGCCTGCGCGACGGTTTGCGTGTAGTGGTTGCGGATGCGGTCGGGCAGCGCGGCGATGGAAATGGCGCTGCCGGTTTCGAGCGCGACGGCGCGTTCGATTGTGTTCTCGAGTGCGCGAACATTGCCGGGCCAGTCGTAGGCGGCTTCCTGCTCCACGGGGCTCCGTGCCGATACTTGCCGGGGCTAAAGCCTTCCGCACCGGGTCCCACGTAGACGGCTTCCTGCTACACGGACGGGCTTCGTGCCGATGCGGGCGGGGCTAAAGCCTCCCGCTACACGGCGCGTGGAATGAGTTCATGTGACCGAGATCGGCAGGGGTGTTTTCGGGTGGTGTGTCGATCGAGGCGCCTCCGGGTCGGGGGATGATAGCGAGGATTCGCGTGCCGGAATCGCCGGACGTGACCGTCAGTTGGCCGTTGAAATGGCGGACACGCTCGCGCATGCCCTGGATGCCCACACCGGAGCCTCGCGATTGAACCTCGACCACCCGTTCCGCCGACATTCCACGGCCATGGTCGGCAACCTCGATGGAGACAGTTTCGGGCGTCGCGGCGATCTGAATTTCAGCGGTCTTGCTTCCGGAGTGCCTGTAGATATTTGTGAGGCATTCCTGGACGAGGCGAAAGATCATCAACTCCATATCGCCGGGCAGCCTATCGAAGCCTTCCGGGATAGACAGCGTAACCTGCAGACCGCTGCGTTGCTGAAGGCCCTCAATATACCAGCGCAAAGCGGCACCGAGGCCCGTCTCGTCCAACAAAGGCGGGTGCAACAAGTATGAGGTTGTGCGAATTTCCCGGGTCAACTGCTGCGCTAATCCTAATGTTTCTTCAAGGGGTTCGGACAAATCCGGCAGGTGTTTTTTGACTTCCCGGTTGATTTGGGCGAGGTTGATCGAGATGGCTGCCAGCGTTTGGCCTGCGCTGTCGTGCAATTCGCGAGCGAGGCGCCGGCGCTCGTCGTCCTGGAGCTTCATCAACCGGAAAGAAAGCTGCCGAATGTGATCGGATTGAGCCCTAATCTCGGCGTTTTGCGTTTCGAGCTGCTTCGTTCGCTCGCAAACTTGCGAGTCGAGAGTTTCCGCAAGCACGCGGAACCGCTCCTCGCTGAACCGCAGAGCCTCCTCATTGCGCACGCGCTCGATGCCGAAGGTAAGCTGGCGGGCAATGGTAAGGCTGAGCTCGATCTCATCGTCGCTGAAAGCATGAGGCTCGTTGAAATAGGTCATGAACTTACCGATGAGCTTGCCGTTCCAGACGAGAGGGATGAAGGCCAGTGCGCGGATGCCTTCGGTCTGCACGGCCTGCCTGATCGAGTCGCTTGCGTCAGCATGAGCGATATCTGCGACGCAAACCGGGCGAGGGTCGGAATCGTCCGCTGCCCATGCAGAATGACCGTCGACAGCCGCCCGATATTCATCGGAGAGACCGCGCCAGCTCACAAAGCGCATGGCCCTGCTATCGTCCGTCAGCAAGATGGATGCGCGCTCGCACTGCACGGCACCGGTGATAGCGCTCAATGCAGCGTTGTAGACATCGTTCAGGGACCGGGCGCGGTGCATGGCGTCCGCAAGCTGAAAAAGCGCGACCTGACGGCGGGCGGCGTCGATCAAGTTCTTTTCGGCGCGTCTACGAGCGGTGATGTCGCGCGCGATCTTGGAGGCGCCCACGACGCGACCTGCGGCATCCGTGAGCGGAGCAATCGATACGGAGACGTCGACGGGGGTGCCGTCGTTGCGAACACGAACGGTGTCAAAATGCTCGATTCGCTCGCCGCGCTTGAGCGTGTCGATGATGTGGGTTTCTTCGCTCAGGCGGTCGGGCGGAATGATGATGGTAATGGGCTGACCGACTGCTTCCGCTGCGGTAAAGCCGAACATGCGTTCGGCGTCTTTGTTCCAACTGGTGATGATGCTATCAAGCCCCTTGCTGACGATCGCGTCCTCAGAGGACTCCACGATGGCGGCCAACGTGGATTCGCTTCGCGCGGTCCTGGCGATTTGACGCTCGATTTCGAGCGCCTGCAGGCGTTCACGCTCGGCCGTTTCCTTTTGCAAAGCTTGTTCGCTGAGCTTGAGATCGGTGATATCGAAACCTACGCCGTGGATGAACCACGGGTGTCCATCCGGCCGGCGAATCATTTTCGCCTCGCAACGGAACCAGACTATATGGCCGTCGCGAGCGATGACGCGGTAAACGGATTTGAGGGGATTGCCTTTGAGCAGGATTTCAGCGGCTTCGACGCTCCAGCGATAGCGGTCTTCGGGATGGATTTGATGGAACCAGCGGATCGGGTCGTCGAGCCATTCCTCGCGCGAGAAGCCCAGGACGTGTTCGACCTGCGGGCTGATGTAAGCCTCGCTGACACCGCCGTCCAAAAAGGCCATGAATACGACCGCAGGAATCTGCTCGATCAGGACTTTGTAGCGGTCCTCGACCGAGGGGACCGATTCGGGGGCTTCAGGAGGCTGTTCGCGTACGCGAGCACACTCCCGGTTGGTTCGGGCGGAGGGGCCGAAAAATGCGGCAAGAGCGGCCACAAGGGATTCGGCGTCCAAACCAGGCTGCGCGTTCGCTGCGGCAATCGTGCTATTCGCCGTCAGCTCGTTGTCTCTCTTCGGCGAAGGGGAATTCATCGTCTTACCCGACCGGGCGTTGCCTATGCCACTCAATCTGCCTTATCGATAACAATTCTATCATCGGAGGCATCAACCGAGCTCTCGGCCTGAGAGCGGCGCCAAGACGGCACTTTGGTCAGCGATTGCTGCGTGAAATTGCGAAGCGCACGGATCATACTGCCATAAGTCGAAATGGCCTGGGAAGATAGAAGCGATCCCGGCGGCTGGTCCATGAACGGCATGAACTTTTCGGGGAATCCATGCATCGTGCACCCGATGCAAATTCCGCCGACGTTCGGGCAGCCACCAATTCCGCCGATCCATCCGCGCTTGCCGACGTTGCACTGAACAACGGGCCCCCAGCAGCCAAGTTTTACGATGCAGCTTGGCTCGCCGTATTGCCCGGCGAACTGCGCCTGCTCGTAGTAGCCGCCCCGATCGCAATTCTGATGAAGCGTTTGTCCGAAGAGCCACGTTGGCCGCAGGCACTCGTCTAGAGATATCATTGGCGCGCCGCCCGCGGCCTGCTGGAGAAGGTAGAGAAGGGTCTGCATCATGTTGTCCGGCTGGACCGGACATCCTGGAACGCAGACGATCGGGATGCCCGCCTGGGATTTCCAATTTTTGCCAAGATACTGAGGAAGACCCATGCAGCCGGTCGGATTTCCTTCCATGGCGTGGATCCCGCCGTACGCAGCGCACGTCCCGGCAGCAACAACCGCCCAGGCATTGGGAGCGAGGCGATCGATCCATTCGCAAGTTGCAATGGGCTGACCCGTATCTTTGTCAGTGCCCATCGCGGCCCAGTATCCTTCATCTTTGTTCCGTTCGTTGGGAATGGAACCTTCGATGATGAGGATATATGGGCCCAGCTTTCCTTCCGCGGCCAAGTAAAACGGGCGCAGAAAATCGTCCGCGACTTGATAGGAGAGGAATGGGTTGTGCAGGTTGACTTTCGGAATTCCCGGAATCGCGCCGAGGATGATGTCTTCGATGCTTGGTTGGGTAGCCGCCGTCATCGCAATGGTATCGCCATCGCATCCCAACGCAGCGGTGATCCACAGGATTTCAATTTCGCGAATCGGCCCTGCGAAGCTCAGCGCTTTTTGCGGATCAACGGGTGGCATGGTTCATCAACGGATATCTCGCGGCCCGGGAGAGTTAGCTCTCGAAGTTCCGAGCACTTTGTTGCTTTATCGAACCCCCCAGGCGGAGTCAACAGACAAGAAGCCAACACGCAATGACCGAGGGTATATGCAGCGTTCTCCGTTTTGAATACAGAATTTACCTTAGATTTCGTATTTCTTGGCGTAGTGGCGGAAAGAGCGATAGGTCATCTTGAGGAGTTCGGCGGCGCGAGTGCGGACTCCGCCGGAGCGTTCGAGGGCGGCGAGAAGGTAAGAGCGCTCCATGTTGCTGATGTGTTCTTCGAGGTTCAATCCTTCTTGGGGAATCATGACGCCGTTGCCGTGGCCATTTCCGTTTGAATGGCCGTTCGAATGGGCCTGCGCGACGGTTTGGGTGTAGTGATTGCGGATGCGGTCGGGCAGGGCGGCGACGGAAACGGCGTGGCCGGTTTCCAGCGCGACGGCGCGTTCGATGGTGTTTTCGAGCTCGCGAACGTTGCCGGGCCAGTCGTAGACCTCCAGGCGGCGCATGGCTTCCGGGTCGATGCTCTGGACCTTCTTATTCATGGATTTGGCGAAACGCTCGAGAAACTCGCGCGTGAGAAGCGGAATATCCTCGGGGCGCTCGCGCAGCGACGGAAGATGAATGGGAATGACGCTGAGGCGATAGTACAAATCTTCGCGGAAGCGCTCGGCGGCAATTTCCTCTTCGAGATTCTTGTTGGTGGCGGCGATGACGCGGACATCAACATCGGATTCTTCGGTGCTGCCGACCGGGCGAATCTTTCCTTCCTGCAGGACGCGATAGAGCTTCACCTGCATGGTGACGCTCATGTTGCCGATCTCGTCCATGAAGAGCGTGCCGCCGTGCGCGGCCTGGAAGAGCCCGCGGCGATTTTCGTTGGCGCCAGTGAAGGCGCCTTTCATGTAGCCGAAGAGTTCGGATTCGAGCAGCGTTTCAGGGAACGCGCCGCAGTTGATGGTGATGAACGGATTTTTGGCGCGGCCGCTGTTCTCGTGAATCGCGCGAGCAACCAGCTCTTTTCCGGTGCCGCTTTCGCCAGTGACCAGGACGCGGCTGTTCTGCGGGGCGATGTTTTCGATCAGCTCGAAAATGGCCTTCATTTTGGGGCTGGTGCCGATGATGTGGTCGAGGCCGGTGAGGCGGCGGAGTTCGCGGCGCAGATAGCCGGCTTCTTTCTTCAGCGCGAGCGCTTCAGCGAGCTGCTGAACGGCGGGACGCAGCTCCTCGATCATACGGTCGCCCTTGATCACGTAGCGGTCGGCGCCGAAATTGACGGCGTCGATGGCGGTGTCGAGCGTGGGGACGCCGGTGATCAGGACGAATTTCGTGGAAGGCGCGAGTTCTTTGCAGTAGCGCAGGAGTTCGACGCCGTCCATATCGGGCATGCGGATATCGGAAACGACGATGTCGTAGATTTGGGAGGCGAGGCGGCGCTTGGCGGCTTCGCCATTCGAGACGGTGTCGACCTTGTGTCCTTCCTTGCGGAAGCTGATCTCGAGGAGCTCGCAGATGGAGCGCTCGTCGTCGACGACTAGCAACTGAGCCATGATGAGCTAGCGCCTCCCCGAGTGGAGGGGTTCGCCCTCGGCAAACGCGTTCTGCGCGGTCACCGGCGAGACGGGATTCCGTTTTGCGGCAACGGACCGAGGACGCGATGCCGATTTGTCGCCGGCCGGCGAGAGAACGCGAGGAATCTCGACGATGAATTCGGCGCCGGGCTTATGCTCGGTTTCAACGCGGATGCGCCCGCCGTGCGCCTGGACGATGCGATAGACGATGGCGAGCCCCAGCCCCGTTCCACCGGCAAAGCCGGACTGGAAAGGCTCGAAAATGTGCGCGACGTCGCGCGGGGCGAGGCCGATGCCGGTATCGCGAACGAAAATGCGCGCCCACGAGCGGTCGGCTTCAAGCTTGACAGAAAGCGTTCCGCCGTCGGGCATGGCGCGCAGGGCGTTGTTGCACAAATTCCAGAGCACCTGTTTGAGCGCATCGCGGTCAGCACGGGCTTTGGTGTGGATGGTGTAGTCGCGCTCGATCTTGTAGCGGCCGCGAGACCGTTCGTCGCGTTCGACGAGGAGGAGCACTTCGTCGATCAGCGAGGCAATATCGACGGGAACGAAGGCGTACGCCGCTTCGCGCGAATAATCGAGGAAATCGGAAACGATCTGGTTGAGGCGCTGCGACTCCCGGCCGACGATCTGGACAAGCTTCTTGTCGTCGTCTTCGAGCGGGGCCAAGCGGACGAGTTCCTTGAGCGCGCCGCTCATGGCCGTGAGCGGCTGGCGAATTTCATGGGCGATCGCGGCAGAAAGGCGGCCGAGGGCGGCCATGCGTTCCTTGGTTTCAACTTCGCGTTCGAGACGGCGCAGGTC
This sequence comes from Candidatus Acidiferrales bacterium, assembly GCA_036279175.1. Classification (GTDB taxonomy): domain Bacteria; phylum Acidobacteriota; class Terriglobia; order Acidiferrales; family UBA7541; genus Palsa-295. The sequence goes on along the minus strand of DASUJR010000007.1, from coordinate 13,673 downwards.
GGTGAGGTCCTGGAAATTGAAGACGTAGCCGGACATTTGATTCTGGCCCGTGCGCAACGGCGAAACCGAAAGTCCAAGGAAACGAGTTTCTCCGGATGGCGTAAGGAACTCGATTTCTTTGCGGAGGACCGTGGGATTGCCGTTCTCGTCCGTTTCCACCGGCCAAAAGCCCGGGAGAACGTCCGAGACGTTTTCGCCGCGCAGCAGGCCGAAGCCGAAGCCGGTGATGTCGACGCCGGAGCGGTTGATGAGCAGGATGCGGCCGTCGAGATCGGTGGTGAGCAGGCCGCCGCGCATGGACTCAATGATGTCCTGATTGAAGGCCTGCAGGTCTTTCAGTTCCTCGCTCTTCTTGGCGAGTTCGACGCCTTTGCGGCGAAGCGTCTGGGCGAGGAGCCCGCCGAGATAGGCGACGGCGACGAACGCGAAAAGATTGCTTCCGAGCCAGGATTCGAGAGTTCGGACGGTCGGCGTGCCCGCCGCGGTGCGCGGGATCACGTTGTAGTACATCAACTCGATGACCGAACCCAGCAGGACAAAGCTGGCTCCTCCCACGACGAAAACGGCGCGCCTGGAAAACAGGACGCTGGCCATCAGAATGATGACGAGATAAAGCGAAACGAAGTAGCTGTCCTGGGCGCCGGTGGCGTAGACCACGGCAGTGACCACGAGTAAGTCGCCGGCGACCTGTATGGGCGCCAGCCAGCCGGCTTCCAGGAATTTGCGATGCAGGAGCGCGTAGGCGAGCCCCAGGGCGTACCAGATAACGATCAGCGGGAGAAGCGTCCGCGCGCGCAGCGGGATTTGCGTGAATTGTCCGAGGGCGATCAGGCCGAGAAGCAACGTGGCGAGAATGAAGCGGATGCGTCCCATCCACGGGAGCCATTCCTTCGCGTTGAGCTGGGATTTCATGTCTGCCACGCCTTCAATACTCTCCGCCCGTTGAACCGATTCGCCGGCGTCGCATCGGAGAGAGCGCCGGTCCCCGCAAACGATGCGGTCCGCGCCGCCGGGCTGCGCTAGAGCGGGCGTGAATGTTGAAAGCTTCCTTCAAGTTAATGAGACGATGCCAGCTTCCCGATCAAAGAGAAGAGCGGCAGATACATGGAAATGACGACACCGCCTACGACGACGCCAAGGAAAACGATCATGATCGGCTCGAGAGACGTGAGCAGGTCCTTGACCGCGGCGTCGACTTCATCTTCGTAGAAGTCCGCGATTTTTTGGAGCATGGCGTCCATCGCGCCGGTCTGTTCGCCGACGCCGATCATCTGGGTGACCATGCCGGGGAAAACGTCGGTCTCCTTCAGTGGATCGACGAGCGAGCGGCCGGCTTCAACAGCCTTGCGCGTTTGGCCAAGCGCCTTTTCGACGACTGCGTTCCCGGCCGTGCGCGCTGTGATATCCAGGGCCTCCAAGATTGGTACGCCGCTGGCGATCAGCGTGCCCAGAGTACGCGTAAAACGCGCCACGGCGATCTTTCGGAGTACGATGCCGAGGATCGGCACCTTCAGAAGCACAGTGTCGACCGTCATGCGGCCTGCGGGAGTCCTGTACCAGAAGTTAATCGCAAAGATGCTGCCCACGAAAAATACGAGAATCAAGAAACCATAGATGCTGCCGATGAAGTGGCTCAGGCCGATGACGATACGCGTCGGAAGAGGCAGATCAACATCAAGTCCGTTGAACAGGTTGACGAAGATCGGTACTACCTTCCAGAGAAGGAGAATCACGACGGCCGCCGCAATGCCCATAACCGAAACGGGGTAAACCATGGCGGACTTCACGGCGCGCTTCAGCTTGACGTTCTTTTCGATGTAGGTGGAAAGACGCTGCAGAATGGTGTCGAGAATACCGCCCGTCTCGCCGGCCTCAACCATGTTGTAGTACAGGGGATCGAATACCTTTTCGTGCTGCTTCATCGCGGCAGACAGCGTAGTGCCGCCTTCAACGGATCCGCGCACACCATTAAGGATTTTCTGGAACGTCTTGTTTTCCTGCTGTCCGGCGAGAATTTCGAGACACTGAACGAGGGGCAGGCCGGCGTCGATCATGACGGAGAACTGGCGCGTAAATACGGCCAATTCTTTCGACTCAACCTTGCCGGAACCGAAAGTGGGGATGTTGAATTCTTTGCCCTTTTCGGACACCTTGCTCACACTAATTTGCTCGCGGCGCAGCATCGTGGTGAGGTCGTTCTTGCTGGCGGCGACGCGCTCCCCCGACACAGCCGCACCCGTACGATTTGTGCCCTTGTAAGTGAAGACCGGCATTGTCTATTACCTCCTCTTCTTGTCCTCTTCTCTACTTTCGAGCGTGCACTCTGCCGCCCGCCGGCGGAGAAGTAACACCACGATTGATCAGGTCCTGTAACTCATCCGGGTTCGAAGATCGCGCAAGAGCTGTTTCGAGACTGACGGTCTTCTGGAAATAGCAGTTCGCCAGGCTCTGGTTGAACGTCTGCATTCCCGTCTGGCCCGTTCCTGTCTGCATGGCCGAATAGACCTGATGGATCTTGTCTTCGCGAATCAGGTTGCGAATGGCGGCAGTGGGAATCAGGATTTCCATGACCATCGCTCGGCCGTGGCCGTCGATGCGCGGGAGCAGCGATTGGCAAAGAATGCCTTCCAGAACCATGGAAAGCTGCGCGCGAACCTGCGGCTGTTGATGAGCAGGAAAGACGTCAACGATACGGTTGATCGTCGAGATGGCGGAATTCGTGTGCAACGTGGCAAAGGTCAAGTGGCCGGTTTCGGCGATGCGAAGCGCGGATTCGATGGTTTCGAGGTCGCGCATTTCACCGATGAGCACAACGTCGGGATCTTCGCGAAGCGCAGCGCGGAGCGAGTTCGAGAACGAGTGCGTGTCGGAATGCACTTCGCGCTGATTCACAAGGCATTTTTTATGGTTGTGAAGGAACTCGATCGGGTCTTCGATCGTGATCATGTGCTCTTCGCGTTCGTTGTTGATCTTGTCGAGCATGGCCGCGAGCGTCGTCGACTTGCCCGACCCCGTCGGCCCGGTAACGAGGACGAGGCCTCGCGGCTTTTCACACAAGCCCCTGACCACGGCAGGAAGGCCGAGCTGGTCGAAACTCTTGATTTCCCATGGAATCGTACGGAAGACGGCGGCAACGGCTCCGCGTTGATGGAAGATGTTGCCGCGGAAACGAGCCAGGCTCTTCAAGCCAAACGAGAAGTCGAGTTCCAGGTTTTCTTCCAAGCGATGCTTTTGGACGTCAGTCAGAACGCTGTAAGCAAGCGCCTTGGTGTCGGCTGCGGTGAGCGGCGGCATTTCGAGCGGCCGCAGGCGACCGTGCACGCGCACGCGGGGAGCGCTGTTGGTGGAAAGGTGGAGGTCGCTGCCTCCCATTTCGATCATCGTCTTCAGCAGTTCGCTTAACGTGATACCGGCCATGAGTCCCCTTTCTATTCCTTGTGCGCGCTGGAAGCGCGACTCCTTCTAAGCGCGTGCCAACAGCGCGTCAGAGAACGGTCTCGCGCAACACTTCCTCCATCGTGGTCAGTCCGGCGGCGATCTTGATCAGGCCGCTGCGGCGCAGCGTGATCATTCCGCCGTCCATAGCTTTCTTCTTGAGTTCGAGAGCCGAGGCTCCGACGAGAATCAATTCACGCACTTCGTCGGTGATCTCCATAATTTCGTAAAGCGCGACGCGCCCCTTGTAACCGGTGTTGTTGCATGTGGCGCAGCCACGGCCGTGATAGATCACCGCCTTTTGGGCTTCATCAGAGTTGAATCCAGCTTCGATTAACGCTTCGGGCTGGAGGTGCTGCGGCTCCTTGCAGCCTGTGCAGATACGTCGCACCAGACGCTGCGCGCCGATCAGGTTCACGGAAGTGGCGACGAGGAACGGTTCGATACCCATGTTCATCAGGCGGCTGATGGTGGATGGTGCATCGTTGGTGTGCAGCGTTGAAAGCACCAAGTGACCGGTGAGCGCAGCCTTCACAGCGATTTCGGCTGTTTCAAAGTCTCGAATCTCGCCGACCAGAATGATGTTCGGGTCCTGCCGGAGAAAAGCTCTGAGCGCGGAAGCGAAATTCAGGCCGATCTGCTCCTTCATTTGGACCTGGTTGATGCCCGGGAGCTGAAATTCGACAGGATCCTCGGCGGTCATGATGTTGGTTTCCGGCTGGTTGAGCCGGGCAACGGAGGAGTAAAGAGTGTTCGTCTTGCCGGAACCCGTAGGACCGGTGACGAGCACCATGCCGTACGGCTTCAGAATGGCGCGCTCGAATTTCTGCAGCGACTCCGGCTCGAAGCCGAGTTTGGTCATGTCCAGGCGCAGGTTTTCCTTATCCAGCAGCCGAAGAACGATTTTTTCGCCGAACAGAGTCGGAACGGTTGAGACTCGAAAATCCAGCTCCTTCTTTTTGCCGTCTTTCGCGTACTTGATCATGATGCGGCCGTCTTGCGGGAGCCGCTTTTCGCTGATGTCCAGTTTGGACATGATCTTGAGACGGCTGGTGATCGCATCTTTCAGTTTCAAAGGCGGGGCCATCACGTTCTGCAAAATGCCGTCTACGCGGAACCGAACGCGAAACTCTTTCTCGTAGGGCTCGATGTGAATGTCGCTGGCGCCGCGCTTCACCGAGTCGGTCAGGATCAGGTTGCAGAGCTTAATAATCGGCGCTTCCTCGGCAGCTTTTTCCAGCTGCTCAAGGTCCATCGTCTCGCCTTCTTCACCGCTCAGTTCTACGGAGCCCTCGTCGGCGAGGTCTTTCATTACCTTGTCGAGTTCTTCGACGCTCTCCGCCTCGCCGTAAAACTTGTGAATCGCTTCGCCGATGGCCGTTTCGGATGCGACGACAGGCTCCACGTTGAAGCCCGTCATGAATTTAATGTCGTCCATCGCGAAGACGTTCGTCGGATCGGTCATGGCGATGGTGAGCGTGGACCCAACGCGCGAAAGCGGGACGACCTGGTAGCGGACGGCAGTCTCCTGAGGCACGAGCTTGATTACCGCAGGATCCACTTCATAAAATTTCAGGTTGATGGACGGAACGCCGTACTGACGCGAGAGGACCGCCGTGATGTCGTCGTCGCTGACGATGCCTAGCTTTACCAGACACGTGCCCAGGCGGCCGCCGGTCTTCTTTTGATAGTCGAGCGCCTGCTTCAGCTGATCGGCGGAGATCAGGCTGTCTTTAACCAGAATTTCGCCAAGTCGTGAGGACATGAGTATGTTTGCCCGCCACGGCGGGCGCACGCGGCCCTGCCAAGGGCAGGTACTAGAACCGCTGCGGAAAAGCGTAGCATGCGCCGCTGTGGAGGAAGGGAACCCGGCGGGACAGTCGTGGTGAATCTGCTAACATCCGATAGGCTGCGGGCAAAACTGACCCTACGGACAGGCTAATTCTTGACCCTGTACCGACGTACAGGTGCCGCATTTTCTGTCACTTACATGCTGGCTGCGATGACGGATTGATGGCGGGCCACAGCGCACGAAGAGCGTGCCAACCCCCGTCATTGCTGGTCTGGTGACCCTGCGCGGGAAAGGTCAGTTTCCCGGAGGCGCCGTGGAGGCATATTCCCCTGTAATGCTGGCACTTGCGAGGATGTGATCCTCACGTCCGGCCCTGATCAGGGCATGGTAAAGGGCTTCCGCACCTGGCGAAAAGTCGCCGTACGTGGGTATGGTGGGCAGCGGGGCGTTCAAAGCGTAGACGGTGAAGACGTATTGGTGGACGTAGGGCGTCAGCGTCATGGGCGGGCAGGGGCCATCGTAACTCAGGTCGCCAAAGTCGTTGGAGACCTGCTTCCCATAGCTGCTGCCTGCGGCACCCGCATTTGCCGGGAGCCGGTTGACATTCCCAGAGATGTCGTACATTCCCCAATGCGTGAAGCTCGCAGTGACGTCATACAGCACGACGACGAAACTGCGCGTCCCGCGCGGGGCATTTCGCCACGATAGCTCCGGAGACACATCGCCGCCGATCGCGCCGTTGTACGTGCAACCCGAGTCGGCGTAGATGGTGCTCAGAGGCAGGGTGGCGCCGCCCTTGAAAGTGGAGCTCGTCACCGTGAACTCATGATCGTGGCCGTAGTCACCGGCAACCGCTACTTTCGTCCATAAAATTGCTGCCAGGCAGAACACGAATAGGAGTGGGAGCCAGCTATTGATACGAAGCTTCATAAGAATGTCCCCCTTTTTTAGGGCTGTACGCTATTGCGGTTCGCAAGCGGGAAAGTGTGGGAAGAAAACGGGTGAGCGTGACGTGGTCGGCACGACGATGAAAAAAGCAGCGGAGCGGAGCGCATCGCAAAACCTCCGTCTCGAACGCAAATCAGTTAGACCTTTATACACCCGCAGCAACGCGAGAGTGAATTGAATTCACCGGCAGCAAGCCTTGACGGGCATGTCAGAATCTCGGCTGCTGCCGCGTGCCTGGAAGGTGCCAACGGGCTAGACGACCTCTACGTTGGCAGAGTGACCTGAGGCGGAAGCAATTCTGCGATCGCAGGTGAGAAGAGGCGCATCAAGCAGCTCGGCGAGCGCCACGTATACGGCATCGTACGCAGTCAACGTCGCCCGCAGTTCCCAAACACGCGGAAGTAGGAAGTCATGCGGATAACGCCTCAACGGCATATCACTGAGGTCTGCGAGTGCTTCTTCACCCCGCTGTGCGGTAACCGTCTTGTCGCGGACGTAACGTCGCAGCACCTGAGCGACTTCGACATCCAGGAGGTGAGGTGCATGCAGCGTTTCAGAAGCGGAAAAGAGACGCCTATCGATCTTGATCCCAGTGGAGGATTGAAAAAGCCACTCGATCGCCGCTGACGCGTCCAGAATAATCACCGCGCATCTCGCTCCCGGCGTACAGCTTCGGCCGCAGACATCGGGCCGTCCACCCGGGAACGCCTGCGCAAGCGTTCCCGCAATTCCTCGATCGTAGGCCGCTCGGCCACGTGGCGAATCTCCGCCAGAAGAAAATCGGAAAGCGACATTCCACACAGAGCCGCCTGCGCCTTCAGTGTTCGATGGAGGCTATCCGGGACATTGCGAACCTGGATCATTCGTGACATGTGCTGAGCATAGATACATGTGTGCCACATGTCAAGTCCTTCCCCCAAGCACTGGACGAGCCAACTCGGACGTAATAAGGCGCGCTGTGTGCGTGTAGCGCGCAGTGAGTGATCGGACTTAGCGGGAGTTGGCGGGTTGAGCGCCCCGTCGCGGCCAAAACCGCGAGATTCGGCTATACTTTCAGCGATAGCGGCAACTCTGCAGAATCACGGGCGGTTAGCTCAGCGGTTAGAGCATCCGGTTTACACCCGGAAGGTCCAGTGTTCAAATCACTGACCGCCCACCATTGCTTCCGATTCCTGCCTGACAATGTCTTCCGCGGCGACACCCTTTCTTGCCGTGACGGTGCGCGCGGGAGGCCAGGTCCAGAAGCTCGGGCCGGAAACTTTCACGTCGCGCATACCTGATTTTCGCAACTCGTCGGCGTAGAGGCCGACGGTCTTGAAGTCAGACAGCGCCACGCGGCCGCCGGGCTTGAGTGCGCGTACGATTTCGCGGATGGCCTGGCGGCGTCCGTCGCGAGCGGGAATGTTGTGAATGGCAAAGTGCGCGACGGCCGCGTCGAACGTGCCGTCGTCGAAAGGCAATTTGCGCATGTCTCCATCGCGCACGTCAACACGTTCGGCGACCCCTTGAATCGCAGCATTCTTAAGCGTCGCGTCACGCGAATTGTTGGACTGATCCACCTGCGACCATAGGTCGACGCCAACAGCGCGCCCATGCGGCAAAAGCTTTGCGGCGCCGATGAGCAGAAGGCCGTGGCCGCATCCTACGTCCAGCACCGTTTCGTCTCCGCGCAACTTCAGGCGCGCAAGCAGCCGATCGCGCGCGTGGAATTTGCCGAAGCGGCTGCTGACGAACATGAGCGACGCTGAGATCACACACCCGATGCCCGAATCGAGAGCCATGAAACCCATGCCGGTGGCGAAGCCGAGATGTCGGCTCAACGCCCAGCGCGCAAGAAGGAAACCAACAACTAGCGCAGTGGCCCCGCCGATCAGCAGAGCGCGAAACGCTCCGGGAGCATCGAGGCCATAATCGGGGGTCTGCTTACTCATAGGTACAGCAATCCTTACGACACCTGCCCATTCCGCTCGCAGTACGAGAGGCTCCTAGTGGGCTGACGGTTCGGCGGGGGAGAATCCCGCACCATCTCGTTGTCGTACCTTGTTGTTAAATTGCGAGAGCGAGAACACAATGGACGGTCCTCACTGCGCTCGATGCAATAAGTCTGCGCACACGCGAAGTAAGAGGAATGGCGACAACTAGATCATGCATGGAATCAGACCTCCGAATTGGAACTCTCTCGACGCAGTACAGACGATACACGGCACTCTAGAGCTTGTCGCTATTCTCCTGTTTGGACTTCTGGTATTCGTGGACATACTGGAGCACGTGGCGCGCGAACCTAAGCGTCAAGTTTTCCTAAGGATGGCGGGGTTTGTTGTGTTTGCAGCCGCCATTTTGACAGAGTTGGCCGCGTACCCATATAGCCGCAGGGCCGACACCCTCTCGAATCGCCAAATTCATACGGACGAACAAATTATCTCCAAACTGAGCGGCGACGTCATTGTCGCAAGCACGCATGCTGACGACGCTGCAAACGCAGCCAACAGCGCAAATGGCTCGGCAAAGCAAGCGGAGCAACAGGCCACGAACGCCCAAGCAGCAGCGCGTGGCGCACGCAAGGAAGCCGACTCATTCGAGGCCGACATCGTAACAGCCAAAAAACAAGCAGCGGCGGCAGAGTCAGACCTCGCGGGTGCTAGACAGCGGGCGGCTGACGCGTTGAAACAGGCCGCCTACGCCACGGCAGAACTTGAGCGGATTAAGGCGAGAAGGAGCCTTACAAATATTCCAGCAATAATGTCCAGTCTTAAGGGATTCGAAAACGTCGAATATGCCTTCAATGGCGTCTCGCTTGACGATGATTCCGAAAACCTACTCGACACGATCGATTCGGCCCTACAGAAAGCCGGATGGAAAAGAGTTAATGCTCCCTGCGGGCTGCCCTCCGTGCGTCACTCCTTTGAGGGAGCATCATCGCAGGTCTGCATTTCATTAGCGGTATCTGACGGAGTGCGTGTCTCCGTCGAATATCCAGAAGGATCGTCCGGATTACGGACCATATCATTGCAAAATGCACCCCAATACATAAGGGCCGCCACTTCTCTATACTTCCTCATTAAGTCTGGCCTCTCTCCGGCAGAGGAAAGTCCCGGAGGGATAAGTGTCGCTAAGGGAACCGCCGGGACGATATTCATTTCTGTCGGCAAGAAGGATTAGAAGGTGTTCTTCTGCGGTTCTTCCATAAACCATACGGCGAGTCACGGAGAGGCCACAGCATTTCCAACGAGACCAAAAGTAACAGCCCATGCCGCCCGCTATCGCTCCATCGCCGCAGTCACCGAATTGCGTATACAGACTCCATAGAGCACTCGTCGACAATCACGCGCGGCGGGTCATGTAGTAGTAGATCGTCGGGGTGACGAAGAGCGACAGGATCATGGCGAGCAGCAGGCCGCCGATCACGGCGACGGCCAGCGGCTGGAGCATCTGCGAGCCGGCGCCGATGGCGAGCGCGAGCGGCAGCATCCCGGCAACGGCGGCGATTGCGGTCATGACGATGGGCCGTAGGCGGCGGCGTCCGGCCTGAAAAATGGACTCCTCGCGCGAAAATCCTGCGGCGCGGAATTTCTCGTCGGCGTCGAGCAGCAAAATTCCGTTCTTCGCCACAATTCCGATCACCATGATCAGTCCCATGAACGATGACAGATTAAATGTAATTCCGGTGACGAACAGCGCGACGAAAACGCCGGCGGTGGAAAGCACGGCGGCAACAAGGATCGAAATTGGCGCCGCGAAATTGTGGAATTCGAACAGCAGCACCAGGAAGACGAACACGATCGCGAGCGCGAGAACGAGCGTCAGATCGCGGAACGATTGCTGCTGCGTTTTGTACAAGCCGCCAAACTCGATGCGAATCGAGGAGGGCATGTTCAATTTCGCGAGCGCCGCGCGGACAGCGGAGATACCGTGGCCCATGTCGAGGCCTTCCAGGCGCGCGGTGACGGCAACGTAACGTTGCTGGTTATCCTGAAGAATTTCCGTTTGGCCCGGCAACATGGTCATGTCCGCCAGCGAACCGAGGTTCGCGGTCTGTCCTGTAGGCGAGACCAGCACTGTGTTGTTCATTGTCGAAACCGACGAGCGCACGTCGGCGGGATAACGGATGCGGATGGCATACGGGCGGTCGCTGACGACCAACGGCTGCGAGGCTTGGACGCCGTCGAGCATCGCATCGGCGTTGCTGGCTACGTCCTGCGGCGTGAATCCGGCGTGGGATGCGCGCGCGGTGTCGACGCGGAAAGAGACGGCGGGTCCGCTGGTGGTCGAGTCGATTCCATTGTCGATGTCGACGATGGGATTATCTCCGCCGACCTTGATTTTGCCGATTGCATCAGCAACGCGGGGCGCCCATTCATCCAGCAGCTTGCCGTCGGGAGAGAACATCATGATGTCGATCGGCTGGGGAGCGCCGGTCAGGTCGCCGATCATGTCTTGAAGTTTCTGCGTAAAATCCACATCCACGGCTGGCTCCGCGGCAGTTACTTTGTCGCGAACTTCGCTGATGATCGAGAAGATGTCGCGGCTGCGCTCGGTTTTCAAATCGGCGGAGATGTCGCCTGTGTTCGCTTCCGTCACGGCGGCGAGTCCCAGTTGCAGGCCCGTGCGGCGCGATGTGCTCTTCACTTCGGGAACCGAACGGATGATCTGCACCATGTGCGAAACCATGCGATTGGTTTCCTCGAGCGATGCTCCCGGTGGGGTGACATAGTCGAGAATGAAGCTGCCTTCGTCCATTTTCGGCAGCAAATCCGAGCCGATCTGCTGATAACAGATGTACGCGACGGCGATCAGCGCAACGGTCAGCACCGGAACCCATAACGGGTGCTTGAGGCTGCGACGGAACCAGCGCTCGTAGAAATGGATGACGCGGCCGAAGGTACCCTTCATCAGGTGTTGTTCCTCGGCTTGAAGAATCCGGCTCATTTCTTTGCTGCGGTCTTCTTCTGCGCCGTGCGTTGAGGTCGCTCCAGGAACAGTTGCTTCGTGTATCGGGCTGACAACCGGCGGATCGCCGGTAACGTCGGCCGCACCAACAGCGTGTGCTTCCGCTCCTGCATCGCCTCCATCGTGCGCGGACTGTTTCTTTAGCAGGTAGAGGCACAGAGTCGGCGTCCAGGTGAGCGCAAGCGTCAGCGAAGTGAGCAGCGCGGCGGCAATCGTGACCGCCATCGCGCGAAAGAAAACTCCGGTGACGCCCGTAATGGCGATCAGCGGCAGGAACACGACGATGGGCGTCAGCGTTGAGCCGACGAGCGCGGTCGAAAGTTCATGCAACGTGAGCGCGACGGCTTCGAAGCGGTTCTCGCCCGCTTGGCGATGCAGCACCACATTTTCGAGCACGACGATCGCGTCGTCGATGATCAAGCCCACGGCCGCGGCCATTCCGCCGAGAGTCATCAGGTCGAAGCTCTCGCCCAGAAACTTCATCACGATAAACGTGACGAGCAAGCTGATCGGGATGACCATCCCCGCGATAAACGACGTTCCCCAGTCGCGCAGGAACAGCACGAGCACCGCAGACGCGAGCAGGAGCCCGATGAGAATGGCGTCGCGGACGCTCTTGATCGATTCGCCGACGATCCATGATTGATCGTAGAACGTGCTGACGTGCACGCCGGCCGGAAGCGTTTTCTGGATCGACGCCATCTCCGCCTTCACCTCGCCGGCCACTTGCATCGTGTTGCTGCCTCGCTGGCGATTGATGTTGACGAGCACGGCAGGCTTGCCGTCGGCGGTGACGATCGTGTACTGAGGCTGGTACGCCGGCGTCACGGTGGCGACGTCGTTTACGTAAATCGGCGTGCCGTCCGGCGCGTTCTTGATGAAAACTTTGCCCAATTCCTGCGCGTCGTGTGCTTGCGCGGTGACGAGTCCCAGATAAAGTTGATGATTCTGCGGCAGCAGACCGGGCGATTCGATGATGTTCGAACGGTCGACGGCGGCGAGAATGTCCGAGATGCTGATCGCCGTGAGCCTTAGTTTCGCCGGATCCGGAATGATGTGAAATTCCGGCACGTTGCCGCCCTGAATCAAAATGGTGCCGACGCCCAAAAGTCCCGCAAGCCGCGGCTTGATGTCGTAGGTCGCCATCTCCCAGAGCTGCTCTTGCGAAAGCGTGTTCGACGTGATGCCGTAGCCCATAATCGGAAAACTGGAGAACTCGAGCCGGTCGCTGGTGACCTTCGCCGTTGGAGGAATCGTCGTTTCCACGCGCGCGAGCGCCGCATTGACGCGCTGCAGCGTTTGGAACATGTCGACGCGCCAACTGAAATACAAATCGATCTCGGCCGACCCGCGGCTCGTGATCGATTGCACGTTCTGGATTCCCTGAACGCCGCTGACGGCTTCTTCGATTGGCCGCGTGATCGTGACCAGCATCTGGTCGATCGGCATCACGCCGTTGTCTACGCCGATGATGACGCGCGGAAAATCCGTGGTGGGAAACACGGCGATCGGAATGCTGAACGCCAGATACCCGCCGACGAGCGCCAGCGTAATAATCAGGAAGATGATCGATTTATGTTCGCGCGCAAACCAGTAACGGCTTGCGTCGGGAGGCGACTGTCGCTTCTGATTCCCTGCGCCGGTGTTCGTGGCGGCTCCGCTCGAGTCGGACTTCATTCTTTGCCGCCATCCGAAGTGCCGCTCGTTTCGGCGTTCTTCGAAATTGCGACTTTAGCGTTGTCAGGCAAGCCATACGCGCCTTGCGTCACCACTTGTTCGCCGGCGGTCACGCCGCTGAGAATCTGCACGTTGGAACCTTCGTGGATTCCGGTTTTCACGTTCGTCTGATGAGCGGCGCCATCCTTGATCACCATGACGGACGTTGTCCCATCCTGTGCCGTCAAGACAGCGTCGGCGGGCAGCACCAGAGCGTTTTTCACCGTTCGAGCCACAATTTGCACGTTGACGGTCGAGCCGGGCTTGAGCCTGTTGCCCGAATTCACCGCGTCCACCCAGACTTGAATCGTCGTGCTGTTGGGGTCCAGCGCCGGGCTGACCACGGAAACTTTTGCAGGAACATCCGGCTGTCCCTGCCCGAGCACGAGTGTTGCGGGATCTCCGACGTGCAAGAGCGATGCTTGTTGCGGCGCAACGTAGGCGCGCCCGATCACGTGGGACAAGTCCATGACGGTTATCAGCGGAGTGCCCGCGGCGGCCATCTGTCCCTCGTAGAGCGGCCGGTCCGTCACCACGCCGCTGATCGGGCTGCGAATCTGCGAATAGTGAAGATTTGCGAGCGCTGCTTCGTATGCGCCTTTTGCCGAAGCGAGCTGTCCTTCCGCGCTGTTTAAAGCGGCAGATTGCCCCACTTTCTGCAGCCCTGTCAGGTGCGCCTCGGCTATCTCGTATTGATTGTTCGCTTGAATGTAATTCACGTGCGAGTCGTTTACCTGATTGAGCGCAATCGCGCCCTGCTGATACAGCTTCAGCCGGCTCTGGTAGACATCGCGAGCAGCTTCCATGGCCTGCTTCGTTTGCTTCACGTTCAGCT
>DASUJR010000006.1:0-19273 GCA_036279175.1 Candidatus Acidiferrales bacterium | reverse complement strand
GAGACGATCTTGATCGTCGCCGTCGTCGTGTTCCTCTTTATGGGCTCGGTCCGAACCGCGCTGGTCCCCCTCGTCGCGATGCCGGTGTCGCTGATCGGCGCGGCGATCTTCATGGTTGCGTTCGGCTTCAGCCTCAATCTCCTGACGTTGCTCGCCATCGTCCTGTCGGTCGGGTTGGTCGTGGACGACGCGATCGTCGTCGTCGAGAACGTCGAACGGCACGTGCGCCTCGGCAAGTCGCGGATCGACGCGGCTCTGATCGGCGCACGCGAGCTGCTCGGTCCGATCATCGCCATGACGATCACGCTGGCGACGGTCTACACGCCGATCGGATTCCAGGGCGGGTTGACCGGCTCGCTCTTCTTGGAGTTTGCCATCACGCTCGCCGTGGCGGTCGTGTTGTCGGGCGTCGTGGCCATCACGCTCTCGCCGGTCATGAGCTCGCGGTTCGTCCACCCGCAAGGGAAGGAAGGCCGGTTGACCGCCTTCGTCAACCGACGGTTCGAAGAGGCGCGCCGCGCCTACGCCTGGTTGCTCGACGTCGCATTGACCATGCGTTGGGGAATCGTGGCGGCAGCATTGCTGATCATGGCCATGATCTGGCCGCTGTACCTGTTTTCGCGACAAGAACTCGCGCCGGTGGAGGACCAAAGCCACATCAGCCTGTTCTTCGAAGCAGCTCCCGACTCGACGGTTGCCGCCAGCAACCGCGAGCATCTGAATGTCGTCCAAGCCATCACATCCCTTCCTGAAACGAAGTTCACCTGGTCGCTGACGACGTCCTGGGGCGGGTTCGGCGGCTTGGTCGCGAAGGACTGGCACGAGCGGACACGCTCGACCGAGCAAATGTACGGCGAGATGTTCGGCAGAGTCTCTCAAGTGCCGGGTCTGCGAGTCTTCCCGCGTTTGGACCCGCCTCTGCCGACGCCTGGTCAATACGACGTCGAGCTGCTCCTCCAGAGCGACTTGCCGATCGAACGATTGCTCGAGACGACGGGAGCGGTCCTGACCGCCGGGTGGCAGAGCGGCATGTTCTTGTATGTGGACACCGACTTGAAGATCGACTTACCCGAGGCGCGTGTGGTGTTGGATCGGGAGCGTCTTGCTGATCTTGGGTTCGACCTGGCCGGAGTCGGCCGTGAGCTCGGCACCATGCTCGGCGGCGCGTACGTGAACCGGTTCAACTACTTCGATCGAAGCTATAAGGTCATCCCGCAGCTCGGAGATAAGGACCGTTCGACCGTCGGTCCCCTGCTCGATTTGAAGATCAAGACGCCGGGCGGGCAGATGGTGCCGGTGTCGACGTTTACACACATCGAAACGAGCACCGCGCCACGCACCTTGAACCGTTTTCAACAGCGCAATGCCGTGCGCATCTTCGGCGGCGTCAAGCCCGGCATCACGAAAGATCAAGGGCTGCGCGTGCTGGAAGAGGCTGCGGCGAAGGCGACCAACCCTCCTGTCATGCTCGATTATGCGGGCGAGTCGAGACAGATCCGCCAAGAGAGCGCCGCGCTGACCGTCACATTGGGCTTCGCCGTCGTGCTCATCTATTTGGTGCTGGCCGCCCAGTTCCAGAGCTTCCGTGACCCGCTGATCGTCTTGTTGGGCTCGGTGCCGCTCGCGATCTCCGGCGCGCTGATCTTTAGTTTTTTGGATTTCACGACCATCAACATTTATTCGCAAGTCGGCCTGATCACGCTGGTGGGATTGATCGCAAAAAACGGCATCCTGATCGTGGAATTCGCCAACAAACTGCAGGCGGGCGGCCTCTCACGGATCGCAGCGGTGCGTGAAGCGGCCTTGACCAGACTGCGGCCGGTGCTGATGACCTCCGCCGCCACCGTGTTCGGACACCTTCCCTTGGTGCTGGCCTCTGGGCCGGGAGCCGCGGCCCGCAACAGTATCGGCACGGTATTGGTCTCAGGAATGACGGTCGGCACGATCTTCACGCTGTTCGTCGTGCCGGTGTTCTACTCGCTGATCGCCGCCCAACACCAGCCGAGTCTCGTGCATGAGGCGATTGATAGCGATGTCGCGGGCGAGGATCTGCTGCTCGCGGGAGCCAAAGGCTGACGTCATCGTAGCCTATGCAAAAGGCGGGTGAGCAACGCGCTTCGACATGTTGAAGATTACCCCGGATAGCAGTCAGGGTTCGATGCGGTTGACCTTGGAAGGCCGGCTGGCCGGCGCCTGGGTGAAGGAACTCGAACAGATCTGGTGCAGCGCCGGACAATCCAGCATCGTGGTGGATCTGACCGGGGTGACATTCATTGCCGGAGACGGCAAAGCTCTCCTGAGTCGGATGTGGCGAGAGGGCGCGGAACTGATTGCGACGGGATGCTGCAACAGTCCCATCGTTGAACACATTACGGGATCACGATTGCGTCATCCGTCAACGCAAAGGAAGCGAAGAATATGAAGATGCGACAGCTCGGTCTTTTCACGTCGTCACTCTTGTTGACGGCCTGTGCGATCGGTCCGGACTATGACCGCCCGAAGCTCTCCATACCGGAAAAGTTCCAGATGGCTGAAGCCGCACAGGAGGCGGAATCCTTCGCGAACCTACCCTGGTGGGAGCTGGTAAAGGACGAAGAACTCCAACGGCTCATTCGGATTGGGCTTGAGGAAAACAAAGACCTGAAGCGGGCCGTGGCTTCTGTGGAAGAATTTCAGGCCCGTCTTTTCACTGCCAGGATGGATTTTGCCCCGAAAGCCGATATCACGGGCAACGCACCGATCATGGGACGGAAGGCAGAATTTCTGTTCCCCGGCTTTCCGAACCCATTCAACTATTATCTCCAAGGCAATCTCGCGTGGGAACTCGACATCTGGGGTCGCATTCGGCGATCGAATGAAGCGGCGCGCGGCGACCTCTTGGCCCGTGAAGAATCCAGGCGGGCGGTCGTGCTTCAGCTCGTGAGCGGCGTCGCGGAAGCCTACTTCGATCTGCTGCAGTTCGATAAGCAGCTGAACGTGGCGAAGCGAACACTGAGATCATGGGAAGACTCGGTCAAAATCGCTCAGGCCCGTGTGCGACACGGTGTCATTACGAAAATCGACGCGGATCAGTTCGTCTCCGAACGGGCGAATGCTGCGGCGCGCATCGCAGAATTGACCCGCCAGATGGTGCAAAAAGAAAATCAGCTCAGTGTGTTACTCGGGCGCAATCCCGGTCGCATCCTGAGAGGGCAGTCGCTGACCGAACAAGTACTGGCTCCGGATGTCCCGGCCGGTCTGCCTTCCGAATTGTTACAACGCCGGCCGGATGTGGTGCAGGCCGAACAGACATTGGCGGCGGCGACGGCACGAATCGGGGCCGCCAAGGCAGACCGCTTTCCCAAACTCAGCATCACGGGTATTTTGGGGGTGGCCAGCCCACACTTTTCTCGACTCATCGCAAACGAAACTTCATTCGGTGTCGTCGGTCCGAGCGTAGCCGGTCCCTTGTTCAACGCCGTGGCATTGGGGTTTCAACAGAAGGCCGCTGAAGCGCAGACACGGGAGCAGCTCGCCCAGTACGAACAAACGATCTTGGTTGCTTTTCGAGAAGTCGAAGACGCGCTGGTGGCCGTCTCGACCGCTCGCGAACAGCGCACAGCGCAGGCTGAACAGGTGGAAGCCCTGCAGTCGGCTCTGCAACTGGCAAGTCTCCGATATAGGGGTGGGCTCGCCAACTATCTCGATGTGCTCGTCGCGCAACGCAATCTCTTTGACGCCGAGCTGGCGCTGGCCGGTACCCACAGGCTGCATCTCGTTTCCGTCGTTCAGCTGTATAAAGCCTTGGGTGGCGGATGGTCACCGTTGGATTCAGCTCAGCAGATGCCTGCAACCAAGGTCGTCGAAGCACGGAAAGGTTGAAGGAACTGAGGGGCGCAAAGAGCCCATCCTTTTATCTATCGAATCCCCTCTTCTGGACTAAGATTGCTGTCTTCGCAATTGTAGCCGTGCTTTCGATACCGCCAACTCTCCAGCTCATCCGATGGAGCAAGCAGGTTCGGGCGCAACCAGGATTCCTACCATCCGACGAGCAGGTTCGCAGTATTCAATGGTGGTTGCGCGTGGAAGTGATCGTGCTCATGTTCATCCCGTTTTTCGCCGCGCGCCATGGCGCGCGGCATGACGTTCTCATAGCTGTCTGAATCAAGTGGGGAAATCATAAGGTGTTTTCGGAACCAGGAGGAGATTTGAGGGGCGATGTCGATTTCAGGCCTACTCGTTCGACTATAGATAAACGGAAGCATCGACCAAACCAACAAACGAGACGCCATAGGAGGTTGAGATGCGATTCATGGTCATTGTGAAAGCGACAAAAGAGTCGGAAGCGGGTGTCATGCCGAGCACACAACTGTTGACTGAAATGGGCAAGTTCAACGAAGAGCTGGTGAACGCCGGCGTGATGCTCGCGGGCGATGGGCTTCAGCCGAGTTCCAAGGGCGCGCGCGTCAGGTTTTCGGGAAAGACACGCATCATCATCGATGGCCCGTTCGCCGAGACGAAGGAACTCATCGCCGGCTACTGGATCTGGCAGTGCAAATCGAAACAGGAAGCCATCGATTGGGTCAAACGCTGCCCCAATCCCATGCCGGGAGAATCCGAGATCGAAATTCGTCAAGTTTTCGAAGCAGACGACTTCGGCGCGGAGTTCACGCCGGAATTGAGAGAGCAGGAAGAACGATTGCGAGCAGAGACGACCAAAAAGAAATAGAGACGCCTCGCTCAAATACCAGAGCCAAATGAGCGGTGGCTGCGCAATCAACGGTACTTTCCCGAAGTGTACGATACCGACAAACCGGCTGACGAGACCGGCCATCGGTAATATCGAGGATAGACTCGTCATAACCTAACCAGGAGGCCACCATGCAGTTGAAACCCTTAGCAACAACCACACTGTGTATCATGCTGACTGTCGCACCGGTTTTTGCGAAAGAAAAGACGCATGAGAAAGCGATGGACCCTCAAGAGATGATGGAGGTGTGGAAGAAACTGGCCCAGCCCGGCGAACCGCACAAGTTGTTCGCGTCATTGGCCGGCAGCTGGACGACTCAGACCAAGGAGTGGATGGAGCCGGGCAAGCCCCCGTCGGAGTCCACCGGCAGCGCGGAAATGAAGATGCTGCTCGACGGACGATTTCTCTATCAGGAATATAACGGCCAGATGATGGGGCAACCCTTCTCAGGAGTCGGGATCGATGGCTACGATAATATCACCAAGAAATATGTCACCGTCTGGATCGATACCATGGGCACCGGCATTTTCTTCATGGAAGGCACGGCCAGCGCGGATGGGAAGACCATTACGTTACGAGGATCGCATCCTGAGCCCGGCGGCGGCAAGATGACGCATCGCGCGGTCTGGAAGATCGCCGACGCCGACAACCATACGTTTGAGATGTACGGCAGTCACGGCAAGGAAAAAGAAGCGAAGTTCCTGGAAATCGTCTATACACGAAAGCAATAGGTTTTCGATAAAAGAAGGGGGCCATGGTTGCAGCATAAGTGAGCGAATGCAGCCAAGACGTCTCGGAACCTGCGTCGACGCATAGGGCACGACGAAGCGAAAACGAAAACGTCTCCGACATTTCTCTGAACTCGAAAGGAACAGTCATGGCCAAGAATACGATTGCCAAGAACACGATCTGTCTGTGGTACGACAAGGACGCGGAGGCTGCCGCGCGTTTCTACGCGGCGACCTTTCCCGACAGCGCCGTGGGCGCGATCTACCGCGCTCCGAGCGATAACCCCTCCACCAAGGCGGGCGACGTAATAATGGTGGACTTCACCGTCGCCGGTATCCCTTGTATCGGTCTCAATGGCGGTCCCGCCTTCAAGCATAATGAAGCCTTCTCATTCCAGATCGCGACCGACGACCAGGCTGAGACCGACCGCTACTGGAACGCCATTGTCGACAACGGCGGTCAGGAGAGTGAGTGTGGCTGGTGCAAGGACAAGTGGGGCGTCTCCTGGCAGATCACGCCGCGCGTGCTGATGGAGGCGATGGCGGCCGGCGGCGATGAGGCCAAGCGCGCCTTCGATGCGATGATGACCATGCAGAAGATCGACGTCGCCGCCATCGAGTCAGCGCGGTGCGGAAGCAGCGCGAAGGCTACGGGTGCGAAAGCATGAGCGACCCGTCAGACATGTCGTGCTCAAGAAATCGTCAGTATGACTATTTAAGCCTGTCGATTTGACCGGCCTACGTCGTCTCACAGATAGAGGCTCCGCTGCGACCGCGTGGGCGAGATCATAAAAGCTCCACGAACCATGAAGAACCATTATCGTCAATCTACGGGTGAAAGGAGAAGCAACGATGTCTACAACCAACACGGTCCGTCTGCACCGAGTCTTGGCCGCCAGGCCGGAAAAGGTCTATCGCGCATTCCTCGATGCCGACGCCATGGCCAAGTGGTTGCCGCCGAACGGCTTTACCGGCAAAGTGCATCACATGGAGGCGAGGGTCGGAGGCAAGCACAAGATGTCGTTCACCAACTTCACCACCGGCAAGAGCCACTCATTCGGCGGTGAGTACCTCGAACTTGTGCCCAATGTGCGCCTTCGCTACACGGACAATTTCGATGATCCGAATCTGCCTGGTGAAATCCGGGTCACGGTCACGCTCAAGGACGTGTCGGTCGGCACCGGACCTCAACATCGAACAGAGCGGGCTTCCGGATATGATTCCGCTGGAAGCATGCTATCTGGGTTGGCAGGAATCACTACGGAACTTGGCGAGACTCGTCGAGCCGGAGATCAAGGATTGAATCGAAAGGAGTCACCGGTGAGCCCGGTTCGACGACCATAGACCTCAAAGAGAACATTGGATTGTTGGCTCTCACCCTTGTGGCCCTGCTTGGCCTGTGAGGCATCATGACCATCGAATTGAATCATACGATCGTGCCGGCGCGTGACAAGGGAAAGTCGGCTCGTTTCTTTGCGGATATCTTTGGGTTGAAGTATGAGGGTTCGTCCGGGCATTTCGCTCCAGTACGTGTGAACGACAGGCTGACGTTCGATTTTGATGAAGATGATTCGTTTGAGGCGCATCACTATGCCTTTCACGTGAGCGATACCGAATTCGACGCCATTTGCAGCGGACGCTATGATCAGCAAGTACCTGCCCCCCTTGCCGCTTCCTACTTCCAAACCATTCGGGCTCCGTGCAAGCAACTGATCTGGTTCGAACGCTCCGCTCATCACCCTCCCTTCGAGGAAGCCGAGAAATTCAATAGAATGTCGTGGCTTGATAACTTACAAGGAGACCACCATGCGGTTGAGGCATCTGGCAGTGATCACATTGTGCATCATATTGACCGTCGTCCCTGGTTTAGCGAAAGAGAAGAAGTACGAAAAGACGATGGACCCTCAAGAGATGATGGAGGTGTGGAAGAAACTGGCCCAGCCCGGCGAGCCGCACAAGTTGTTCGCGACATTGGCCGGTAGCTGGACGACCCAGACCAAGGAATGGAGGGAGCCCGGTCAGCCGCCAATGGAGTCCATCGGCACGGCAGAATCGAAAATGCTGTTGGGCGGACGTTTTCTCCACCAAGACTACAACGGCCAGATGATGGGCCAACCGTTCACCGGCGTCAGCATCGACGCCTATGACAACATTCGGAAGAAATACGTCACGGTTTGGATGGATACGAGGGGGACCGGTGTCCTTATCATGGAGGGGACGGCGAGCCAAGACGGCAAGACCATTACATTGCGAGGTTCGCACCCCAAACCCGATGGCGGCCAGATGACGCATCGTGCCGTTTGGAAGATCGTCGACAACGACAACCAGATTGTCGAGATGTACGGCGCCCATGAGAAGCAAAAAGAAACGAAATTTCTGGAGATCATTTATACGCGAAAGCAATAAGGCAGGTTTTCAGCACTGTCTCACAGGAGTTCAATTGCAGGAGCCATCTTCCGCATAGGTGGCTGATTTTAGCGTTTCATGTCGGTAAAAAGGAACGGCCCCACACGCCTCTGAACAGGCGAGTGGAGCCGCGCGACTGCAACCTACTTCAGCGCATCGAGTCCTGCTCCGAAGTTGATATGAAACGGATGCCCATCAAGCACGAGCGCCGGCACGGACTTCACGCCGGCAGTCTCGGCCTCTTTGACCCGGCCCTTCTGCTGTCCCAAATGCACGATCTCAAGGTTGTAGCGCGCGGGGTCAAGCGCCTGCGCCACGTTCTGCTCCGCTTCGACGCACACAGGGCAGCCTGCGTGATAAAAAACTGCCTTCTTCGTCATGGTGCCCCTCCTTACAAATGTGGTTGTGACAGAACCTTACATGCACTATTCTTCACATCGGCAGTTTTTTGTAAAGAAGGCACAAAATGGTTCCCACTCATAAAACGGTTTCTGTGCAGGCTGCGCGCGCCGGCCAGCCCACGCGCATCACTGCACTGCTGGAGGACGTGTTGGGGTGCAAGTGGTCCTGGAGCGTTTTGCGTGCTATCCATGCCGGCACTGTTCGCCCTGGGCAGATAAAACGCGCCATTCCCGGCCTTTCTACCAAGGTGCTCAACGAGCGCCTGCGAAAGCTGGTCTCGCACGGCGTTCTCAAAAAAACCGAGTTCCCGAAGGTTCCACTACATGTCGAGTATGGGTTCACAGAACTTGGGACAAAGTTTCTGGCGGTGTTGCAGCAAATCGAAGCGTTGGAGCGTGAACGCACCCAACAAGACGCTCCACCGGACGAACGTGCCGCCGCTTCGCGTCGCCAACTCCGCCGGTGACCTTCGGCATTTGACGGCGGTGTCTCTTTTGCTCCTGCCATAAATGCCGTAGCACCTTTCGAACTTCTGTCGATTTTCTTGAAGCTGGACGACTAGCTCATGAAGCGGCCAACAGCTGACCGCCGAAAGCCGGCCATCACAAGAAAGGGATCATACAATGAGCAGCGTACGATTACTGATCGGAACCAAAAAGGGCGCATTCATTCTGACATCGGACGGCGCCCGCAAACGATGGGATGTACAAGGACCGCACTTCGGAGGGTGGGAGCTGTACCATCTGAAAGGCTCGCCGGTCGATCCTGATCGCATCTATGCATCGCAAACCAGTAGCTGGTTCGGGCAAGTCATTCAACGTTCGGATGACGGCGGGAAAACCTGGAATGCCCCCGGAACCAAACCCGAGGATCTCATGGGGTCCGACGGCATGCCGAAAGGCGAGAGCAACATGTTTCTGTACGATACTTCTGCTGAAACGGGAAAGCCGCTCACGACGCACCAGCATTACGACGGCTCGCAGCGTCCGTGGGAATTCAAACGGGTATGGCACCTCGAACCGTCCTTGACTGATCCCGATACAGTCTATGCCGGAGTCGAAGACGCAGCCTTATTCCGTTCGACTGACGGCGGACAGACGTGGCAGGAGCTTGCCGGGCTACGCAACGTGAAGGGAAATCTGTGGCAGCCGGGTGCCGGAGGGATGTGCTTGCATACGGTCATGCAGGATCGGACGAATCCTCAGCGCATCTATACCGCCGTCTCCGCGGCCGGTGCGTTCCGGACCGATGACGGTGGCACGACATGGCGGGCGATCAACCGCGGCTTGAAATCCCAATATGAGCTACCGGACTCGGATGCCGATGTTGGGCACTGCGTGCACCGCATCGCGATGCACCCGTCGCGCCCCGACACGTTGTTCATGCAGAAGCACTGGGACGTCATGCGCAGCGACGACGGCGGCGACACATGGCACGAGGTGAGCGGCAACTTGCCGAGCGACTTCGGTTTCGTGATCGACGTGCATGCGCACGAACCCGAGACGATCTACGTCGTCCCGATCCTCAGCGACTCCGAGCACTACCCGCCCGACGGCAAGCTGCGCGTCTACCGCAGCCGCACCGGCGGCAACGATTGGGAGCCGCTCACTCAGGGCCTGCCGCAGGACAACTGTTATGTGGACGTGCTGCGAGATGCCATGTCGATCGACACGCTCGAACCCTGCGGCGTGTACTTCGGTACCACCGGCGGTCAAGTCTATTGTTCCGCCAACGGCGGCGATTCCTGGAATCCCATGGTCCACGACCTGCCAACCGTGCTCTCGGTCGAGGTGCAAACGCTAGAATAGGAGGTGCCGCACCGAAGCCCGCAGCGCAAGCAAGCGAGGCTTATTCGAAGCAATTGCTCCTACCGCCCTTGCTTGCGCTGCGGGCTCCAACCAAACCTCCTTTTCCATGATCCGCGTCGTCATCCCCTACCACCTGAAGCTGCTCGCCAACATCAGCGGCGAAGTGCAGCTCGATGTGCCGCCGCCCGTCACGTTGCGCGCCGTCCTCGATGCGCTCGAAGCACATTACCCGATGTTGCGCGGAACCGTCCGCGATCACGTCACGGGCCGCAGGCGCGATTTCATCCGATTCTTCGCCTGCGAGCAGGATGTTTCGAACGAATCGCCAGATGTTCCGCTGCCGGAAGCCGTTGTTTCAGGTGCAGAGCCTTTGTTGGTTGTCGGCGCAGTCGCGGGTGGTTAAGGGGGACACTCGCAAGTACGCGGTGCATGCGTTTATCGCCAGAAAACTATTTAACGCACCGAGGCCGCCGGAAGGTCATCGACAGCAAGAATTTGCGCTCCGTTTGCACCATTTTCGCCGGAAGTCGGCCTATCCAACGCGGCCTTATTATTTTCTGCAAGGATCGGCAAACGCGCCACAAGTTCGCTCCCTCGTCCTGGCCCTTCACTGCGAGCAGAAATCTGCCCGCCGTGCAACTCGACTAACCGCTTTACGAGAGTCAATCCAATACCCATTCCTCCTCGCGTTCGCTCCAACGATTTATCGACCTGCTCGAACATTTCGAAAATGCTGTCCAGCTTATTCGATGCAATTCCAATCCCTGTATCCTTGACGAAGACCATGGCCTCGCTGTCGCGCCGTTCCAGCGCGATCGAGACGGTGCCGCCGGGATTGGTAAATTTACATGCATTGTTAAGCAAATTGCTGAAAACCTGTGCCAGCCGCACCGGATCGCCCCGCACCCAGATCGCCTCCGACGGCACTGTTACGCTTAGTTTGTGGCCGAGTTCGTCGCACAATGGATGTACTGTTTCCACCGCCTGGTGAACGATCGACACCAGATCCAAACGCTCGGTCCGCAGCTCAAGCTTGTCCCGCGTTATGCGGCCAATATCCAACAGGTCGTCCACCAGCCGAACCATGTGGCAGAACTGACGCTCGATTGTTCCGCTTAGTTCTCGCAGCGTGTCACGATCGTCTTCACCAAGTTTGATGATTGCCAGTGCATTACCGATGGGCGCCAGCGGATTGCGCAATTCGTGAGCCAACGTGGCGAGAAAGACGTCCTTACGATGATCGGCGTCCTTGGCTGCCTGCGCGATTTCTCGGTACCGCTGTTCGCTCTCCCGGAGCGCTCGAGTTGCTTCCTCGGCAGCGCGGGCATGCTCGCTGATCCCCTTGGCCGTCCACCACAACAGCGACACAAACAAAACAATCTCTGCCAAAGTTCGTACGGCGGTCCCGAAAGCAAGATCAAATATGCCTTCTTGCTGTCCTTCCACGCGGTACCAGCCCAGCAAGAGTGGAATGCCGACGATTGGCACAATGAGCCGGCGCAACATCGTGCCGCCCGCATCATTGCGACCCAAGGCAGCAATAATTCCGTGTCTGGGCGTGGCGGCCATCGTCCCAATCGATAACGCGGCAAGCATGGTACTCGTCTGCCATGAGATACCGGTGTATAGCGCCACACCGAACAACTCATTGGCGCCGAACCAATAACCGATCAACGACAGCGATGCAATTGCCAGCACGGCCAAGGCCAGGTCATTTGCCCGTCGTCGCGCGCTCTCGCCATAAGTTGCCAGCAGCAGTCCAAGTCCTAAAACTAAGAACGATGTCGAGGCAGGCGGGCCCATCCGCATCGGCGATGTCGCTGCGTGTTGACCCCACGACCGTTGGAACAGGACCGTGTCGATACTGAAATCGATATCGATCAAATGCTCCACGAGTGTTAAAAGTCCAACAACCGCAATCCCCATCGCGAGCAGACGCGCGAGACTAACACGAATGCGGCTGCCATCTAGCCAAAACAGGCAAAGCAACACGACTCCACCCGTGACGACGCATACCGCGGTATTGGGGAACATTGAGATATTATCGTTCCGCCAATCGGTCATCCGCTGCACATCGAGCGCCCACCCCAGCAGCGTGACCGTTCCGCCAACGATCGCGTATGTCGCCGCTACAATACTCACCCACCGGCAAATACCGTCGAAGGAGCGTACCGCTACCGGCGACAAGCTGCTGTTCTCGCTTTGAGACATGCTCCAACCCCTGACAACTGGTGCAGTCTTTTTACGCCAGCATTTCCGATAAGGCCGCCGATCGCTGATTTTACCATCGAACCGACCCGTTGGCAGCCCAGTTGCCGTTGGCAGTTAGGCATATCGTCGCTCAAATCGCGGCCGCGGCGGCCGGCAAGCCACGGCATTCTTGAAGCGGCGACCTCTTACGCGACACATCCGCCAGCAAACCGTAAAATGGCAAAGCCTTCCCTGTTCGGCTCACTCAATACCATAATAATGTCGCAATTATGGTCACCTACGCCGAACAACGGCGACGCCCAGACGAAAAGGAACGAGCATGAACAACGGCGGCACTACTTCCTCAGATCGCACGGCGGTCGACGTTTCTCTTCTTCTCATTCGCATCGTCGTCGGAGTCATTTTCATGGCACACGGTGCGCAGAAAATGTTCGGCCTGTTTGGCGGCCCTGGATTAAAGGCCGTCGTGCAGATGTTTGGCGGCGGCCCACTGGGCTACCTTGTTGCGATCGGCGAATTCTTCGGTGGCGTGGGTGTCTTCTTCGGGTTCCTGTCACGCTTCTCGGCCGCCTCGCAGATTCTGATCATGCTCGGCGCGATTGCCATGGTTCATGGCAAAAATGGTTTCTTCCTCGGCACGAGCCAACACAGCACAATGCAACAATTAGGTTTCGAATACTGTTTCGCTCTTATTGGCCTGCTATTGCCGATTCTCATCTGCGGTCCCGGCCGATTCTCCGTTGGTCGTTTGTTTCTTCCCAAGTCGTCGCGTACCGGTCGACCAGTTGTCGTCCTGGAATGAACCATGGATCCGTTCGGGCCCGGCTGGAATGGGCCGCCGGTCCTAAAGCCCGCGATTTCCGATCCGCCTCACGCCGGCAGCAAAACACTGGTCGAAGACGCGAATTCCACGCGGTCCCGCCCCGCGTATTTCGCTGCGTACATCGCTGTATCGGCGATGTGAATTGCCATGTCGGCATCCCAGTATTCATCCGGCCCGATCACAGTCACGCCAAAACTGGCGCTAAGACGAAGCCGTGTTTCCATCGGCGTGCTTACTTCCATCCTGTGCAGGGCGACACGCAGGCGCTCTGCATGGCTGATCGAATTCATTTGATCGCAACCCGGCAAGATGACCAAGAACTCTTCGCCCCCCAGGCGTCCCGCCGCGTCATACGGCCGAATCGTGTTCGTCAGTGCCGTCGCCGTTTGGCGCAATACATGGTCGCCGACGAGGTGCCCGTACGTGTCGTTAACGACTTTGAATTTGTCCAAATCCGCCAGCACTAGTCCCACGCATGTCCCTTGCCGCTGCGCGCGCTGGATCTCGCCGCTCAGCAGCTCAATGATGGAGTTGTGATTCCACAGCGAAGTTAGCGGATCACGCGCCGCCAATTGCCGAAGGGCTTCCCGCGTCGTCGTTAACTGGTCGAGCAAGAACAAGATCCTTTTGCCCGTTCGCAACCGCACGCGAAGCTCCTGCGGATCGAATGGCTTGGTGATGTAGTCGTCGGCGCCGGCTTCCAGGCCATTTACCACATCACGCTGCGTCTGTTTTGCCGTCAGCAGCAGGATGTACGTATACGGATTACTGTTTTGCTGGCGCAACTGACGGCAAAGCTGTACGCCATCCAATCCCGGCATCATCCAGTCGAGCACCGCCAATTTCGGCGCATCGGGCTGCTGCAAGATTCGCGCGGCTTCGATTCCATCGCTCGCGACGATAACTTCGTAACCCCAGCGCCGCACCGACGTTTCTATCAACCGGCGCGACACAACCTCATCGTCCGCAACAAGTACCTTCATGCGGTCGTCCCTTTCACCACGTCCTTCAATACTTCGTTTAGACGCTGGTATTCATTCTTCAGCGTCGCCAGTGATTGGCCGGCGCCATCGAACTGGTTCGATTTGCCAACTTTCTCCAGTTCAAATGCCGCGTCGGCACAATTCGTCGCGCACATATTTCGCAACACGCCTTTCAACGTGTGGGCTCCGCGGACCAGCTTGTCGGCGTTATGCTCCTCGACCGCGGTTTCGATTTCCTCCAACAGCAGCGGCGAGCTCGACAGGTAAAGCTCGACCATCTCGTCAAGTAATTCCAAGTCGTTTTCCACGCGCGCCTGCAAACCGATGACATCAAATACTTCGGCGTCAATCTGGTTCGCCTCCGGCGCTTTTAGTTTCGTAACCCGCGATTCGGAAGACTCCACAGACCTTTCCGACGCAAAACGAGCGACACTCAGCAGCTGTCCATTGCGCTCTTTCGCCCACGCCCCCCACGAGTCGACCACCGCATACAACGCCTTCGGTTCCACAGGCTTGGCCAGGTAGTCGTCCATTCCGGCATCCAAGCACCGTTCACGATCACCTTTCATTGCGTGCGCGGTCATTGCAATGATCGGAATGTGCTGCCCCGTTTGCTCCTCCTGATGGCGGATGGCACGAGTCGCTTCGAAACCATCCAGCTCTGGCATTTGCACGTCCATGAGCACAAGATCAAACCGCTCGCACGCCAATGCTTCGAGCGCCTCCTTGCCGTTATTCACTGGTTGAACAAAGTGCCCCTTCTTTTTCAAGATGCTGGCCGCCACTCGCTGATTCAGGATATTGTCCTCGGCCAGCAATATATTCCAGCGAAGAGGCCCATCCAAAAGTGGTGTCGGCACCGGACCGGCTGTCGTTCTTTTTATCGGCATGCTTGAGAGCGCGGCCACGACCGCCTCGCGAAGCTCATGCGTGCCAATAGGCTTCCGAAGGTAACTCGCAATTCCTAATTGTCGGCAGCGAGCCGCATCCGAATCCGCATCCGCCGATGACAAGATCATGATTGTCGCCGTGGATATCTCTCGGTCCGATTTGCATCGCTGTGCCACTTCGAATCCATCCACCTCTGGCATCATGGCATCCAACAGCGCGAGCTGAAACGGTTTCCCCATCACCGATGCGTTTCGCAAAGCGGCCAAGGCCGCTTCGCCGGAAGCGACACTCGTCACGCTCATCTGCCAGTTCGTCAGCACCTCTTCAAGTATCAAGCGGTTCGTAGCGTTGTCGTCGGCGATAAGAGCGCGCGTGCCTTTCAATTCCGCATGAGTTCGCGATTCCAAATGTTCGGCGGACTGATTGATTTGAAATACCGCCGTGAAATGGAAATTGCTTCCCTTTCCTCGCTCGCTGTCGACCCAGATGTGTCCGCTCATCAATTCCACCAGGCGGGTCGAGATCGCCAGCCCCAGCCCTGTTCCGCCGAACCGGCGTGTCGAAGATCCATCGACCTGCGTGAAAGCGTCAAAGATGCGCTGTTGCTCGCTGTTCGATATTCCAATGCCCGTATCGCGCACGGATAAGTGAACACGCACCTGATCGTCTTCGGCCAGCTCCGTGTCGGCGCTTACCACAATCTCTCCCTCTTGGGTAAACTTGATCGCATTCCCCAATAGATTCACCAGCACTTGCCGAAGTCGATAGGGGTCCCCAATAAGCGCATCGTGCGAGTTCGGCGCCACACGGCATGCGAGCTCCAGCCGCTTTTCATTTGCCCGCACGCTCAGCGATTTCACAGTGTCGCTAATTACCTTCTGCAGACTAAACTCCGTCGACGCCAATTCCAGTTTTCCCGCCTCGATCTTGGAAAAATCCAAAATGTCGTTGATCACCTGCAATAGCGACTGCGCCGAAGATTTGACAATTGCCAGATTCTCCTTCTGTTCGTCAGTCAAATCGCCGTCGAGCACGAGGTCGGTCATGCCCATGATGGCGTTCATCGGCGTGCGAATCTCATGCGACATATTCGCCAAGAATTGGCTCTTCGTTCGATTCGCCGTTTCCGCTT
Source organism: Candidatus Acidiferrales bacterium (assembly GCA_036279175.1). GTDB lineage: Bacteria > Acidobacteriota > Terriglobia > Acidiferrales > UBA7541 > Palsa-295. Next base: position 3,160 of record DASUJR010000006.1, on the reverse strand, counting down.
GAACTTTTGCCGCGCGAACTTTCTCCAGGTCTTGCTCACGCTCATGGAGCAAACCCATTGCTTCCGACCACCGGCGCCAGGCAAAGAGCCCAAGATAAGGAACCAAAAACAGAGCGACGACAAACAGCTCGTCGAGTTGGAAATAGCCGTGATCGGCCATGCGGTCGTAACTTACGACCTTATCATGGAGAAAATCATACCAGTTGTAATGCACCGATAGCCCGTAAACCATCATCGTCGAGAGCGACGCGATGATTAGCTCTTGCCAGTAAGTTGGAACTGATTTCCAACGCGATCGCAAACCCATGTTTTGTCCCACGAGACACGGTGTATCCGGACAGTTCGGCGGCAGCATGCCGCCGGGAAAGTGTACGTCGGGCTCAACGGTCACATGGAGCCTATGCGCAGAATAGCGCGGCATTAAATCCGCTACGTCCGACCGCAGTCGATACGACTGCTGCAAACGAAGGGAGTAATTCGACGACGATGACGACCGGATCGCCCGCTCATACGGCTTTCATTCGGTCGAGAAGTTGATTTACCGGCACGGTCGCAAACGTGCTGGCGTAATCGCTCATCGCGTAGGGAATGATGAGCTGACCGTTGTGAATCAATCCGCCACAGCTGTACACGACGTTTGGCACGTAGCCTTCGCGCTCATTTTCGTTCGGGGCTAGGAGAGGCTCGGCCAGTCGTCCGATAACGCGCGTCGGATCGGCCAAGTCGAGTAAGAACGCGCCCATGGAGTACTTGCGCATCGGCCCGACGCCATGCGTCAACACGAGCCAGCCGGCTTCCGTCTCGATGGGCGAGCCACAGTTGCCCAATTGAACGTACTCCCACGGATAAGTTGGCTTGGCGATGAGCTGCTTCGTATACCAGAAATGAAGCATATCGGAGTACATGACGTAAATGTTTTCGCCGTCTTGGCGCGAAAGCATTGCGTAATAGCCATCGATCTTCCGTGGAAACAATGCCAGGCCCTTGTTGCGGACCTCCGGTCCGTTAAGAGTGCTAAGGCGGAATCGCAGGAAATCATCGGTTTCTAGCAACTCGGGCAGAGTAACGCGGCCGTCAAACGCGGTGTAGGTACCATAATAGCGCACCGAGCCATCGTCATCGTGGAATTCAACGAACCGCGCGTCTTCAATGCCGTTCAGCTGCGAGGGCGAATAGGGAAAAATGGCTCGCTCCGGAAGGCTTTGATCCGCGGAAAAGCGGAACTCATAGTTCGACTTCGCCAACGCGGTCATCGCGTTGGCGACCACATCGAACTCGTTCGCGCGCATTCGGTTTTGCCGCCGCACCGAGCTTACCGCCGCGTTCAACTGGTCGAACGTAAATGATTCATCGACGAGCGTCATGACCTGCTCGACAAACCCATTCGCGAAGCCCAGCTCGACGAGCTTGCGCTGAAATAAACCCTTTTCATACAGCGTGCTCGTTTCCATTTCCGGAGTCGCCACAAACCGCGGCGTCGGGTCGAGCACAATCTTGCAATCGCTATCGACGATGCCTGAACGGAAAGTGATCGACGAGACGTGCCCTTCACCGGTGGCCCGCAGGCTCAGGATGAAACGCTTGGCGCCCGCCGGCAAGTTCGTCTGGTCCGGATGCCAAACCATCGATGGGTTGAACAGCGCCGCCGACTCAAGGGCATATTCCTGAGTGAAATACGCTCCAATTAATAACTGCCGATTCTCGCTCGCCGGTGCATCGGTTAGCAGGAATTGGCGAGCATACTCGAAGCGACGCAGAATGAATTGGCGCGCTTTCTGATGCCGACCATGGAACTCGGTAAACAGATCGGCTACGAGCCTGTCCACTTCCACTTCCGAAAGCGACATGATCCGCGCCACAATCCGGAAGGCCCGCTGGGAATCCGCGAATTCGAACGGACGCACCAAGACCCGCGCATTGTTGGGTTTGATGATAATGTCCGTCCGCTTAAGCTCCATGACCGGCTCCATATTTGCAGCATAGTTCAAAACTCCGCTGCTTGCCGTGCTCCGGCGGTGAGTTAGGGTCAACATACGTCCGAGACTCCATTCTAGAGTAATTCCAAGCCGAGTGTAGCGAGCGGGGCGATTTATCACCGTCGAACCGAGCCCGGTACCCAGAATCGAATGATCAACAAAGTACCTGCGAATTCGATCCGGAATCCTGGAGCTCACCACGGATGCCCTCGCGGCTGATTCCAGCAACGATGCAATCACTTTGCCGCGACAGTGGCTGGCGACGCTTTGCGAAATGCCGTGAGCGAGTTTTCCAAAAGCTGCATTTCAGCAAGTGCCAACAAATATGCCAAGGTCGATTCGGCGCCTTGGTTTTGATTTACCCGGTCCGCATGCAGTCCGTCGCAGCAGGCGCCGGAACTCGCGTCGCAAACTGGCAGTCCTAAATCGTTGCGACCGGTGTACCACTCGAATGCCAATCGGGCCTGATCCAGCCAGTACGTGTCCGTGGTAGCCCGATAGGCCTCGATCGACGCCGATACCATCGATTGTGCTTCCAGCGGCTGCTGGTCGTACTGGGCCGCCTGCTGGCCCCGCGCATAGAAGCCCTCGGAACCGATTGGGCGGAAGTGGCCCCCCGGCGCGCGTTGGATATCGGCCAGCCACCGCAACGTACGAAGTCCGATCTCCATTGCCTGCGAATTGCTCGTCCATCGTCCGCTGAGAATTAGCGCGTGGGGCAATTTGGCGTTGTCGTAGGTAACCTTCGGCTCGAACCACGGCCAGTCGTCGCTGGCGTTCTGTTCAAACAGTTCGATGAGTCGTGTGGTGAGCATGTCGCGATGCTGATTCATCAGCCGGTCACCGCTCATCCGCCGAAGATACTCGTGAATGCCAATCAGTGCAAATGCCCACGCCCGTGGCGAAGTCGTCTCTGCCACGGAGTTTACGGCGGGCTCCAATAATTGTGCCGCCCAGGAGTGAAAGGCCCGCCGTTTCGTTCGCCCAATACAAGCGCCCACCGCCCACGCTGCACGCCCCACGGAATCGTCCGAGCCCTCAATGTCGAGCCAGCGGTGATCGAAGCTCAAAAAATTGCGGAAGTGCCCCGTTTCGCGATCGAACGCATAATTCAAAAACGCCGCATACGTCGTAGCCGCCCGGTAGATTTCGAACGAATCATGACCCAGCTCCTCCAACAGCAC
>DASUJR010000005.1:0-6699 GCA_036279175.1 Candidatus Acidiferrales bacterium | reverse complement strand
ATTCTTTGAACTCCGCATGCCGATAGAGCGCGTTGTCGTCGAAATTCACCTTCGCGTCCAGAGCGACCAACCGCCCATCGCCGGTCACCACACACGGATTGATCTCCAGCAGCGACGCGTCCGTCTCGATGAAAGCGCGGTAGAGCGACTGGAAAAACGTTGTCGCCACAGGGACCATTTCTGCGGGAAGACCAAGGCCGAACGCGATCTTGCGCGCGTGATAAGGTTGCACGCCGATCGCGAGTGGAATCGTTTCACGCAGGATTGCTCCGGGATTCGTTTTTGCCACCTCCTCGATTTCCATGCCGCCCGCGGCACTGGCCATGAACACGGGCATGCCCGAGGCGCGATCAACGAGAATGCTTACGTACAGCTCGCGCTTGATGTCCAGGCCCTCTTCGATCAACAGCCTGCGAACGACGCGCCCTTCTTCGCCCGTCTGCGGCGTAACCAGCTTCATGCCAAGGATGCGTTCGGCGAGCGATTCCGCCTCGTCAACCGATTTGGCCAGTTTCACGCCACCCGCCTTGCCGCGCCCGCCGGCGTGAATCTGGGCCTTGACGACAACCACTTTCGTGCCCAAACGGCCCGCCACAGAGCGTGCATCCTCTTTCGTAAACACTACTTCGCCTCTCGGAACAGGAACTCCAAACTTCGCAAGGATCGCCTTCGCTTGATATTCATGAATCTTCATGATTGCTCCGGATTTACGGCTACCGCTGAAGAGTGCAATGAACTGATGCTAGAATCTGTCGCAGAAAACGAATCAGTTTACTTGGAACTACTGAACGGAGCAAGCGAGTCTCACATGAGCGGTTACAGCATTTTCGAGCCAATTTTGGCCGTCGCCTTAATCATCAATGGAATCGTTTACCTGCGCAGGGCACGCAGCGGGTTTATACCCAGGCAACAGCAGTTCATCACACTTGGCAGGAATCCTATCCAGCCGGAACCGATGACGCCGCGCTCGCGCTGCTTCACCCAATTTACAGGGCTTCTCCTTTTGTCCGTTGGGGGAGTCGGAGTCTTGCTCACCATATATCGGATTTTTCGCGGATAGCAGGGGCGGGCCAAACAACCCATGATTCAGCCGGCGCTGGAAAAATTGCTGTCGGGAGAAGACCTGTCGCACGCGGAACTCGCGGCGTTGACCGCCGAGTTCCAATCAGGACAAGTCAGCGCCACCCAGCTCGCGGCCGTTGCCGTCGGGCTCTACATGAAGGGGATGACGCGCGAAGAGAGTCGCGCGGCGGCAAGAGTGATGCGGACCTGGGACACGTCAGGGTCGCCGGAGAATCCGAGCAGCGCAAATTTCTGGGTTTCGCCCGGTCCACTGGACGGCGCGATCGCGTTCGCGATGAACGGCGATGACCTTTCGCGTCTCGAAGCCGAACTCGCGATGGAAAACATTCTGGCCGGGCAAGTTCCCGAGCCGCAGATCGCGCAATTCCTCGCCGCGCTGCGCTTCAAAGGTGAAACCGTCGACGAAGTGGTCGGATTTGCCACCGCCATACGAAGGCATGCCCCTCGAATTTTTCCGGGTAGCCACCCCATCGCCGAGGAGGCGCTCGTCGATACATGCGGCACCGGTGGCGACGCTCGCGGCACGTTCAATATTTCCACCGCAACCGCATTCGTTGTAGCGGGAGCGGGCGTGCGCGTGGCCAAACACGGGAACCGCTCGCATTCATCGTTGTGCGGCTCGGCGGACGTGCTCGAACATTTCGGCGTGCGCATCGATCTCCCGCCCGAGGCGGTCGCGCGCTGCATCGAGCAGGTAGGAATCGGATTCCTGTTTGCACCTCTAATGCACTCAGCCACGCGGCACGCGTCGAAGGTCCGGCACGAGCTGAAAATCCGCACGGTCTTCAATCTTTTGGGGCCGCTTACGAATCCCGCGGGAGCGTCCGCGCAGGTCGTCGGCGTCTACGATCCTGGCGTGACGGAACTGATGGCTCAGGCTCTAGGCCAGCTTGGGGTAAAGCGAGCGTTCGTCGTGCACGGCGAAGACGGACTCGATGAAATCTCGCTGTCCGGCGAAACGTACGTTTCGGAACTGCGCGACGGCTCGGTTCGCAATCACTCGGTGGTTCCGGAGGATTTCGGCCTGAAGCGCGCGCCGCTTGAAGCGATTCGTGGCGGTGATGCAAAGACGAACGCGGAAATCATCCACAAAATCTTCGGACGCTCGCTGCTCTATCGCGAACACACGCCGTATCGGGATATCGTTCTCGCGAATGCCAGCGCGGCACTCGTGGCCGCTGGAAGGGCGGCAAGCTTCCGCGAAGGAGTTCAGCTCGCCACTGAGTCGATCGACACCGGCGCGGCCCGCGCTAAACTTGACCAGCTCGTTGCATTTTCGCCGGGGTTGGCGACACCGGCGTGAAACGCGCCTGCCCTAAACGACCAGAAAAATCCCTTCACGGAAAACGAAGTGTCTCGGACTTAAATCAAATCATCGAACGCTCGTCTCTATTCCTGATGCAACGAGTGGATGGCAAAAGCAAAGCACGCGATAGCGAATGCAACAAATCCGGCGGTCTCGATGAGCAACTGGCGCGGGTGCCCGAGCCCGATCGAACCGTAGCGCAGCAAGTCAATTTCCCAAGTCAGCGGATTCGCCATCGCAACCCAGCGCAGCAGTTTTGGCAGCGGTGTAAGCGGGTAGAACATCGAACTGAAAAACAGAAACACGAAATACAATGCTGACGTGACGCTGTTGAACACGTCGTTGCGGCGGATTTTCAGCGCAAGAATCGTGTAGAAGAAGAACCAGCCGGCCGTGCCGATCACGATTCCTGCTACGAGCGCCCCGAAAAGATCGAACCGCAGCGAAATTCCGAGCACTGCCGCCCCGACGCCAATCGTGAGGGCCGCCTGCACCACGGCGATCCCGATGTTGAAGACGAGTTTCCCGAGCAGATATTCCGCGCGGCTCATCGGGTAGGTGAGCATCTCGTAGAAGATTCCGTTATCGCGGTCTAGAAAGAACGACCAGGCGCTGTTCGACGCTATGGCGAAGCTCGCCATACCGAGCACGCCCGCGAGAAAAAACGAGTTGTAATCGACGCCTTCGGTTGAGTGAGGCGAGCCGAACGCCGCCGTGAGTCCTACTCCGAAAACAAGCAGATTGAACAGCGGGTACAAAAAATCCCAGAACATGAATGTGACGTTCGTCGCGCGGATTTTGCTTTCGCGATACAACATCGCAGTCATTGCGGCCATCGTTTTCTCCTCGTCGCTACACCTGCGTGCTCGTCTTCGATTCCACCCTCGAACCGCACGGCAGAGCGAAACCAGCTATCCATTCGAAGTCAGCTCGACGAAAATGTCTTCCAGGCTGGCGCCGCGAATCTCAACGTGCAGGACGCGCCCAAGTTTCGCCAGCCGCCCCACCAGTTCGATCGCGCCCGCATCCTCTGTCTTGACGGACAGTTCAATCGTGTTGCCGCTCACGTGCGAACGGATCGGATTCAGTGCCGCGATTTCGGCCTCAATCCGGGCCGGCAAAACGTCGAACGTCAGCACAAGCTCATACATACCCTGCGAGAGCAGTTTCAGGTCGTTCATATTCCCGCGCGCGACCTGGCGGCCCTTGTTCAGGATCAAAATGTCGTCGCACAGTTCTTCCGCTTCGCTCAGGATCTGCGTGGTCAAAACGATCGTCCTCCCCCGCGAGTTTTCTTCCCGCAGCGACTCCATCACCGACCGCTTCAGAATGGGATCCATGCCGGTTGAGAATTCGTCGAGAAACAGAACCGGCGTGTTCACCATGAACGCTTTCGCTACCTGCACTCGACGCCTGAAGCCGCCGCTAAGATCCTGGACTTTGCGCTCAAGCTCGCCGCCCAGGCCGAAGAGCTCGATGACGCGGCCGGCGCGGCGGCGCGCTTCGTCGCTGTCGATGCCGTGAAACCGCGCGAAGGTGAGCAGGTTGTCGCGCACGCTGAGAAACATCTCCACGGCGGTTTCCTGAATCACCGTCGCGATTCGGCGGCGGACATCGAGCGGTTTCGCAAGCGCGTCGATCCCTTCGATAGAAACGCGGCCGCTCGTCGGCCTCAAAAGCGTCGACAGAATTTTCAAGAGCGTCGTTTTCCCGGCGCCGTTCGGGCCCAGCAAGCCGAAAATCGCCCCGCGGGGAACGGCGAAGCTCAAGTGGTCGATCGCGCGGATGACTCCGGTGTCGCGGCCCAAACGGCCGCGCGTCGCCCGGTACGTCTTACCAAGGTCTTGCACTTCAAGAGCAAAATCTGGCATGCGAGCCTTCCTTTAGACGCAACGCACCGCCAAAACAACACGATTAGGGTGGAATATCAGGGAAGAGAGCACTAGCCCAGGCTCGATAAAAACGAGCGAGGCCGCGCGAACGATACGTGCGGCAAACGACAGCCGCTAGCTATTGGAGGGAAACAATGATGCGCATGCTGCAACTCCGGAATTCAATCGTACGGTACCGGCCGGGAGGGCAGAAGTCAAGCGCGACAGAGCTACCGGAAGCACAAGCGCACTCTCGCGAGCTGTATAAGCAGAAGCGGCCGGCTTTCGCGATCGAATGAGATTGCTGAGACGCTAAGCCCCGCCCGTTGTAGCCGCCTTCACTGCCGGTTGGGACACTTCAGCTTTAATAGGAAGTGTAGCTCTGACAGTGGTTCCCACGGGAGTAAGCATCAGTTCGAGTTTGCCGCCCAGCTGACGCATGCGTTCGCTCATTCCGCGCAGTCCGACGCCCGGCGATCGCGTCCAATCGCGTTCAGGCTTGCCCGGCGCAGACGCTACGATACCCTTCCCCTCGTCGCTCACCTCAAGTTCCAGGTCGCCGTCTCGTATCGCAATCCGCACGCTGGCGGTGGCGCTGTTCGAGTGGCGATGAACGTTTGTCAGCGCTTCCTGCAAAACGCGGAACACAGCCGTTTCGATGTCGCGCGAGAGCCGCCCTAAATTAGGAGAAACCGAGAACCGTGTGTCGATGCCGCTGTGCTGCGCGAAGCCGTCGATATACCACGATGCTGCGGACTTCAGTCCCATTTCCTCCAGCATCGGCGGATAGAGCAAATAGGAGATGGTACGAACTTCTTTGATCGCCTCTTCGGCAACCGCCGCGCACTCTGTCAGGGTCTGCCCGACCGGATTCCCGCGATCGCCATTCATCCGCGATAGCATCGAATCCAGCGTGATCTTCAAAAACGAAAGATTCTGACCGAGGCTGTCGTGCAGTTCGACCCCGATCCGCCGACGCTCCTCTTCCTGCGTCCGAAACTGGTGAAGCGACAGCTCCCGCAGCGACTTCTCCGACTCTTCCAACTTCCGATGGGCATCGCGCTGCGCTTCTTGCGCCAGCATCCGCTCCGTGAAATCGCGGGTCACCTTGCCGAACCCATACAGGACGCCATTTTCGTCGCGAAGAGCCGTGATGATCACGTTGCCCCAGAACTTGGAGCCGTCTTTGCGAACGCGCCAGCCCTCGTCCTCGAACCGGCCGTCTCTCGCCGCACTTTCCAGTTCCAACTGCGGCTTGTTGGCCAGAACGTCCGCCTCCGGATAAAAAATCGAGAAATGCTTGCCGATGATCTCGTGCGCCTCATATCCCTTAATTCGTTGTGCGCCCTTGTTCCACGTGCTGACGCGGCCATCGGCATCGAGCAGAAACAGCGCGTAATCCTGCACTGCCTCGACGAACAGCCGGAACCGCTGCTCGTTGCGCCGGAGTCCGAGTTCGGCGAGCACAGCTCGCATGCTCTGGTTGAAAAAGGTCATCGCGCGAGACTTTTCGCCTCCCGATACGATTCCCGCTTCCGAATCGGGACCAACCGCCGAGTGTTCGCCACAGATCTTCAGGAACGTCTTCGCATCTTTCTCGCGCTTAAATGCTTCAATCGGGCAAAGACAAACAACACGCACGGAATTGCTCTCCGAAATCCGGTTTCCGAACCGTTCAAGGCGCAACACAGCTTCGCGGTTCCCGCCCTCGAGGAGCAACGCCAGCATCTCGCTGAAAATTGCGATGGGAGCGGCCCCGGCATTGACAATTTTCCCGGCTCCGCAGGCTGTTCGGGCATGCGCGATCTGGGCGGTCATCCACTGGTCGTAGAGCGCCCACTCCGGCAGCCCATTCGTCGTCACGTGCGACAGCGTTTGGGCGGCATCGGTTAGAAGGATTCGCCCTCGTCCAAGGGCGCCATCCACGTCGATGCCGTAGTCGACAAGGCGCCGAAGAATGCCTTCGCGGTGCCGTAGCGTCGCGATTACGACGGCGGCTCCGCCCTCGCTAAGCGCGGCTTTTAACGACCGCCCCGCCTGCTCCGCCAGACTCTCGTCGTCAACGTACAATTGCAGACGATGCGACCCTGCCGCCGCCGTCTTTGCAGCCCCGCCCGGTGGGAACGGCGGATCACCGGCCAGGTGCTCCTCTCTGATTTCCGTCATCTTCTTATCTGCCTGCGGAGGGCGTGTCTGAGGAATACTCTTGGGGCAAACACTTCTGATTACGTCGCGCTGACACGTCACCTTATCTCAACTTATCTTAATCGGACAGTCTATCCGGGTAATGCAGTAGCGGGGCCACAGATAAACTGGAGAGAGCCGTGTTTACCAAAGGAAGCAGGTTTCGATCGCTTAAATTCTCGACCGGACCCACCACCTCAGCACGCCCCTATAGGCCGGCCGATTAGGCAGCAGCGTCTCGAATGACACCACGCT
>DASUJR010000004.1:0-28723 GCA_036279175.1 Candidatus Acidiferrales bacterium | reverse complement strand
TTCCCGGTGTGATGGCATCCACAGGTTCAGGCGCTTGCGGGTCAACCTGAATGCCGTACATGACTGGATCCTTCGCCACCAGTGCCAGGGCAATGATGATCGGCACGTAGTTTTCCGTCTGTCTAGGTAGCGCGTGAAGCTGTTCGAGCTTCCAGAAGTCCGCGTAACCGGTCCGCTCGATCGCGCGCGACACGTTTAGGGGACCGGAGTTGTACGCGGCCATTGCCAAGTACCAATCGCCGAACATGTCGTACAGGTCACGCAAGTGCTCGGCTGCGGCCCGCGTAGCTTTTTCGGGGTCACTTCGCTCGTCCACCCAATAGCTGCGGTCCAGGGAGTATTCCTCGCCGCGGAACGGCATGAACTGCCATATCCCTCTGGCGCCTGCCCGTGATACCGCGTCCGGCAAGAACGCGCTTTCTGCCTGCGCCAGATAGATCAGATCAGTCGGAACGCCTTCCTGCTTTAATACCGACTGGATCATCAGCTTGTAACGAGCTGCCCGGCTGAGCCCGTGTTGAACGATTTCTCTTCCGCGGGGCGTGGTGAAAAAGCTCAGGTACTGCAATACAGACCCGTTTACCGTCAGGGGCAAATCGTGCGAGACGCGCATCAATTCATTTTCGGCAGCATGCGCGAGCCGGGGATCGCCGGGAGGCAGCGTCAGATCCGCGATCTCGTCGATCGGAGCCGGATTGCTGGGTGTCTCTGCCTCCTCTTGTTCTGTGCTCTGCGTCTCATCCAGTTCGTACTTGTGCATTGCCTCGCCGATCTTGTCAAACAGATCGGAAAGCTGAGGGTCGAAGTCGACCTGGAACCCGCTCGCCAGGATAAGGTTGCTCCCGCGCTCGAAATCCGCCTTTGCTGCGTCAGTATTCCCGGCTTGATATTGCGTTTGGCCCGTCTCGTATGCATCGCGCACTTCTGCGATGAGAATGTCGATTGCGGGACGAGGATCCTCTTGGAGCGGAACGAAAGCAATCGCGCCAAGGGATAGAGGTAACGGTTCCCTTATGATCTGCGCGGCCGGCTGAGGAGCCGGCGCCGGAGGCGAGACACGCACCTGTTTGACTGCTGTTTGCTCGCACCCGGCGGTGAATACCACTCCTGCCGCCAGCGTGACCCAGAATGTCGCGCGGTGTCTCATGTCAGGCGTCTGCTTGTTTGCCCGTGATTCGCCGAATGTCGGCTGTCGCTCAGGCGCCGCTGGGCCGTGCGCCGCCCGGTCCCCATTGCAGGGACATCAAATGGTAAAAACTACTCGCGCCGCCGTCAATGGAACTTTCCATGTGCCCCCCATTCTTAGTCACGGCATAGGGCGGCACTGGGTGAAACCTGTGCGCTGTCCGTTGCGTCCCTCTTAGTGTCAGTTACTCCCCTTTGAATGGAAGGAGGAGTAGGCCATGATGGCTCGAATCTTTCTCGCGGTATTGCTGGTAGCAAGTATTTCCCCGGCTCAGGTCACCTCAGATAAGCCCAGCTCGCAGAGCTCAACCCAGGTCGACACTGCCCAAACTGTAGGCCTCATCGTTGTTCCGGCCGGAACGCCGGTCGACCTTGCTCTGACGAGTCCGATTTGGGCAAAAACTGCCAAACCGGGTGACCCCGTCTATGCGCAAACCGTCTTCCCGGTCGCTGTGGATAGTCAGATGGCGATTCCGCCGGGTACATACGTGGCCGGTCGGATCGATTCACTGACGCGGCCTGGCGTGTTTTCGCCGCACGCCAGCCTTCAGATCTCGTTTGAGAAGATCGTCTTTGCGAACGGCTACGCGATTACGCTCCCTAACGCGCCCGTCCACGAGACGCTGCCTCTGGATGTGATTCCGGCCGTTGCTACGGCCTACGTTCAAGTCGGCCGTGATAGCACAGTCTTGCTGGATAGCGGTGCCCAGTTACAGATGATCATCCAGGTCTCGCTTGCGGTCGATGCTCGCAGAGTCGCTTCGGCCACGCAAAAAAGCAAATCGCCCAGAGTTGCAGCATCTGCAGTTGAGTGTCATCCCACGCCCGGTACGCCTGGCACACCCGGTACGCCGGACACCGTGATCCCCGGCACCCCAGCGACTCCGGGAACCCCGGACACTGTGATCCCCGGAGGCCCAGGCCAGCCGGACATAGTTATACCGGGTACTCCGGGCATTCCCGGCACGCCGGACACTATAATTCCCGGTACGCCTGGAACCTTAGGCACTCCAGGAACCTCGTGCCCAGCACTTCCCGTCGTCATTCCGCACGGGAAGGAACAAATACACAAAGATGCCTTCCGGCTCAACACTTCTGCATTCATTGATGGCAGAGAGTTCTCGCCCGGCGATTACGAAGCTAGCTGGACTGGGCGCGGACCATCCGTGCAAGTTCAGGTCGCCACGAGCACCGGTCCTGTAGCGCAGGTGCCGGCGCAATTCGTAATTTTAAGTGGCACTTCGCCCGCGAACACAACAAGCTTCCGAACCAATCCCGACGGTTCGCGCGTTGTCGATTCGATTCGTTTCGCGGGCCAGACATTCGCCTTGTACTTTCGGTAAGTCACATTGCATGGGGCTGAGCGGCCATGGTGCTCAGCCTCCGTGCACACAGGAGGGGTGCATGCGAGTGATGATCCTTGTTATCCTGCTTTCTGCTTCGTCGTGCTACGCGCAATTGCCTGCAACTGGTCCTGGGGGCCAGGCTGCCAAGGCCTTGTCCCAGGGGCCGTCGGATCAGACCGCTACTATCACCATCCCAGCAGACACAATAATTCCAGCGAAGCTCGTGACGCAGATCACCTCGAAGGCGCGTCCTGGCGACTCGGTCCGTGCAGTCACCACGTTTCCGGTCACCGTCGGTGCGCAGACAGTGATCCCTGTGGGTACGTATTTAGACGGAGTGATCGAGAAGGTGAATAAGCGCGCTCCGACCGTCGATATGCGCTTTAACAAGCTTCTTTTTGCGAACGGTTACACAGTTCCAATCGCGGGCGAAAAATCACAAGAAAAAGCGGACAGCTCTTATCCAGCTACCGCTGGGCCAAACCCGATCGCCGACATGCCCGTAGATCCCGGGAGCGGACCGTACGTCGATTTTGCCGTTGCACAACAAGGCCCTTTCCCACCCCCTCCGTCGTTGCCACAAATGCATTCCCACTTCGGGACTGCGATAGGAATCGCGGTGAGCATCATGGTGGCCAGCCTCGTGGCCGTACTTCTACTGGGCCACCACGGTGCCAATGGCGAAACAGTGCTTTTTGACGCGGGCTGGCCATTCGAAATCGTTTTGAAAGAGCCCGCTTCGATCGACGTAGCTACAGTCGCCAGCATCCTCGCCGCTTCGAGCAGCTATTGATCTCTTGATCGGGTCGAGTGATCGGCGCGTTACTATCGGGGAGGGGGCTGTTTCTCGTCTGGCGTGGTGGGTGTGTTCGGCGACGCAATTTTTTCGCTCGATGCCACCGAGAACAGCTTGAAATCAGCGAAGCTGTCGCTGCGATGGTAACGATGGCGGCGAAAATCGAAATAGATCTCCGCTTTTTGGGGGAGCCATAGTTCCACTCTTTTGGTTTGGAAATACACAGGCTCGTAGTCGACCGCTTGGTGTTGATTCAGCAACTGGATCTGACGCATCGGGTGGAGAAGATCCGTTTCCAAATGGACGATCTGAAAATTGTTCGCGGCAATCCACGCGCGTCCCTTTAAAGCAACCGAATACGACGCATTTGTGAACTCGTACTCCAAAAAACGATTGGGGCGGTCCGGTCGTTGCCGAAAATAAACCAGCCAAGTCGCGCGGCCCTTCCATTGCCCCAACCCCTCGCAGGTCATGTCGTAATCACCCCGCAATGCGGGGTGAAAAACCAACGCCAGCGCAGCAAGACCTCGCGCGGTGATGTGATCCGGAAAGTCTCCCTGATCGGATAACGGCACGTGAGATTCGTCTACGAGCAGGCTGCCGGAGCCCAATGCGGAGATAGACGCCATATAGTCGAACTTGCGCGTTGCAGTCGCCTCCGGCTTCCCCAGGACGTCCAGCTCTTGGTCGGTCACTTGCTCGGTTGCCTCGAATCGACTGATGCTATCGACCAGCTGTTCGGCGCTTCGACCCGCGCCCGCGATCACTTTGGCCGCCGGACAGACGGTTCCTTCCGCCAGCGGTAATTTCTCGTCATCCACACTCGGCGGATGCCAGGTGGGTATCGAAATACCGGCATCAGCCGAAGTTGCGATAATTGCCAGTGGCAGGACATTCGACGGTGCTGCTTTCATTGGTGCTGATGCTTCCTGGTACTTCGGCTTATCGGCGTTTTGTAGCTGGGCGATCCAACCCCGCACAGACCCCGCCGTTGGGCTGTTCGGGCTCTTCGCCAGGAACGTCTCGAACGCCTTCTCAGCTTCTTTTAACTTTCCGAGATTGGCCAGTGCTTGCCCTAGCACCAGTTCGGCAGCGCCGGCTTCTCCTTTGCCTTTTTGAATGGCTTCTTCGGCCTGCTCGCGTGACTGCTCGAAATCGCTATCCTGCAAATAAGCCTGGGCCAACAGCCAGTGTGCCATCCAGAATTGTGGGTTCGTTGAGACCGCCTGCTTCAGGCTATCGATAGCTTCCTTGTAATCCTTTTGCCGCAAACGTAATTCGCCCAACATGGTAAGCGCGCGCACATGCTTGCTGTTTATCGAGATTGCTTTCTTCAAATAGGTTTCAGCTTCGGGTGTCTGGTTGCTCCGTGAGCTGAGGATTGCCATCAAGTAGTTGAGATCCGCATTGCCCGGGGCGATTTTGTATGCTTTCTCAAGGTGCTTCTGGGCGTCCTTCAACTTGCCCGCATTCAGGTCGGCGATGCCTTTTTGTGCCTCGGAGCGCGCTCTCCCAACCAGCACCTGGCCCGGAAGCCCAACCGCATCGCCAGCGCCACTGCTACGCAATCGAACAAACACAGCGAAGTTTTCATTTGCAGAGTAAACAGAAACATCTTCCGTTTTCGTCTCGTAGCCGGCAGCGCTCACCTCGATCTGATAATCCGCCAATGGAACGTCTGTGAACGTCACTTCAGACCGGTCCTGCGTCGTACGCCACAGATTCATGGCATTCATGGGACTCGACAGCTTCACCAGCGCTTCCTCATCAAGCATTAGGCCATCTTCGCCCCCGACCCGCACGGTGATTGACGCGCCGCCTCCGCCGAAGACGTTGATTGGTGATTCGTTGGTTGGTTGCGTCGGCCTTTGCGGAGCAGTGGGTGCTCCACCGGGGCGGCCTTGCCCCATGGCTTGTAAGCTGAGTGTCAGAGATGCGGCGAGGATGATTACCGAAAGGGCTAGGGTCCGGTGCATCGCGCGTTTCCGTAAAGGTTTACCGGGATTCTACGATGAACCGGTGGTCGTCTTCAATACGGGAGTCTTCGGCGCTTTCAAGCGAGTGCATGCCGCAAGTCCTCGATCAGGTCCTGCGGGTCCTCCAGCCCGATCGAGACGCGTACTGTACCGGGTTCAACTCCTGCGGCGCGCAGTTCATTGAGCGACATATTGTAATGTGACGTGTAGATCGGCAGGATCACCAGCGACTCGACCCCGCCCAGACTCGCTGCCAACAAAAACAAGCGCGCCCGGTCACAGAACCGCCGCGCCGCATTTAACCCACCCTTCAAATCGAAAGAGAGCAATGCCCCGAATCCCCGCATCTGTCGTTTTGCCAACGCATGGTCCGGATGCGAAGGCAGACCTGGATAGTGCACGCGGCTCACCTTTGGGTGCCGCGCCAGGAATTTCGCCACTTCCATGGCGGTCTTGCACTGCCGTTCGACTCTCAGCTCCAAAGTCTTAATTCCTCGGGTCAACAGAAACGCGGCGCTCGGGTCCATTGAACCGCCCAGGTAAATGATGTTGCTTCGCACCTTGTCCATCAGCGCGCGGCTGCCCGCAGTGGCACCGGCAACGATGTCTGAATGGCCGGCCAGGGATTTTGTCGCGCTGTGCACCACCATATCGAATCCCATCTCGATCGGCTTTTGCAACGCGGGGCTCGCAATCGTGTTGTCAACGACAGAGACTAGTCCCCACTCCTTCGCGAATTCGGCGGCTTTCCGAAGATCAACAACACGCAGCGTGGGATTCGTCGGCGTCTCCACATACAATGCCTTCGTACGAGGCGTCACCAGCCGCTCGATTCCGGCCAGGTCTGCTTCGACGTGCCGAACCGTAATCCCGAATCGAGGGAACAGATCGCGCATCAGCCGGTACGTGCCGCCATACACCTGGCGCGATGCGATCAGCTCATCCCCCACCTTCAAGACAGCCAGCAGCGCACTTGAAATCGCAGCCATTCCCGAGGCCGATACGACTGCCGCTTCGGCCCTCTCCAGTGCTGCAATTTTCTTTTCCGCGACTTCGAGGGTCGGGTTCGCATATCGGGTGTAGATGTAGGCCGAGCTCTTTCCTTCGGCCCAGCGCTTCATTTCTGCCGCATTCGCAAACGTGAAATTCGACGTGCGCGTGATGGGCGTGACAACCGGCCCATTCACGCCCGAGTGCGTTTCGCCCGCGTGAATGGCCAGAGTCGCATTCCTTAACGTTTTAGACTGGTTGCTCTTTTTCATAACGCCGGAAGCTTGACGCAATTGGGCCTTTCGCCGCAAGCGCCATTTTGGTAACGCGGCCACCCGGGTGTTAGGATGCGAACGAACGTGGAATGCTGAAAGATTTTGGCTGCATCCGACGTACAAGAAGTAGGCGGTTCGAAAACCTCGGATCACCACAGCCGTTTGTGCCTTGAGCGGCGTACATCCGAACCCTTCGCATGGTCCGCCCTTCGCATTTGTGGGGTGGTCTCAGATTTGCCAGGTCGTGGGTTAGGAGTGTTCGAGTTGACTCCCGGAAATATCATACGAACGGCATGGGTCGTCTGGATCATCTGGTGGCTCGTTGCGGCAACGCGAGTCAATCCAATGAAGCGGCGCGAGCCCATCTATGAATGGGTGGTGCGCTGGGTCCTGATGATTGCGGCATTCGAGCTGCTCTTCCAACCCGGCTCGTATCTCGGGATTCTAAATCGCCGGTTCGCACCACATAATCAGGCGGTCCTTGAACTCGGCGCCGCTATAACTTGCATCGGTCTGGCATTCTCGATCTGGGCGCGCCAGCACATCGGGCGTTACTGGAGCGGCTCGGTTTCGATTCGCGCTGACCACCAACTCATTCGCACCGGCCCCTACTCGCGGATCCGCCACCCGATCTACACAGGGATTCTGGTGGGGCTTGCGGGCACCCTTTTGGCCGACGGGCATTACGCGGCGATCATTGCCTTTCTCATCGTGCTCGGCGGGCTGAGCTGGAAAGCGCTGCGCGAGGAAAAGCTGCTCAAAGGCGAATTTGGTCAAGCGTTCGAGGAGCACAAGCGCATGACTGGCTTCTTCCTTCCACGCCTCTCACGAACCGCATCGCCCAGCGCTCCGAATGCGACCGCGTGATAGTTCTCGCCGGCCTTGGTAGCATGCTTATTCGCTTGACGTTCGCCAAAGATGCGAGTCGGAAAATGCACACGTGGGCGGCTCTTGCATGCGACAATCTCAGGAGCGTCCCCGCTCTCCGCATTTGCATCGAGGTGAAGGAATGAAAACGGTTTTCAGTGCGGCGCTAGCGCTGTTTTTTGCGGTGTTTCTCGGCGGGTGCATGATGCGCGCGACAGGACCGTGCCTTGGGTACGGCTGCCCGGCGATGAGCGGCAGTTCCAATACCTACCACGCCGCAAATACAAACAGTTCGAAACAACCCTTGGCGAAGAGGTCGCCGGCAGACGACTCGCGCGTCCAAGCCGGCCAGTAGACGAGCGCGACGCGCCGGCTAGGCCGACACTCCCTCTGCTTCTTCACCTTCCGCGTGCGGTTTGTGCTGCGCGATCACCTTTTCTGCCAGCTCGTTCGGCACGAAATCGTAATGGGAAAAATCCATTGAATACGTTCCGCGTCCCTGCGTCATCGATGTGAGTTCATTCGCATAGCTCAACATTTCCGACAGCGGCACCAGCGCTTTCACGATAACGCCACTGCCGCGCGTCTCACTCCCGCTGATTTTCCCGCGCCGCGAGCTTAGATGACCCATCAAGTCGCCGGAGTACTGCTCGGGCGCATAGACCTCGACGTGCATGATCGGCTCGAGCAGCGCAGGCTTTGCCTGCTTCATGGCTTCTTTGAAAGCGAGCGTTCCAGCGATCTTGAACGCGATGTCGCTCGAGTCCACGTCGTGATATTTGCCGTCGTAAAGGATCGCCCGGAAATCGACCACGGGAAATCCCGCGAGATAGCCGCGCCCGGCCGCGTCACGAACGCCTTTCTCCACCGATGGAATCCAGTTCTTCGGGATCGCGCCGCCGAAAATATCGTCGACGAACTCGACGCCCTTGCCGCGCGGCAGCGGCTCCATCTTGATGCGGCATACTCCGAATTGGCCGTGGCCGCCGCTCTGTTTCTTGTGCTTGCCTTCGGCGTCGGCCTTGCCGCGGATCGTCTCGCGGTAGGGAACTTTAGGCGGATGGAGGGTCAGCTCGACGTGATAGCGTTTGCGTAGTTTTGCTACGACCACTTCGATGTGCTGCTGCCCCGCGCCGCTTAGCAGGAATTCCTTCGTCTGCGGATCGCGACTGAAACGCAGCGCCAGATCTTCTTCGAGGATTTTGTGGATCGCCGTGCCGATGCGGTCTTCGTCCGCCCGCGTCTTGGGCTCAATGGCGAACGTGATGGACGGCTCGGGAATTCGCGCCACGTCGTAGAAGATCGGCGCGCTCTTGTCGCCCAGCGTTTCACCAGTGACAGTTTCCTTCAGCTTGGCGACAGACCCGAGATCCCCAGCGTGCAGTTCGTTTACCGCCGTCGCCGTTTTGCCCTGCGTGACCTGAATATGCTGCAGCCGCTCCGGCGTATTGCGGTTGAAATTCTGGAGGGTCGCGTCGTTCTTCAGCACTCCGGACATCACTTTGAAGTAGGTAATGCGGCCCGCGAACGGGTCGGCCAGCGTTTTAAAGACGTAAATGGACAACGGCTCCGCGTCGGATACCTTCCGCTCAGCGATTTCACCTTTGCGGTCCGGCTCGGAATGACCCCGCCATTTGCCGCGATAGTCCGGCGAAGGGAAAATCTCGGTCATGAAATTCAGGATTGCGTCGCTGCCGATGTTGTGCAGCGCAGAGCTGAGCAGGACGGGGAAAACTTTCTTGTCGCGCACTTCCTCATGAAGCCCCTTTTTCAGGTCGTCAGCCGGCAACGTGCCCTTATCGAAGAATTCCTGCATCAACTCGTCTTCGCCTTCGGCTACCAGTTCGACCAGCGCTTCGTGCGCGGCCTGTGCTTCGTCGGCCATGTCGGCTGGAATGTCTTCGATCTTTGCTTTGCCGTCCCCATCGGGCGTGTAGATCAGAGCCTTCATCGTGACGAGGTCGATTACACCGCGGAAACTCTTCTCGGATCCAATCGGCAGGTGAACGGGGATCACCCCGCGTCCGAAAACCTGCTGCAGCGATTCCAGAGCGCGCTCGAAGCTTGCCAATTCGCGATCCATCCAGTTCAGAACGAATGCCCGCGCCTGCTCGTATTCGGTGGCGTAGTCCCACACTTTTTCCGTGACCACTTGCACGCCGCTGGCAGCATCTACCACGATCAGCGCGGAGTCGGCGGCGATCAGCGATGCTTTCGTGTCATTAATGAAGGTAGAGTAGCCGGGCGTGTCGAGCAGATTGATTTTCGTCTTGTCGTTCCGGCCCGGCGCCTGCCATTCGGCGTAGGCGAGCGTGCTATTAATCGAGATTTTTCGCGCAACTTCTTCTTCGTCCCAGTCGGTGACCGTCGATCCTTCCGTCACCTTGCCCCAGCGCGGCGTCATGCCGGCTGTGTACAACAACGACGACACGAGCTGGGTTTTCCCCGTATCGCCGTGACCCACAATGCCGACGTTGCGTATCCATTCCGAGTTGTACGATTTCATGTGTCACCTCGAGTGTCATTCCGCGGTATCCCCTGAGGCTGCCGGGTGTGCCTGATGCGGGGCAGGCATGGGGCGGCAACCTCTCCCAAAGCCGGGACTATACCGCTGTTCGAGGCAAGAATGAAGGCTCGAATAGTTCGGCCTAGGCGGGTCCCAGTCGAGGTCCGCCTGTCCGGAATTGTTAAAGTTTTACTTTCTGCATGCTGATTATTGTTGCGAGTAGAAATTTGGTTCTCATTGATTCGGTGGGAGTTGTCGCGATTTCTACTCGTAACGTGTTGCGAGTAGAAAATTTTCAAAAGATGCGCATTCAGGTGGGTTGGGGGAAGGGTTTTGACGGCCTCGAAGTTCCTAGCGGGCATGTAATGGCGTCAGTTCATTGACGTTCCGAAAGCTCCGCTCCAGTCTTAGCACATTTCTTATACTTCGTCAAGTATATATTCATAAAGTAAACAAGGGCCATGACAATTCCCGATCGAGCGCGCAAAGAAAGTAAGTCTATAATCTGGCGCCAATGCTTTCGGTTCTCGCCACTTCGAACTGTCGTTCGCTGCGTGCCCCGTACCACAATACCGCCCGCCGCGGTATCCCTGCTAAGATGTGGCGGAGCTGAACCGATGGCGATGAAGATTTCAGGCGATACAACAGAACGCGATGATGGGCCGACCGTCGCGCCGCGGCGGCACGTGATTTGCACGGCGCTGTGGGTGGCTGCTCTGGCGAACGTGCTGGTGCCTGCGGTGCTTTATTCCGACACGCACCTATTTGGTTTGACCTCTCCTGGATACCGCGCCGCGGTATCGTTCGTCGTGCTGCTGGAATATTTGATCGCGTTTTTACTCGTCCTGCTGCATGCGAACGTGGGATTGGCGAGTGGATATGCTGTTTCGATGAGCGCCATTCTTACGCTGAGCTCCGCCGTGTTGACTTACATTACGCTCGCTCCTGTGGGATGGCATTGGAGCGCGGCGAGCATCGAGATTCTTGTGGTTTGTGCGCTTGCGTTCGCGATTTTGTCGAACGCCGCATTCTTCATCGCCAGTGTGCGGTACGCGCGCGCTATCCATCCGCGCCTGCACCTGGGAGGATTTTTTCTCGGCGTCGCCGCGTCGGTGGCGTTGCTGGTTTTGTATACAAGGATTCTGAGCTAAAACGCAACTTGCAGGTTTGGGGCAATCGGGAGAAACGCGGGCGGGACCTCTTAAAAAGAGAGGCGGGCAGGCGCCGGCGCGGTTACCCGCTGCCTTACTTACGGGCACGAAGGAGAATGCACCATACCGCACCGGCTCACTACGTCGCATCTAGCGGACTCGATTGATTTGTTCCGCTACTACAAGAAGCTCGGCGAGCGCGCGATGGAACAGTGTCCTGATGCCGGCCTGTTCGCTACTCCTGATCCGGAGTCGAACTCCATTGCGATTATCGTGAAGCACATGGCGGGGAACATGCGCTCGCGCTGGACAGATTTCCTAACGAGCGACGGAGAAAAATTTGACCGCAATCGCGACTCGGAATTCGAGGACGCACCGAAAACGCGCGCGGAACTGATAGCGCTATGGGAGCGCGGCTGGAAGATTCTGCTCGACGCGCTGGAAGCGATGACGGACGCGGACCTGACACGCACGGTGTTGATTCGCACCGAGCCGCATTCGGTCACTCAGGCGATTAACCGGCAGATCGCGCACTACAGCTATCACGTCGGGCAGACTGTTTTTCTTGCCAGGCACTTCGCCGCTCAATCGGGCGAATGGAAGTCGCTGACGATTCCCCGGAAGAAGTCGGCGGAATTCAACGCGCAGGTAGCGTCGGGCGAAGCATCGCAAAGATAGAAGGCCCGCCCCGGAGGGCAGGCAGAAAAGGCAGAAGAGAAGATCCGACACGGCAGTTCCCGCGACCACGGTAGGCGCCCCGCCTTTCAACACCTAGTCGACTTGGCGCAGGCTAGTACGGCTTGCCAGGGGAAGTCATCGAGCCGCTTTCACACGTTATCGAGGATGAGCGCCGAAGGCGTTGATCCGTAAAAGAAACAAACGAGCGAATCGAGTGCAAATTCGCTAGAATCGCGGGCCGGTTCACGCTGGGTCCGGTTTTAGCGGGCTTCGTCTTCGAAGCGCCGTACAGGGTGAGATTGTGGCATCTGAGCCTTCCACCACCAACGACAAGACGGTGACATTCGCGCAGCGGCTGCACGAGATTCGCACCGGGTTCGAATCGTCCTTCTGGATCGCGAACTTCACAGAGATTTTCGAGCGCGTCGCCTACTACGGAACAACTGCCGTTCTCGCAATTTACTTAAACGAGCAGCTCCATTTCTCAAGCGAATTAACGGGTTGGCTGGTGGGAACGTTCGGCCTTGTCGTCTGGTTCCTGCCGATCCTCGGAGGAACTCTTGCCGACCGGTTTGGTTTCCGCCGCGCGTTGATGTTCGCTTACTTGATTATGACGGCCGGCTACTTCCTGCTCGGCTCGCTTTCCGCGCCTTGGATGCTTCCCTTGCGGCACGCGTTCGGCGATAAGTGGCTCGTCCTGACGATCTTGATGATCCCGGCGCTGGGTCCCGGTGTGGTGAAACCGTGCGTAGCCGGTACGACGGCGCGTGCGTCGTCGGAAAAAGTCCGGTCGATCGGTTATTCGATTTACTACACACTCGTGAACATCGGCGGAGCCGTAGGGCCTCTCGTAGCATTTCTCGTGCGAAAACAACTCGGGCTTGGGATGGAAAACGTCTTTCGCGTGTCCGCTGGATCGGTATTCTTGATGTTCTGGGTCACCCTGTTCTTCTATCGCGAACCCGAAAGAGATCTCGCGCAGAAAGTCGCAAGCGTGTGGGAAGCCCTGAAGAACGTGTACATCGTGTTGACGAACCTGCGCTTCGTCACGTTCCTGGTAATTTTTTCCGGATTTTTCATCGTTTTCTGGCAGGAGTTCATTTCGCTGCCGCTTTTCATTCGCAATTTTGTGAATCCGAAAGCGGATGTCGATCTGCTGCTCTCCGTGGACCCCACTGTCGTGATTTGCTTCCAGATTCTCGTTACCTTCATTACCCGAAAGACGACAGCGTTCAGAGCGATGGCGGCCGGCCTCTTAATTTCGAGCCTCGCCTGGATCATTTTGGCGATTCACCCGACGGTCTCGGCTGCCGTAGTCGCGCTGATTTTTGTCGCAATTGGCGAGATCACGCAGGTGTCGCGCTATTACGAATACGTGTCGCGGTTGGCTCCTGCGGGGCAGCAGGGACTGTACATGGGTTGTGCATTTCTTCCGATAGCGCTTGGTTATTTCATTGCGGGCCCGTTGGGAGGATATCTAGTGCATCATTACGGCGACGTCGTCCACCGGCCAGCTGAGATGTGGTGGTGGATCACCGGCATAGGGATTCTCGCGACGATTCTGCTGTTGGTCTACGACGCCATCGTCAAACCCGAAGCTCACAGCGCAAATTCGTGAGTTCTCAACCGAGCTTCTCAAGCTTGCCGAAATTGGAGAGCCGCCAGCGCTTCATCGGTATCGGCGAAGCCGGCGCCGAGAGAACGCAACTCGTCGCATGTGGAGCGGCCGTCTTCCGGCTTCAGCGTCTCGATCGCGTCCTGCACGAGAGAAACTTTTCGCCCGCGTTCGAGCAATCCCTTTGCCGCAAGCCGCACGCAATATTCCGTGACAACGCCAAAGACAAAGTAGTGCGCGCCCTTCGGTAAACGATTTACGATTTCGTCCGCGAGCGGATTCTCAAAAACGTCGAGCGTTTGTTTCTCGATTACGATTTGCTGGTACAAGAAAACGTCGGGCGGCAATTTGAATTCGCGATCGTTCGGCACGGTGAGATAGCGATCGGCCAATGCCTCGGGAACGATCTGTGCGCCGGGCGTGCCGCGGACGCAATGCGGCGGAAACGACGCGAATTCGGGGTCGTCGGGCGTGTGTTGGCAGGCATCGGAAACGAGCAGGACTCTTCCTTGGCGGGCTGCGTCGACCATGCGTTTCAGAGTCGGAATGATTTTCTCCGCCCCCGGAACGTAAAGGTTTCCGCCGGGCAGCATAAAGTCAACTTGCGTGTCGACTTCCCAGAAGATTACGTTGTGGGAACTCAATCGTCCCTCCGGGACTCACGTCAATCAATCCGTTGCTCGTCTCCCGGCACTCCACTTCGTTCCGTGCCGGGCTAAATACAATCGCGCCTCCGGCGCTTAAACTATTGAGTAGAATCCAGCGCGACATCCCTGGGGCCCCGCGAGGCGTTCTCCAACAGGTCGGTCAGGTGGAGTTACATTCCTCGGATTATTTTGGCGCGGAATTGCGGATTCGTTTGCGAACATTTTCCAGCATCGTCTCGAGCTGTTTGCTGTGGCGCACGGGATATACAGCCGAGCGCTCGATGCGGCGGTATTTTTCGGGCAGCCGCCCCAGATTACCGAATGTCCGAGCGCGAAGTTCGCCGACTAGTTCGGCGCGCAGGGTACGCCGCCCCTTGCGCATCACTTGAGCGAGTAATGGTTGGCCGCCGTTTGCCGGCTCATTTTCGAGCGCGATCTGGTCGTGCGTAAAGTCGCCCGCGGAATTCGAGTAGCGCAACACCTGCTTGCGGCCTGGATACGTCACTTTCGCGCGGCTGAATTTCGCCGCTTCCTGGGTTTTTCCTCCGCGCTCTACTTCAACCAATTTGTACACGAGGTTCAAATGAGGAGCATCGCCGGGAGTCGCCAGCGCGGTGCCGACGCCGAACGCGTCGATCGTGGCGCCCTCCTTCAGAAGACGGCCGATTTTTGCTTCGTCCAGGTCGCCTGAGGCAAAAATCTGCACGTCCTTCCATCCCGCTCGATCCAATTCGCGGCGCACCCACCGGCTGTCTTTCACCAGATCGCCGCTATCCAGACGAACGCCGCTCGGTTTTCGCCCCATCTCGATAATCGTTTGCACGGCTTTGCGGACGTTGTATGTGTCGACCAGGAGCACAGCACCCTGGGGAAACGCATCGAGAAAATGGCGGAACGCCTCCTCTTCGTTTTCGTATGCCATTACCCAGGAGTGAGCTTGTGTCCCATAGGTACTGATACCGAAGAGCTGTCCAGCGAGAACGTTCGACGTGCCGATGCAACCGCCAATGGCCGAGGCTCGCGCAGCCCAGACGCTCGCTATTGGACCATGTCCACGGCGTGCGCCGAACTCGACGACTTGCCGGCCCTTCGCAGCGGTGACCACGCGCGCCGCTTTGCTCGCGATCAGCGTTTGATAGCTGACAGTCGCGAGCAAATAGGTCTCCATAATTTGGCCTTCGACGATCGGCGCGGTAACCCGCAGCAGCGGCTCTCCGGCGAATACAAGCGTTCCTTCCGCCACGGCCCAAACGTCGCCGCTGAAGCGGAACTTGGCGAGATATTCGAAGAAGTCGTCGCGAATCGTGCGAAACAGCGGATGGCGGCGGAGAAACGCAATTTCGTCGGCAGTGAAGCTGACATTCTCGAGAAACTCGAGCGCCTGTTGCAACCCCGCAGCCACCAGGTAGCTGCGCTGCGGCGGAAGATTCCTGACAAACAGCTCGAATGTTGCATGCGCGTCGAAGCGGGTCTGCCGATAACCCGCCGCCATCGTCAATTCATAGAGATCGGTGAGAAGGCCGGAATATTCGCGCATTTAAGGGAATTTTACAGAAATCAGTCGATTCTGCCGCATGAGTTGGGAGCGAGGCCTGCAAGGCCAGATCATGCGTCGCCGTAATTGGCGCGGATGACGAATCAAAAGACAAAACCCCCATGCCCAGCCTGCTGTGAGACAGGCCGCCCGGGGGTCTTGCCTTAACCGCTGAAAATCTAGCGGAGAAAACTATTTCAGCACGGCGTCTTTGAACGCCTTGGCCGCCCGCAATCGAACAACGGTCTTCGCCTTGATCTTGATCGGCTCGCCCGTCGCGGGATTGCGGCCCATCCGCGCCTTGCGGTGCGCTTTCACTGCGCGCCCGAGGCCCGGAATCACGAATTTGCCAGCGCCCCTCGATTCTTTCACCGCCAGCTTGAACAGCTCGTCAAAAAAGGACGCCACCTGCTTCTTCGATACCGGTTTTTCCGGTGTGCTAACCTTCTCTGAAAGGTGGGCAACGATTTTCGACTTGCTCATCGGACCTGCCATTCACTTCCTCCTCGCACGTGAGTGCTTATGGGCCTGCTTGCGGCAGGCAGGCTCCGGAATCCCGGATGCCGCGAGGCACTATAAACGTCCTTCCCATGCAACGCAAGTGAAAAGCGCGAAAAACCCCCTAAAACTGAGGGTTTTGTGAAATGGACCGTCGCGGCATTTTATTAGCCGCGCCGGCGGCAATCACGGGCCTAAAGCGAGGTGAGGCTTTCGTAGAAAAGCGCGATCGATTTGATTCCGGAGAAATAGTTTTCCAGGGCGATATGCTCATCCGGAGCGTGCGCGTTCTCGTCGGGCAGGCCGAACCCGATCAGCACGCACGGGACGTTGAACGTGTCGCGCATCTGCGTGACGAATGGAATCGAGCCGCCCTCGCGAATGAACACGGCCTTTTTCCCGAAGCCGGCGTCGAGCGCATGGATCGCTTTCTGAAAAATAGGATGCGAGTACGACGCAACCCACGGCTTGCCCATGCTGAGCACTTTGAAATTACATGTCACGCTTTTCGGCAGAAGTCGGCGGACGTATCGCTCGACGAGCTTCGCGATTTTCGCAGGGTCCTGATTGGGCACGAGCCGCGTTGAAATTTTGGCGCAGGCGCGCGACGGAATCACCGTTTTTGCGCCTTCACTTATATATCCGCCCCATATGCCGTTCACTTCCAGGGTCGGACGAATCCACAGTTGCTCGATGGTCGTGTAGCCCTTTTCTCCGCACAGAGCAGGAGCGCCGACCGTTTTGCGAAAGTCCTTCTCTTTCCAGGGCAGCGAATTCAGCGCCTTTCGTTCGGCGCGAGAGACAACGGCCACATCGTCGTAGAATCCCGGGACGGTCACGCGAAAATTCTTGTCGTGGAGCTTGGCAATCATTTCCGAAAGGATCGTGAGCGGATTCGGCACGGCGCCGCCGAACACTCCTGAATGCAGATCCTGCGCAGGCCCGATGATTTCCACCTCGTAGTAATTCAGTCCGCGCAAACCGTAGGTGATCGACGGAACGCCTTTGGCCAACATGGCCGTGTCGGAAACGACGAGAGCGTCGGCGCTCAGCCGGTGTTTATTCCGCTGCACAAAATCCCAAAGGCTTACACTGCCAACTTCTTCTTCGCCTTCGATGATCGCCTTCACATTGATCGGGAGCTTGCCTGTCGTTTTCTGCAGCGATTCGAGCGCCTTCAGATGAATATGGACTTGTCCCTTATCGTCGACAGCGCCGCGGCAATACAGATTGCCGCCGCGGACGGTTGGGTCGAATGCAGGGCTGGTCCATAGATCGAGCGGCTCGGCCGGTTGCACGTCATAATGGCCGTAAAAAAGTATGGTCGGCTTGCCGGGAGCGTGCAGCGATTCGCCATAAACCAGCGGGTGCATCTTGGTCGGCTCAATCTCAACGTTTTCGAGTCCCGCATTGCGAAGTTTTTGTGCAACCCAGTGTGCGGCTTTTTCGATGTCTCCCTTGTGCTCGCTTTTCGTGCTGACGCTGGGAATGCGCAAGAATTCTTTCAGCTCGTTTAAATGATCTTCGCGCTTCGATTCGATATATTCAGTCAGGTTCATCTGAATTGACGTGAGCCCCTTTCTGCCGGGATAAGCGCGGTTCGTTGCCGCTCGCCGCCTGACGAGTCCGTACTCTTGAAGCATCCCTCGAAACAACGATGTCGCTCTACGCGTTTCAGCATGCGCTGAAAAAAGTACGCCGCATCTTACGAAAGCCTCGATGGGTTCGCAAGCTTTCCAACGGTGCCGTACTTTCGCGATACGTCCAACATTCGTCCATTAGGCGACGAGCGGAGTCCGAACCCCGAGCAGCCTAGTCCTTCGTACAGGTTGAGCGTTTGGAACGCACGCTTTTGCAATCGTTGACTCCGCTTTGAGCACATAGCACGATACTCGATATGGTTCCTGAAAATCCCAAGCCGCGGCGCAGTTCCCGAGTCTTCGCACGCATTGCAATCCGTGCGTCTGGTAAAGACACGGATGGGCGGAAGTTCCGCGAGGACAGCCACACAATCGTCGTAAACGCGCATGGCGCGCTGCTCTATCTTCAGAAGGCGGTAGCCCTCGGGGCCGAACTGCTTTTAAGCAATCCGATCAGCGATGATGAGCTGGAATGCCGCGTCGTCTACCTGGGGGAAATGTCCGACAAGGGCACGCGCGTCGGCGTTGAGTTCCTGTCGCCCAGCCCGCATTTCTGGGGTGTCGAATTCACCGGCCAGGATTGGGCCATTCGGACTCCCGCACCGTCTGCGACCTGATCCGCCACGCTGCAGTTGGCGCGAGCACCCGAGCAAGACACATCCACAGAGGAGAATGGGCGGTTCCGCTGCCGCGGAGCCATGAGTGTGCTTATTTCAAGCCGAAGTGCGACAGGATGACTGTCAGAACCATCACCAGGAAAACGATCCCGGTCACAATCACGTATTTGCGGTCACGGTCGACGTAAAACACATAGATGGAGACGAGGACGCGCGAGACAGGGGTCAAAATCAACAAAATCGTTGCCAAAAGCATGAAAGCGCCAGGATCGGCCTTGGCAAAACCGTGGATGAATGTCTTCCAGTGATACTGCTGGCGCACCCAGTCGGCTGAGAGCGGAACGTACGCCGGGTGGAGCAGTGCGAGGACCACGCCAATCGCAAACAGCGTCGTGCTGAGAACCATGCCTGCGAGCAGCACTTTGTAGACGTCTGCGTAGACGTTATCGGCCACGTTGCCCACGCGCTCGTGTTGCGAGCTACGTCCTAATTGCGCCACCGGTCTTTCTCCCACTCGAACTCCTCTTACTTAGCGTGCGCCGTCCATCATCCCAGATGCGGCAGATGTATGTGGAAGCGCATTGCAAGCGCGTTTGCGAGCATGCCATACGACAAGTAGATCATCAGCAGCGCGAGCAGCCACTTCAGAAAAATGCTGTGCAGGCGGTTCATGATCATGGTGCCCGCTGTTGCCCCGATCGTGGTGCCCATCGCCACTGGCGCCACGACGTAGAAATGAATCAGCCCCGCGAGGAAAAACAGCATCGAGCTGACGCAGGCTGTGACGCCAATCATCAGCTTGCTCGTCCCGACCGAGGCCTTCATCGGAACATTCATGTGCGCGTTCATCGCCGAGACCTTGATAACCCCGCCGCCCACGCCAAGCAGTCCCGAAGCAACTCCCGCGAAATAACAGATACCACTCCCAAAAGGCGACCCGGTTACAACGTAATCGACCGTTCGCTGAGCGGCTTGGTCGTAGTAGCTGCCGTTAAGACGCAGGAATGCGGAGAGCCGGTCGGGCTTTGCGTTGGCATAGTCGCCGGCCGCGATACGTTTATCGTCGATCTTGCGGCCACGGAATGCCATGATCCCCATGTACAACAGGAGAGCAGCGAAGAGAAGCATCATCGCCCATTCTTTAAGGTAAAGCGCGAGAACGCTGCCCGACAGGGCTCCGATCGTGGTCGCGATCTCGAGAAACATCGCGAGTCGCAGATTGGTGATGCGTTGATCCACGTATGACGAGCCGCCGGCGTTCGACGTTGCGATCACCGACACGATGCTGGCTGCCACGGCGATCTTGATCGGCAGATGAAACATCAGGACCATGACCGGCACGATGAAGATGCCCCCGCCCACTCCGAGCAATGCGCCGAGGAAACCTGCCAGTATTGCCGATCCCAGAAGCCACAAAACGAATGAGACGGAGTAAGTCATCAGTGCAGGATTCTACCTCACCCTGTTACGGAAGCTGCCGCCAATTACATTGGCGTGTGCAGCCAGAGCCCGGTCTTACCGGGGTTGCGTGGGAGAGGATCTTGCAGACAAGCGCGACCGGTCAACGGCGGCCATTCGGACGCTGCCGCGCTCACCAGAATAACAAACAAGATTGGCTGTGCCACGTGCAGCGCCAGATTTGAATCGGAGGGTTTCGTGGTGCCGGCCTGACGCGCTCAGGTCGTGGCATCGATTGCGGCGCTGCATCGTATTTGGTCCAGCGGCAATTTGTTTCGCTGCATTGTTGCTTCAACCGGCCCTGACGGTCAGAATATGGGCCACCGCTCGTGAGATCGCGGTATCAACAATGAAACGAGGAGCCACGTGCTGATGCAAAACAAACGGAACGGACTTCCGGTGGCGCTGGTGGTCGTGCTCGGGATTGCACTCGCAGCGATTCCGCTTCTGGCGACTGGCGGGGGGAACGAAGCGTTCGCAGCTTCGCCGGCAGTTGCCGCACTTCAGGACGCGGACCAGGCGCGACTCGCGAAGAGCTATCGATTCGAGCGCGGCGGCTGGATCTACGTTCACCTGGAAGGGACACCTTTCAATATCGGCTATCAGCACGGATACCTTCTCGCCCCAGAAATCTCCGACGCGTTCGCGGCAGTCAGTCTTGAAATGACGCACGAAACGAACCGCAATTGGGACTTCTTCCGCCGCGCCGCACACGACATGCTGTGGCACCGCATCGATCCCGAATATCAGCAAGAGCTGAGGGGCATCGTCGCCGGCATACAGGCAAAGCAAGTGAAACTGGACCTCGATGACATCGTAGCGATGAACGCTTTCATGGAGCTGCCCGACTATTACGTGCCCTGGCTGAATTCTGTCACGCACGCGCAGAACGCGCCCAAGCTGACCGCACCGGAAGCGTGCAGCGCCTTCGTTGCCACGGGAAGCTGGACCAAGAACGGACAGATCGTGATGGGGCACAACGACTGGACCTCGTACATGGACGGCGAACGCTGGCGCATCGTATTCGACATCGTTCCCCAGCAGGGCAACCGCATTGTTATGGACGGCTTTCCCGGCGTCATCGTCAGCGACGACGATTTCGGCATCAATTCCTCCGGCTTGATGGTCACGGAAACGACGATCACCGATTTTCATGGCTGGGATCCAACCGGCAAGCCCGAGTTTGTCCGCGCCCGCAAAGCCATGCAGTACGCCAACTCGATTGACGACTTTGTGCGAATCATGAATGACGGCAACAACGGCGGCTACGCCAACGATTGGCTGCTGGGAGATCGCAAAACAGGCGAGATAGCGCGCTTTGAGGAAGGCTTGAAACACACACGCGTCTGGCGCACGAAAGACGGGTATTTCGTTGGATCGAATTTCCCGAGCGATCCGGAAGTGACGAAGGATGAGACCACGTTCGATACGACCAACATGGCCGAATCCGCGAACGCGCGGCACGTTCGTTGGGATCAGCTCATGTCGGAATATAAGGGCAAGATCGACACCACCCTGGCGGAGCAGTTCGAATCCGATCACTATGACACATATCTGAAGAAAGTAATGGCTGACCGGCGCACGCTGTGCGGGCATGGCGACGTTCTCACGCCGGAGGATCCGGGGAACGACAGCAATCCCTATCGGCCAAGCGGCGCCGTCCAGGGGAAGGTCACCGACAGTGCGATGGCCGCACAGATGAGCTTTATCGCCCGGATCGGCCATCCATGCGGCGACAACTTCAATGCGACGCAGTTCCTGGAATTGCATCCGCAATACTCGTGGGAAGCCCCAGTCCTGCACGACATGGACGCCGGACCGTGGACGCAATTCCACTCCGGCGAGCGGGCAAACCAATAGACCTGTTTCGGAGCGGAACAAACGACAGGTAGGACTCGGCGGTGGTAATCGCGACGAGGCAATTCATGGGAGGCAAGCTCCGCAGTGCGGAACCCGCCTCCCGCGAAAAGGGGTGAGGAGTTAGCCCTGCTTTCCCGAACTCGCGACAGTCAGGTTGTTCGTTACGCTGAAGACGTTAGGCACGGTCTTGGCCCGCAAACCGATCAGGTTCTTGTCTGATTCGCTGTCAACCACACCATAGAGAGATACGTGGCCGCTATCGACCACGATATGCACTGGCGGCAGGGCACCCATGGCGTACTTCCAAAGGCCGGCGAACCCGTAGATCGCACGGTATTCCGCCCGGCGGATCTGGTTGTCCATGGACGACGGCGGCAGGACCTTGATCTCGTTGTTCACCTGCGTAACGCCCTCGATGTGTTTTACAACGCTTCCCGCATCCGATTTCAGGGTCGGATTGACGGCGTACCCCATCAGGGT
Organism: Candidatus Acidiferrales bacterium; assembly: GCA_036279175.1. Lineage (GTDB taxonomy): Bacteria > Acidobacteriota > Terriglobia > Acidiferrales > UBA7541 > Palsa-295. The sequence continues at coordinate 6,604 of DASUJR010000004.1, read as the reverse complement.
GACAGCACCCCCGTTAACCTTGTATTCGAGATGATCGAACAGCGTCAGATACGGCAGCATCACAAGCTGGTGCCGTATTTCGTTGCTCAGATTCACCTCGGAGCGTGTGGCCTGCTTCGGGGGTTGATTGTTGGACGCGGCGAATGCCGCAGCGCCCGACGCGAACGCCATCGCCAAAACAGCGGCGACAGCAAGAAAATCCCGTGAGCTGGAACGATTGAACTGTGACATAGCGCATTCTCCTTCCGCCTTACACTTATTAGACGTAGAACGGCCCCTGTGAGTTTTATACAGAGGAAGTCGTCAAACCTTTAGTTTAGTGTGGGATACGAGTTGTGGGTCCAGACTGATCCCGAGCTTTCCTCGCCCTCGTATAGATTTTCTACCTGGAGGGCGTTTTGCAGCCATACCGCGAATTCCCGATTCTGAGCACCGTACGCAAACTGTTCAGCGAGGTATGTCGCCCGGATTGGCATCGCCGCCGCGCGGCAGGGCTATCTAATACGATGCATTGGGATTTAAGCGAACTAGAAATCATGGGACCGCAGTGCTACAAACGAGGGGATTCCTCTATCAAGGTGTTTTGTGGCAGAAGGGTGCACATCGAAAGGCTGCAAAGCCACCGTCCCGGCGGCGCTCGCCGCCGAGCACATGTGCATCTTGCATTTCACGCTTTTCATCGAGCAGGAATGCGCTGAAATGCGCCGCGAATCGAATCTTGGCAAGGTGGCTCACGAGCGCCAGCAGGAGTTCATGAAGAAGATCGCCGATCGCGGCTCTGCGCTCGTCAACACAGCCACCAGCGGCTTCGCCATGTCGGACGAAATCAAGGCTCGCGTCCTCAGCACATTGCTGACGCTGATGACCTGCCGCGAGAACATCGACCGCGCCGCTATGCGACAGTCCGCGCTGCGCCGTTTCGTCGGCTGAGGGCCCGCTTCACCATTTCGCGCCATTGCTCGAAGCGCTTACCCCTTCAGCCTAAGCTGCAACTTTTTGGGTGCGGCCATTCGCTTCAAAATTAACCCCTTGACACCAGTTCCCACGGCGCTATAGTTCAACCCTCGAACTAAGTCCCCGTCTCGGGTGTGGAAGGGGAAGCAAAACGATTTGAATCAGACGGGGTGATTTTCCGCAGTATTCTTCTTCGCTTCCTTCTTCCTTCGGACAGTGGAGGCGCCCTATGCTTCGACCTGGAAGGCCAGAAATTGTTGTCCCCGATTCTTCCTCGCGAATTGTCATCTCCTCGATTGCCGTCGCAATCGCTCTCATCTTGCTGTTCATTGGCGCGTCCACAGCAAGGGCGCAGGTGGTCGGCCAGTACGATTTCGAGTCCAGCACGCAAGGCTGGACCAGCTTCAACGGCGCCACACTTGCCCTCTCGACGGCTGCCGCCGAATCGGGAAGTCAAAGCCTGCTGGTCACGACGAACAGCGGAGGCGGAAGCAGCGGGCCGTCGCTAAACCTCACCGGCCTGCTCGCGCCCGGCGCAAAATACCAGATTACTGCGTATGTCATGTTGACCGGCGGCGAGACCGCGACAGCCGCCAACTTCACGATCAGGCGCACAGACTCAAGCGACAGCTCCTGCTCCGGAGGGACGTGCTACGACACGGTGGGGAGCTATCAAGTTGCCGTTAGGAGTTCCGGCTGGGCGCAAATCGGCGGGACCTACACCGTAAGTGCCACGGAAACTGGATTGACGCTGTACGCCCAGCTCGTCGGTCCTACGAGTACACAGGAATTTTATTTCGATAATGTCGTCATCACAGAGCTAGCCCCGCCGCCGAGTGGAACTGCGATCGCCACGTATACATTCCAGAACGGCGAAACCGACGGTTGGCAGCCATTCGGAGCCGTCACTCTGACAAGCACGGTGCCGCCGGTTGCCGATCCGATAGGCGACCAGTACAGCCTCCTCACTTCCGGACGTTCGGCCGGCTACATGGGTCCGAGTCTCGATCTTTTGACGGTAAACGGCGTCCAGGCGGGCGCGACGTATCAGGTGACCGCGTACGTTTTGCTCGCGGAGCCGGACAGCAGCAATCCGACCGTAACGATGTCGACCAAGCGCGTCGACTGCGCCAATCCGTCGGGAACGTACACCAGTCTCGCGTCGTCCGCAGTTTCCAGCACCGCGTGGACGAAAGTGCAGGGCGTCGTCACCTTCGGGAACATTCCGGGGCCGCCGAGCAACCTGGTGCTGTATTTCCAGTCAAGCAGCGCCACCGATTCGTTCTACATCAGCGACGTGGCGATCAGCGAGACTGCGCCGGCGCCTCTGCCGGTCAGCCAACAAGACAATAGCGGAATCAGTTCCACGTTTGAGGACGGAGTAGATGGCTGGAGTTCGCGATCCGGCAGCTCCACAGTCGCCAGCTCTACCGCTGCAGCGCATTCGGGTTCCGCTAGCCTTCTGGTCACCGGTCGTACTGCGAACTGGGATGGGCCGCAGATCAGCGTAAGCAACAAGATGTACGTCGGGTCCGCCTACTCGATCAGCGCATGGGTGATGCTGGTGCCTACGGACGGATCGCAACACACGATGAACATAAGCCTGCAAACCACGTCGGGAGGAAACACGAGTTATCCGAGCGTCACCCCGTATCCGGGCGTTTCGGTCACCGCCGACGGTAACTGGCACCAGATCAGCGTACCGCTATTCAACATGTCCTACGCCTACGATCCCGGACAGGCTTCACTCTACGTTCAAACGGTTCCCTCGTCGGGCAATGACCTCGTGTCGTTCTACATCGACGATTTCCAGCTTACCTATATTGCGCCCCCGACGATTCAGACGAATATTCCATCGATCTACCAGACGCTCGGCGGGTTCTTTCCCGTCGGCGCGGAAGTCGATACGGGCGATCTTTCCGGAACGCATCTCGACCTTCTGACGATGCATTTCGACAGCATCGTGTCGGGCAACGACATGAAATGGAGTTCGGTGGAGAACACACTCGGCAACTACACCTTCGGCAACGCCGACGCGGAGGTCGGTACCGCCGTGTGCCACGGCATGAAAGTGCGCGGGCACAATCTTGTGTGGGCGACGGGCGCACAGACACCTGCCTATGCCGTCGGCGACGGAACGAACTCACCCGCCAATCAAGCCGTCGTAACGGCCAATATCCAGGAACACGTCAAGGCCGAAGTGCAGCACTTCGGGACGAAGGTCTATGCATGGGACGTGGTGAACGAACCGCTCGATCCAGGCCAGCCGGACTGCCTCGTACACGGGCCGTTTTACCAAGTCCTGGGTAAGAGTTACATCGACATCGCGCTCGAGGCGGCGCGCGAGTACGCTCCGCCAGGGACAGAGTTGTTCATCAACGATTACAGTCTGGCCGACCCAAGCCGTTTGGCATGCATGGTCAAGTTGGTTAAGGATCTGAAGAGCCGCGGCATACCGATTGACGCCGTCGGCCATGAAATGCACGTCAGCATCAATTATCCATCGCCATCGGCGGTGGAGCAGTCCATTGAAACCATCGGAAACCTCGGCGTGGATCAGCAAGTCACTGAAATGGACATGAGCGTCTACAATGCCGGCGACAACACCTCGAACTATGGGGCCAATGGCGGCACCGTACCTGCTTCAATCATCGCGGAGCAAGGCTACAACTATCGAAACTATTTCGACGTCTTCCGGCGAATGAGACGCTACCTGAGCGGCGTAACGTTCTGGGGCATGGCCGACGATGATACATGGCTCGACGGTTTCCCAATCGCTCGGCTGGATCTGCCGCTTCCGTTCGACACAAAACTACAAGCTAAGCCCGCATATTGGGGAATCGTCGATCCCAGCCAGTTGCCGGGCGCAGGACTGGGTTTCCGCGTCTCGTCCAAAACCGGTCCTCGGAACGCGCGCGTGTGGACCATCACCGCGAGCAACCAGGGCCCTGGAACGGCGTATGCGGTTCAGATCGACGGGCTCACTATAAAGCAACTTGGGTTCGACCGTGCGTGCAGCCCCACAGTCACGCCGCCGTCGAGTTTCCCGATCGCTTTGGGCGACATCGCCGAAGGCGCCCAAGCAAGCGTCTCGTTCACCGTCAACCTTGGAGGTGCGTGCCACAGCCCGTTCCCCTTTACGCTCGCCATGCCTTGGAGCCAGGCGAACGGAGCCGACAGCCACACGTTTGTATTGTCGAATCAACAACCTTAACGAAACGGAGCCGCCCTCGTTTTGTGGAGACTCAAAAGGCGCGGTTGAACAGGATGGGCGAACAGCGTCGATAACCTGCTATCAAAATCCGGCTATTCGATCGGGCTGTGCGTCGGATGTACTCGCGAGGATTAGCGGTCAGGCGCCGATGTAGCGTGCGTATAGGGAGCGGGCTACGGCGGGGTCTTGCGTGCCCTTCACGATCGCGCGGCCGTCGGCAAACACCGTCATCTGGTACGGCGGCACATCAAAACGCAACAGGAACTCGTTATTTCGCACGCCGCCGTCCGAAGCCGCTGCCAGCTTTCTCCCTAATTCGGCAAGATCGAGCTTCCGTCGGCGCTCGTGAATCTGCACCGAGTCGCGTCCGCACAGCGTAATGTGCGGCTGGGCCGCGCCCTCCAAGTAGTCGAATTCTCGCCGCGCGCAGACGCGGCAATCCGGATCGCGCGGCACGCGTATTGACTGGAATCGCCCGCTCCAAACGTCGCAGGAGATCAGCCGATGATGGAGGGCCCCCCCGTTTCCGCTCAGCAGCTTGATCGCTTCGCCCGCCTCGATCGACGCCACGACGCTGACCGCCGATCCTAGCACTCCGGCTGTGTCGCAGGTCTCTTCCGCTGCCACCTTCCCATTCTGACCTTCGAGCAAGCAGGCCAGACACGCCGTCTCGCCGGGCAGAATCGTCAACGTGACGCCATAGCTGCCCACTGCCGCCGCGTAAATCCACGGAATGCCAAATGCTACAGCCGCGTCGTTCACCAGCAGGCGCGTCTCGAAATTATCGGTTCCATCCAGGATCAGTGGAAACCCCGACATCATCTCCCGCGCATTCCGTGGAGTCAGGTCGCAAACGACCGGCTCAACGTGCACATCGGCGTTCATGGCCCGCAAGTTCCGCTCCGCAGCGACCGCCTTCGGCAACGATTCGCGTGCGTCTGCCTCCGTGAACAGCGTTTGCCGCTGCAGGTTCGACGGCTCGACAAAATCGCGATCGATGATCCGCAACCGGCCGACGCCCCCCCGCGCGAGCAACCCGGCCACGACGCTGCCCATCGCGCCGCAGCCGACCAAAACGGCGCTCGACGCGAGAAGCCGCTCCTGCCCGGCTTCACCGATGCCCGAAAATAGGATTTGCCGGGAATATTTTTCGCGTTGTTCGCGATTCATACTGATTCCTAAGTATCTGTTTCCTAAGATAGTTCATGATAGCGCCTTTTCACGAGTGGCAGGCAACGCCGCGTGCTAACCTGCTCCTCTCACTCTTTAGGCGTAATGGAGATTTCAGGGAGGATGTCGGCAAACGATCGCGCTATGCCCTCGGCGCACAGCTTCGACCTGCGGCAATTTCCTCCCCCTCTGCGCACGACGCGAGTTCTCAGTGCACTCGTACTTTTGGTGCTGTTCACGGGTCAAACCCGGTGCTTTGCAAAGGATCGTGCCGATCGCTCCGGTGCGTTACCCGCCAGCGCGCAGCAAGACGCGGCTCTCGAAGGTGTCCGCATCGCCCAAGTCCGCGTCGTCGAGCAAGACGGGCAGCCCGTAGGTATCCCGCTCCCAAAGCTTTCCCTGGAGGCTGGACATCCATTCAGCTTCGAATCGGAACGCAACTCTCTTCGCCAGCTCTATCATCAAGGCGACTATTCCGACATTAACGTCACTGCCACACTGCAATCTGACGGTCTTCACGTCGATTTCATCGTGCAGCGAAATTACTACTACAACGTCATCAGCATCGAAGGGCTCAGGCCGCCGCCCAGCGAATCAGTCGCCCTCGCTTCGATGCACTTGACCCTCGGTGATCCCTATCGCGAGGCATCTCTTCAGGATGGCGTGCAACGATTACGCGACGCTTTGCGCGCTGAGGGGCTCTATCTTCCGACCATCAAATGGACTCTCGAACGGCGTAGCGATACGCGTCAAATGAACGTGGTGTTTCACGTCGATCCCGGGCCGCGCGCTCAAATCGGCGACATCTCTGTGAACAACCAAACGCCCTACGGCAGCGGCCAACTGCTCAAGCGTTCGAAAATCAAGTCGAGGCAGGACTACACTTCCTCCCGCCTTCAGCGGGCACAGCAAAGGCTGAAGAAGTATCTCGTGCGCAAAGGTTATCTCGGCGCGTCCGTAGTCATCGCGAGCGGCGCCTACGATCAGCGCACCAACCGCGTTCCGCTGGCGGTGACTGTTACCGCTGGCCCTCGCGTGCGTGTTGCGATTGTCGGCGCTCGTCTTCATCGCGGACAGTTGGACAGTCTTTTGCCGATCTATGCTGAAGGCGCCGTCGATGAGGATCTGCTGCAGGAAGGCCGGCGTAACATCCGCGATTATTTCCAGCGGCAGGGCTATTTCAATGCGGAGGTCAGCTACAAAACGGAAAATGAGGCGAACGACACGCGCGTGATCGTCTATACGATTTCGCGGGGAGACCGTTTT
>DASUJR010000003.1:0-7077 GCA_036279175.1 Candidatus Acidiferrales bacterium | reverse complement strand
CGCATCCGCTTCGCCCCAGACCCGCAATTTGGTGGATATGACTGACGCCGCTGCTCAGGCTGCAATGAAGAGAGCGATCGAGATTGATGCTCTCGCGGATCTGGAGCTCCAAGCCGCGAACCAGATCAACCAGAGCGTAGAAACCGCAGCGCCAGGGAGTGCCCCGATCATTGAGGCACAGGCCGACGCGTGGTTAGTTCGCGCGAACGCCTACACCCAGGTGGCGACGGCGGATCTGATGCGCGTGCGCGCGATTGATCTAGCCGACGCGAGTGGCAACGTCAAGAACGGTGCAGCGAATACCGCGGCCGTGCAGCAGCAAATTTACAACCTCCTGAAGAGGCAGTGAACTGTGTTTTATTTCGAGCAACTGCTCCAAACCGCTTTGAACGGTATCGACGCGGCGAATGTCACCGCGGCCGCGTTGGGTGTCGCGGGCACGATCCTTCTGCTCAGTTTTCTGTACAGCGCCTATCAGGCGTTCGCGGCAGGAGGAGATGTCCGAATGCTGGCCATTTCAGGAATCAAATACCTGATTCTCGGCCTGGTGTTCGCCAGCTACGGTGCCGTGTTCCGCGATGTCAATGCCATGTTCAATTCCGTCGCCAATTTCATCTACAACTCAACGGGCGTCGGAGACCTTTTCGCAAACTGGATGAACCAGTTGTCTCAGTACTGGCAAACAAACGGGAGCACTTCGCTGTGGAATCTGGTCACCGGCCTTGCTTCGGGCGTCATCAGTTTCTGGCTGATTCTGGGTGCCTTTGTGATTTTCCCGGTGTGCTACCTGATTTTCACGATTTTCTATGCGCTGTACGGCTCGGTTTTATACGTGACGGGTCCGTTCGTCTTGGCGCTGCTCCCAACCCGCGGACTCGGCCAGCTATCGAGGACCTATCTGGTCAATCTCATGACCTTTCAAGCTTGGGGCCTGATTTACGCAATCATTCAAGTGCTGATGTCCGCTGTGAACCTGTCGAGCATCGGCGCCGTGCTTGGCGCGAACGGCGTACTCAACAGCTTTGTGGGCTCGAGCGAAATGATTCTTCTGGCGCTTACGGCGAGCATTTTTTCCTTTTCGATTGCGTTGATTCCGTTCATTGCCAGCCGCATCGTTCGAGGTGACGTGGGCAGCACGATGCTGACGATGGTCGGAACGATGGCAGCCGCTGCAAGCGCGGTTGCAAGTTTGGCTGCAGCGTCGTTCGTCGGGGTCGGCGAGGGTGCGTTGGCCGGTCGATCAGCCGGATCAGGTCCACCACCACCGCCGCCACCGCCACCTCCAGCGGCAGGCGGTCCAGCAATGGCGCCTTCAGCGCCACCGGTCCCAGTGGCGTCTTCGGGTAGCGGGATGGGGGTCGCAGCAGCATCGTCCTCGTCGCTGTCTCCAACACCAGCATCACCAAGTGGAACCGGTGAAACCGCTGCTTCATCAACGCCTTCATCTCCGACGCCATCTTCGCCCTCTCCGTGGCGCGCTTCGAGTCACCCGGGACAATACCGCGGATTCAATATCCCCCATGCTATGGCTTGGTACGTTGGCTACTCCCTCGGGTCGGCATATCGGGGCGTGCGGGGAAAGGAATAGCAGATGAGAAACAGCAATGGACTCGCAGATCCTCGTGAGATGGCCCGCTACACGAAATACTACGAGCACGATGGCATGCTCCGCGCCTACGCCAACCGCGCAATGTGGCTGGCAATGATCTTTGCAGTCGTCGCTGTAGGCTCTCTTGGGTTCGCGATCTATGTTCGGGTGCAGCCTCCCACGGTAATTCGCGTGGACAAAGACGGAAACGCTGCAGTGGTAGGCGGACCGCGCCCGCTTGGAGTCGGGATGTTCAGCGTGTCCGCGAATGCGCCTTCCGTCGATTCCTCCCTAGGCGTCGGCCCGACCGATCTCGAAGGGAGAGCGGTGGTGCGCCAATTCCTCACTCGGTATCTCGCTTACACGCCCGATTCTGTAGACAGGAATTTGGCGGAGGCGTTGAACATGATGACCGCAAATTTGCGGACCTATTCCATGAACAAGCTTCGCGATGACGACACCGTGGGGAAGATCAAGAGCGATCACATCATTTCCGATTTCGAGATTCGCTCGATTCAGCCCGTGAAAGGAACTCCGTGGGCATACACCGTGTTTGGAGTCAAGGAAGTGCATCGGGTAAAGAACGCGACGGAAACGACGGACCAAATCGTCGGGCGATACAACCTGCGTCTTGTGGAAACGACGCGGTCGGAAATGAATCCGAGCGGACTCTTGGTTGCCGAATACGGCGAGCAGCAGATGGTGGGCGACAGAGAAAGCGGGCTCGTCCAAAAAAGCGATCTTGGCACAGACGGTCCGTAATGCCGCAGTGCGCCCGATCTGAAACCAGGAAGGAGGTGGGATCGTGACAGTAGGAACAGCAGAAGCCATAGGAGATGGGAAAGAGTCGCAAGCGAGCCACTCCCCTCGCGGAACGCGGAAAATTCGGGCCGGCCAGGCGAGTGCGCCGGAGGCTCAACGCTTCTTTCTGGCCAAGCCAGGAAACAACAGCGTTCCGGAGCTGAGCAAAGAGTTCACAGCAGAGGCCGAAGCGATGGTGGAGTCCCTGAAGACTGGCTTGAGCTACTTTGTCGTCTCCGAGTGGCGAGGCATTGCCGACTTCTCCGGCAGAAAGCCGCAGTTGGGGCGCGAGGCGGTGCCCGGCCGCCCAAAGGGCGGTCTCTAAGAGTTTCTCTTCAGACTGAAGTTGGTCTGTTGGGAGCCGACCACAAGCTCGATTAATTGTGGCTGAGTGCTTGACCTGCTAGGGGTGTGCCCAAATGAGCTCGCTATCCGGTTGGTCAGCAAACTCCTGGTTTGCCGTTGCCGGACAAATACGGGAGAAGAAGCGCAGCAACAGCAAGAGGTGAATCGTTGAACTTCCCATAGACACCTGAGCTGGTCCGGTTCTTCGCGAACCTGACCGGAAACCTTACCTCGTTTTCGGCCATGGACAGCGAAGAGACCGGCGGCAACGGCCTCCTTCTCTGTTCCTTGCCGGACAGAAATAAGGAGGAGGAAATGGCGACTGAAATGTGCAGTGGAATGCCTGTGACGACGCTCGACATCAACGAGATCGGGCAGATGAAGAAGCGATTGCCGAGATTGGTGCATGAGGAGCAGCTGGGAAACACGCTCCTCCAAGGCCTCTATCCCGGCATTCGTGTTGCTCGCCTCAATGTCCCACCCGGAAAGCTCGAAGACTACCAGGAGAACGAAGTTCAAAAATCCATGCGGTCGTTCGAGCTGGACGGTACGCGTTACCGGTTGATCGGCGCAAGCGCCTCGGCGAAGAGCGGCAAGTTCTACGCCGTCGACGAACGCTACGAACCGGAAATCGCGGAGCGTTTTCGCAAGTGGCCCGAAGCGGCTATCACTTATTTCGGAATTCTGGTTTCGCCGTGCAAACAGCGCATCCAGTTGTCCGACGCCAAGGTGATGGTCGTGAAGGACCGCACGCTGGGAACCAACGATTGCCGTGGCTGGATCTCTCAGTCGGTGTTTGGACGATTCCATCTGCCCAAGCATCGGCTGTACCAGTTCCGGCTGGCATTCGAGAAAACACAGGCCAAGGGAGCATGCAAGGTGATGGCCGATGATGTTGCCGAGAAACTCGGAGCGGACATCATTTTGCCGGAATCGTGTGTGAAGCCGGAGTACAAGCAGACCACCCGGTTCCTCGACTTCCTCCACTGGCGGCGGCCAAAAATCGAGGTCAGGACGTACCGCGGGCCGGTCGTCTTCGGCATCCGCGAAGTCTCGCAAACACTCGAGCTCCAGAGCAGTTACACGCTGATCGAGCACGCACCTTGGGAATCCATCCAGCTCGAAATCGCGCCGTTTGCGATGGAGCAAGCCCAAAAGCTGCGTCAAGCGTGCCAGGACGGAAGCTACGACGAAGTCATCGAACTCCTGGGCGCTTCCCACGCACAGCCACTCGGGGAAGAGTTGGCCGACTCGGAATACACCTCCATCGAGCGCACGGTTGTGGAGGCGGTGCTCAAAGTGGATTCGAGTGGCTATCTCATCAAACATCCCTATATCAACAACGCACTGAACCGCTTGCTGGCGAAATGGACGTTCAAACTTTCGACTGCCGGCGGATTCAAAATTCCAGGCTTCGCCCTCGCCGACGATGGCTTCCTTGCTCTCCATGAAGGACAAGTCCTCGCCGCATCCGACTGGCTGCCGGAGGATCGGGCCATAGGTTCGGTTCCGTGCCGGAAGGGTTTGGTCGTGCGCTACCCGATCCGCATGTTCGAAGACCTGCTCCCGTACACGCACGTGTCCACGGAAGAAGCAGCTGTGCTCGTGACGGAAGCGATCGAAGAGCAAAACGGCTGTTCGATCGACGAGCAGACAGCCGTGGACCTGGTCGAAAAGCAGATCAAACTGGAAGGAACGTTCACACTCCACAGCGAAACAGCAGCCAAAAACGGAGGAGACTTCGACTTCGACCTCGTAGCAGTTGTGGAAGGAGACCGTTTTCCCCGCTTCGTCGAAAGCCGTTTCGCGCATCAAGACCGGCACGAAAAGGGCAAAACGAAACGCACCAAAAAACAAAGTCCTTGGTGGAACCTCGCTCTTGTGGCGAACCAAGCCAAAGGCAATCAGATCGGCTCGATTACCGACCTGAAAACCTCGTGCTACGCCGCAGGCCTGAGCGGAGAAGCATATCAACTCGTCGATGAGCTGCAACACGCCTTGGACAGCCTGAAATGGGGGACCGAGGTGAACCAGGAGCTCATCGCCGAGATCCGCAAAAAAGTGCCGCTCGCGCCCTGGCTGCAGCTCAAGGACAAGGAACGAGTCAGAGACATGCCGGTGCATCTCGAAGTCTTACCCACCGACAAGATCGGCTACCTCTATAACCTCGCGAGAAAGGAAGTCGAAGACTTCTTTTCTTCGATGCTTCCCATCGGCGACTTTCACGGGCTAATCACCGGGGAGCACTTCACGCGTGAAATGTCCCAGGAGTGCCGGCTGGTCAACCGCATCTACGCAGGCGAGGTTGGAAAACTCATCACTGAAAAGCAGACCTTGGATGACGCCCTGGCGAAAGCCGAGACGAAATATGAGGTCGGGCGCAACGATCCAGCAACCCGAAACGAAGCGCGAACCCGCCGCAACGCAGCTCGCAGCGCGGTTCACGCTTATAAGGAACGGTCTCGTGAGGAATTCCAAGCGCTACGTTCGATCATTCGCGCTTGGGGAGATGGCAAGAAACAGAATCGCCGCGGCTGGTGCCAAGCGCTGCACGCCGTCGTTTGTGCGGGCAAAGGCAACGGATCGCTCCCGTTTCACGCCTTCCCTCAAGAGGTCATCGATAAGGTCGCCGAGGAGACGGGCAGCAATCCCGTGCAAGTCTTCATCCCCGATTTGCTCGATGGCGAAATTGAATTCGACGACGATGGACGTGTTTTCCTCGTCGAGCAGTTTCCAAATGGCGACGGCAGCACGCACGAGCGCAAAATCTTTCTCCTTCAGATCACGAAGAAAGGTGAAGTCGTCCTGGATGGGAAAGTTGTCGAGCGCGTGCAGCCATTTCCGATGCGACACGGAAGCGGCGCAATTCGCGATGGCAAGCTGGTATTAAGCGACATTCGCCAGCGAACCACCGTAAGACGCCAAACCGTTAATCAAACCCAGCCACGCGCAACAACTTCCAGCGTGACTGACACGGAAACCGAAAGTCTGTAGCAAATAACCGCCCGAGAGGTCTGCACTCAGACCTCTCGGGCGACCTTCATGAGAGACCGAAGGAGGAAGCGTGAACAGGTTTTGGATTTCTTCCATGCTAGCGACAGCTCTTGCATGTCCCGCCTGGGGACAAAAGGTGGAGGTCGAAAAGCCAAACAGGCACAAGATCATCCACGTTCAAACTGCTCTTAACCATCTGACGATTCTCGAAATGAGTCAGCCGGTAGAGACAGTCGCTGTGGGCAGTCCGGTTTTCCGCGTGGAATGGCGCGGCAGTAAAGTGTTCATCGAACCGACTGAGCCGGATGTGGCCACCAACTTGTTCGTTTGGACCGCCGTCGGCCGTTTCAATTACGAACTTGATCCTGCGGGCGTTGTGCCCCAGATGGTTTTCGCGATCGACCAACCGGCTGCCGATCCTCCGAAAGCAGTGTCTCTTCCAGCTCGAACTAGCGATGCGACCGATCCGTCACCCGGAGAAGTGCTGATAGCAGCCAAGCCGATTCAGTTACTGGGAAGGATTCCCGACAAGAACCGCGTGGCCTTTTATCTGACGGACTCGCTCGAACGCGATGGGAAACTCTTTATCCGCTACACTATTCGCAACGAAACCAAGAAGGCGTATGTGCCCGGCAGCCCGCAAATCTGGGCACTCGAGACACCCCGTTACCGCGAATCTCTCTACACTCTGTCGAACTCTCAACTAAGCCCCGATCAAGCGGCGCGACTCAAATGCAACGGCGAGATCCCGCTCGAATTAGCGGAGAGCGAACTGAAGTCTCAACGAATCGAACCCGGCCAGGAAACGACAGGGATCGTAGCCATCAAGCTGGCGTCGGTGCCGAACGGCCCAAAGGTATTGCGAGTGATCTTCCTTGCCGGCCCAAAGGGGCCGATTGCCGCCACCTTGGTGCTCTGAAATGGCAACTCCGATTTCGCCGAACGAGATGCAGAAATGGATCGAGCAGGAGATCGCTGAGCAGCCGCACATCGGCTTTCGAAAGGCTCTGATGGATATCGTTCTTGAAGCTCGCAGCCCGTTTGACCCGCGAGCTGGACGCAAGCCCAAGACTGCCTTTGTACTCGGCGCGGTCCTGTTCATCGCTGCAGCCATCTGCTTTTGCTATTTCAACTGTGGCGGCTAAGGATTGTGAAAAGTGAAGTTTCTCATCCACGTCCTGAATGCGCTTTCGGCGTTTGTCCCGGATTTCCTCGTCCTGTCTCTAATCCCCGCGGAATTCATTACTGTGTACAGCATCGCGAAGGCTTGCGGTCTTGTTCCCCGAACCGATCTGAAGCTTGGGATCGAACTAGCAGTTGCGCTCGCCTACCTCTTTGCGAGCGCCGTC
>DASUJR010000002.1:0-35050 GCA_036279175.1 Candidatus Acidiferrales bacterium | reverse complement strand
ACGGCGGGCGATTCGAACCAGTAGCCATTCCTGGAATACAGATACGTTCGGGCATGGGCCCCTGAGCCGAGGAAGTATGCGAGTTTTTGCTGACCATCGAGAGAGCTGCCCGGACGATCGTAAGAGAGCCACGTAGCTCCGTCTCTCTTGAATACGTTGAACTGCACGCGGGAGATTTCGTCGGTGAAGCCGCCGGGAATCGTGCCATTGACGGCGAGGCCGCTCGCGTTCGCCATCGGGGTGTCGATATAATCTTCGTAAATCTGTTGGTGGCATTTGGCGCAAACGGCGTCAGCGACTTTCACCGGTGTGGGGCTAGAAGGAGAGCCATGTGTCTGTTGGGACTTGGCCGACTGCCATGGGACGCAAACAAGCGAGGCAACAACCAGAAGACAAAGTGTGGGACTCATCCGGTCTCGCCGGGATTCAGGCGGCGCGTATACGATTGGGGTCATGAATTCCTGCGGGACGCCCAATCTACAGCCCGATTGCAATGAATGCAATAACCAGTACGGTTTTGAGAGCGGCCAAACGCGACGGCCGCTTTCCTTCCTGCGAGCAGGTGTGGCCGGAAATCCTTCCGACACCGACATTTAGCTTGCTACAGCACTTTACATGGCAAAGTGCGGGTGGGTCTGAGTCGGGTGGAAATCCGGTTGCTTGCTGAATAAAGCGATGGTAGCTTTACGCCCTACGGATCGGAGCCGCCAATGGACAACGGGATGGATAGGCGTGCGGCGCGGCGCTTTTCGATGATGCTTCCCGTAAAGGTGCGCTTTGCGCTCTCGAACAACGGTCTTTCGGAGACGGAAGGTGAGACGCGTGACGTCAGCTTCCGCGGCCTTTACTTCCTGATTGAGGCTGCGCTCGAAACGGGCAGCTCGATCGAGTTTGTTCTCACCCTTCCGCATCAGATTACTATGGCAGGCGACGTCCGCATCCGGTGCTACGGTCGCGTCCTGCGCGTCGAGCCGCAGAATTCGCGGCGCGGGGTAGCGGCGCGCATCGAACGCTACGAATTCCTTCCCGCCACAGCCTGAGCAACTTTCAAAAGCTCGTATTTCAAACTGCCGCTTCAGCCCATTTTGGATCTGAACCGTCCTTTGCCCGCGGCAGAATTTCCTTCTCTTGCGACTGCCGCTCAAGCAGAATCTCCGTTCGGAGAACTTTAAATGCCGCGCCAGACACTGCTGATCGATGCGGACGATACTCTCTGGGAAAATAATATTTTCTTCGAGAAAACCATCGATCGCTTCATCGCCCAATTGGAGCACCTGGGCTACACCCTCGAATACGTGCGGCACATCCTCAACGAAACGGAGCGCCGCAATATCCGGCAGCACGGCTACGGTGTGAAGAGTTTTCGCCGGTCGCTGGAAGAAACGTATATGAAGCTGGCCGGAAACTCCGCACGGCGCGAAATCCTGCAGGAAATCGAGCGCATCACACAGGAACTGGAAAACACGCCGCCGCACATCATTGACGGAGTTCCCGAGACGCTCGCGTATCTTTCGAAGCATCACCGGCTGATTTTGCTGACCAAGGGCGAGCAGGCTGAGCAGGCGGCGAAGGCGGAAAGGTCGGGATTGCTCTCATACTTCGACGCGGTGGAAATCGTGGTGGAAAAAGAGGCGTCGACGTACGAGCGAATGGTCGAGCAGTTTAAGATTGTGAAGTCGAATGGCTGGATGATTGGGAATAGCCCGCGCAGCGACATTAATCCGGCATTGCAGTCTGGACTGAATGCCGTGTTTATTCCCCATTCTTCCACCTGGGAGCTGGAAAAGACGGAGATTGAAGCGGGGAACGCGAAGCTGCTGATTCTTTCCGGGTTTCGCCAGCTGCGAGCGCATTTCTGATGTTTCCCCCGCGCCTTATTGTTGCTGCGGGATTTCAATGGAGGAAGCTGTGTCGCATGATTACCGGCGTGAATTTGCCGATTTCGAAGGCGTCGCTTACCTGAACGTAGCGAATCAGGGGCCCCTGCCGCTGATTGCGGCTCGCGCTGCCCAGGCGGCGATCGAAACGAAAAAGCTGCCGTACAAGATCACTGACAATCTCTATTTCGATATTCCGGATCGCATCCGCAAAAATGTGGCGCAGTTGATTGGTGCGGAAGCGGATGAGATCGCGATCACGTCGGGCGCCAGCGCGGGGCTTTCTTTCGCTGCCGCGGGAATTGAATGGCAGCCGGGTGACGAGGTGCTGGTTGGGCGCGGGGAATTCCCAGCGCACGTTGCGGCTTGGCTCCCGTATATCAAGGCCGGGAAACTACGCGTGCGGACGATCGCCCCGCGTGAACGCTTCATCACCGCGGAAGATTACGAGCGCGAAATCGGCCCGCAGACGAGGCTGGTGTCGGCGAGCCTGGTTCGCTTTGACGACGGCGCGATGCTCGATGCGAAGCGCGTTTCGAAAGCGTGCCATGCCGCGAATGCGCTGCTAATGATCGACGCGTCGCAGTGCGCAGGAGCGATTCCGCTTTCCGTTCGGGACCTGGGAGCCGATTTCGTGACTTCGAGCGGCTACAAATGGATGTTGGGACCGTACGGCACGGGATTCTTCTGGGCTTCGCCGGAGTGGATGAACCGGTTTCCGTGCGGTCCGTTTTACTGGCAAGCGCTGGAAGGCGCGCGGAATTTTCATTTCCTGCCGCTCGACGAACTGAAAGCGGCGCCGGGCGCAAGGCGGTGGGATTCGGCCGAAACGGGAAATTTCATCAATCTTTCCGCCTGGGATGCGTCACTCGAATTGTTGGTGAAGATTGGGACAGACGCGATCGCGAAACACGACGCGGAGCTCGTCGGCGAACTGATCGAACGGCTGCCGCGTGACCGGTTCGTGCTGGCGTCGCCCAGTCAAAGCAAGCGGCGCGGGCCGTACGTCTGCATCTCGGCGCGAAACCCGGAGCGCAACCGCGAGATTTGCGAAAAGTTACGGGAGGAGCAGATCATCGTGAGTCTGCGCGAGAAGGCGCTGCGAGTTTCGCCCTATTTGTACAACACCACCGCGGAAGTCGACCGGCTGGTGAAAGCTTTGGCTGTCGCGTGATTCGGGCATTCCCAAGCACAATCGACACCGACCACGTGCTACTGCTCGGGAGGCTTGTAGTTGAACGGGATGTGGACGACTGCTTCGACGGCGACGGGTTTGCCGTTGCGTGTGGCAGGCCGGAACTTCCATTGCGCCAACGCTGCAACCGCCTCGCGGTCAACGAGCGAATCCAAATGGCGCACGATCTGAATACTGTCGACTGACCCGTTGGCGCGAATGATCGCATAAAGCACCACCTCGCCTTCGATGTTCTGCCGGATGGCCTCGGCCGGATACTTCGGATCAACTTTGGTGATTGGGACAGGACCGTAAAGTACGCCTGTCGGGCGATTGAAGGGCGATGTGCCTTCGTCAAGCTGCGCAAAATTCAGAGCCCAGTTGCCGGTCGTGCTCGTAACATTCGGAAGAGCGATATTCAGCGAATGGATTTCCTTGCCGGTGAAGAGGTCCTCTGGGCGTTCGTTGGGAGCCAGACCAGCCACATCGGCAGGGCCCGTGCGTGGTTCCGGGCGCTTCGGCAGCGAGTACATCGGCTTGAGCATTAGTCTGGACGGTGAATGACTCGCCCCAATTCCTCCGCCGGACGCGACAGCGCGACCAGTGCCGCCGCTGACGCTTACTGATGCGGGTAGCGAGCCGTTTCCGGTCACAGCGCGCGGTGAACTGCCGCCTGACCCGGAGATTGTGCCTTCCGGCGCTCCGCGATGCGCGCCAGCAGGCGAAATTGCGATGCGCGCAGCCAGATTGCCGCGCGGCACTTCTACAACCGGTGCGGGCGGGGCTGGCGATGCGGAGAGTGCAACGACATCCCGTAAACCAGGCGCGTCCGCGGCTGCAGTCACCTGCGGGGCTGCCCCCGCCAACTGCCTGGTGCGAAATTGCGCAGATGCGGCGGACATCGGGGCCATGGGCATTTGTGGCGCCGGGTTAACGGCCGGACTCGACGCTATGTTCAATGGGCCGGCATTTTTTTCGAGATTCGCAATGTCAGGCGCGACCGCGCTGATTCGCCGCTGGCGCATTCGCGGGGCGGCAGCGCTGGGCGCAACCTGCAGTTCCAGATTGGGAGCAGGCGTGTTGGCGGCCCACTGGACCAGATTCGGCAGCTGCTGATTGATTTTCGGCGGCGCCATCGGTGCGGTGGGCTGGATCAGGGTCTGGCGCGGGTGGGTGATGCGTACGGGGATCGAAAGCATCGTCTGCCGAGGATGGAACGCGTCAGCGCCCTTCGGCGAAGGCGATTGTTTCTCGGCGATCTTGCGCACAACCGCTGCATGATGCTGCGGTTTCGCCGGAACAACTGGCGCTTGCAAGTGGATCGGAGGCAAATCTACAGGAGGCGTCCAGGTGACTTCGATATCGGGGGGGGCCAAAGTGTGCGCGGGAGAAGGGAGAAAGCCCCAGATCGGCAGGATGATCAGCGCGATTGCGACGACATGCCAGGCCGATGAAGCGGCGAAAGCCCATGGCGAATTTCTTCCCTCGATCCACTGGACGCGAAGGTCGGAGTCGGCTGGCAGTTCGTTATTCCGAGGCGCACGCTGGCCGGAGAGAAAATCGTGGGCGCTCGATCGGAATCCTCGCCAGCGCGATTCCCACTCAATCCCAAGATCCAGGCGTGGCAGCTGGCCGTGAGGCGAAAACTCGATGAGCGAATCGTCCATCGCATTCGGTTCCGGCTTTGCGCGCGCGTCGGCCCCTGCGTGAATGTAATCGGCGCCAAAATTCCCTGGCTGATTGCGGTTCGGGGACACGGGTTGCACAGACTTGTCGCGCTCGCGTTTTGCCCCGGTTTGCATTCGGATATCTTCGACGAATGAGATGCACACCTCAACTGCAAAGTTGGGCGGCGGTGGTTCTGGTTAGATGGAGGAGCCCGTGCGCGGCAGCTAACCTTAGACGCGCGCTCGCGTGAATGCTTTCGCGAGGCGCGGGATTTACGAGCCCGGTTTTTCGGGCAGCGTGTAGTCGAACTCGTAAGAATGCTTGCCGTTAACGATTTTTATTTTCATCACTCCAACGATTCCGGTCAATTGGCCGGTGCCGGAATCGGGCACAGTGGTGACTGTCATCTCGGGAACGCCGCGAGTCATCGTCCCGGTATGTTGGAGGATAAACGATCCCTCGCGGCCCTTCAGAGTTCCCGTAAACTGCTCGATCGCCACGTAACCAGCCTAGCCTTTTACGCTCGTGGTCGCACCCAGCATTTCGCCTTTGCTGGTTCCTTCCAGATCACCGTGAAAGTGCTTATCGAGGAGATATCGTCCTATCGCTGCGGCCGCCGGACTTGCTTCAGCCGCCGGTGTCGTCTTCACGTCGAATGTGCCTTCCGCATGGTCCGTCAAGGCGTGTCCTTTCCGATGGAGATCAACGGTCCCGGCTGCAATGAGAGCGCGTGCCGTAAGGTTGGCAATCAGACATAACGCGACGCTGGCGAAAATCACGGTTCGTCGCCGCGACAATAGTCTCATATTCAGTATCCCTTTCATGCGGCGAGCGCCAGACGGTAGAAGCTGAGCGCGGCGTCGCCCTGCTCGAGAAAGCGCGAAAGTTCGAGATGGTCGAAGCGCTCGGGCAGATCGGTCTTGACGCTGTGCTCGACGATCACAATGCCGGACGGCGCGACGAGATGGGACTCATCGAGCCGCTCCAGAATCTGAAGCCGCTCGTCGACGTTGTCGTACGGCGGATCGAGGAAAATGAAATCCGCGAGGAGCTTTCGATGCGCGAGCACGCCGAGCGCCCGTGCGGCATCCGTCGCAATTATCTCCACGCGACTGGCGATTTTCAGTGATTCGAGATTCTGGCGGATCAGGCGTACCGCCGCCGGATGCGCTTCGACAAAGATCGCCTCGCGGGCCCCACGGCTAAGCGCCTCGATACCGATCGCGCCGGTACCGGAGTACAAATCGATGAAAAGAGAATCCTCGATTGCCGGACCAAGCACGTTGAAAAGCGTCTCTCGCAGGCGATCGCTCGTCGGGCGCATGGCGAGCCTGCCTGGAGTTTTAAGCTTGCGGCTGCCAAATTCTCCGCCGATCACGCGCATCTTTTCCAACTCCGTAATAGACAACGCCGACGAGATGGACCTGTTGAAGGCAGGCTTCGGCGTCCTGCATGGGCCTCTAACCGACCGACGCGAGCTGGTATCTTCTTTGCCAGGCCGGATTCAACGCCTCCAGCTGCGCGGCGACTTCGTTCGCGCGCGACGGCGTTTCAATCAGAGAGAATGCCTCGCGCCGGGCAAGCTCCAGAATCTCACGGTCGCGGAGCGGTTGCGCAAAAGAAAATGCGGCATCGCCGTGCTGGCGTGTGCCGAAGAATTCGCCGGGACCGCGCAGCTTCAGGTCGCGTTCAGCGATTTCGAATCCATTTGACGTAGCAACCATGGTTTCGATCCGCTCCTTCGCGTCGCCGTTGATCGTGCGCGGCGCGATCAAAATGCAATACGATTGTTCCTTTCCGCGCCCGATCCGGCCGCGGAGCTGATGAAGCTGGGCCAGTCCGAATCGGCCGGCGTGCTCAATCACCATCACGGTTGCATTCGGAACATCCACGCCAACTTCAACCACTGTTGTCGCCACCAGAATCTGAATTTCGCCCGAGCGAAAACTTTCCATCACCCGGTCTTTGTCTTCGTTTTTTAGCCGCCCGTGCAACAGGCCCACACGAAAATTCGGGAAAACGGTCTTGGCGAGGCGTTCATATTCGGCTGTGGCGGCTTTCAGTTCCTGCTTCGATTCGTCGACCACAGGATAGATGACATAGGCCTGACGTCCGCGAGCGATTTCGCGCCTCAGAAACTCCCAAACTCCCTTGAGCTGCTCTTCCGCCGTCCAGCGAGTCTCGATAGGGGTGCGCCCGGGCGGCATTTCGTCGATAACGGAAAGTTCGAGATCGCCGTACAGAGTGAGCGCAAGCGTGCGCGGAATCGGCGTCGCGGTCATCACCAGCACATGCGGCGAGGTGCCCTTTTCAATCAATCGCCGCCGCTGCAAGACGCCGAAACGGTGCTGTTCATCGATAATGACGAGTCCCAGTCGCCTAAAGAGGACCGGATCCTCGATCAGGGCGTGCGTGCCAATGACTAACTGCCCTTCTCCGGTGTGCGCACGGTCAATCGCATGCTGCTTTTCGACGCGCCTTTTGCCGCTTACGATCAGCTGAACGTTGTATCCCGTAGGAGCGAAAATCCGGCGCGCGCTCAGGTAATGTTGCGTGGCGAGTATTTCGGTCGGTGCCATGAGAGCCACCTGATAACCGTTTTCGATCGCGATGGCCGCCGCTTCCAATGCCACGATGGTCTTGCCGCTGCCCACGTCACCTTCGAGCAGGCGATGCATTGGCGACGACCGCTCCAAATCCGCCGCTATTTCGACGAGCACGCGTTTCTGCGCCGCAGTCGGCTTGAAAGGAAGAATGCGCTTCAGCGCGTTCCGGATCTTTTCTTCGCGCACCCTCATGGGAATTCCACTTTGCTTCCGCTCGTTTAGCTGTCGCAGTGCGAGCGCGAGTTGATAATAGAAAAATTCCTCGAAAATCAGACGAATCTGGCCCGGGCTTCGGAAGCTGTTCAGCAGTTCGAGACTTTCCGTCTTAGGAGGAAAGTGCGCTTGGATCAGCGCCTCGCGCCGAGGCGGAAAACGGTACCTCGCACGAATCTCGGCTGGCAAGGGGTCGGGAACATTCGGATCGAAAGTCAACAGAATCTGATACATGATCCGTCGAAGCATGCGCGAACTGAGCCCGCCAACGGATTCATAAATCGGCACGATGCGGCCAACTTCGGTGGAGTCCGGCGGGCGTCCGTCGGAGCTTCCGACGAGCTCGAACTCCGGATTTACCATCTCAACGCGAGCGGGACGGTACGGATCGATCTCCACTTTTCCGTGGACCACGATCTTTTGTCCTTGCTTAAGGCGGTCTTCCAGGTACCCGCCGTGGAAAAATCGCAAATGCAGCGTGCCGGATCCGTCGTGCACGGCACAATGGAAAATCGGCGCGCGTCCGCGCGAAAAGCGCACTACGCTTCCGGCTTCTGCGACTTCCGCCATGATCGTATGCACCTGGCCGGGAACGGCTTCGGCGATCTTCGTGAAGTGAATGCGATCTTCGTAGCGGAATGGAAAATACGTCAGCAGATCACCTACCGTGGTGATTCCGCGTTCGGCGAGCGCGATGGCGCGCTGCTGTCCTACGCCGCGCAAATACTGCACCGGGCTGCTGAACGTGAAAATCATCGGAGAGAACGACTTATGCAGCGATCTCGAATGCCGCTTTTGTGTTCCGGCAGTCAGTATATAAGAGATTTTCAGAGAGGCGGCCGGCGCGTGCCGACTCATGCGGCCACCCTGCGCAGTTGGTTCGAATATGCGGCCACCGGGGGGGCCAGTGTGCTGAATTGAGTCGCCTCGAATTTGCAGATATAAGAACCCACCAACGGTTTTCCAGCCACGAAATCCAACGCAACGTCACGCTGTGAATTTCAATCTGAGTTGGATAGCATGTTCGCGCCATGCCTCCGACTGCGATTTACGCCAGCCGCGTTCTCACCCCGCAAGAGGAGCTGAACGATGCCGTCATTGTTGTGGAAGACGGCCGCGTCGCCGCGATAGGACATCGCGACGAGGTAACGGTTCCGGCAGGCGCCGTGGATTATGTCGCGACTGGAATGACGGTCGTCCCGGGATTCGTCGACATCCATATCCATGGAGCCGGCGGCCACGACGTGATGGAAGGAAACGCGCGCGCTCTCGACAAGATCACATCGACTGTCGCGCGTTACGGAACGACGTCGATTGTCGCCACAACCGTCACTGCGCCGGTGGACGCTACGTGCAAAAGCATCGAAGGAATCGCGCGATACGTCCGCAAACGCGAGCAAGGGCCCGCAGCCCAGCCGAGCGCGGAGATTCTCGGCATCCACTTCGAGGGTCCGTTTATCAGCAAGGCGCAGCGGGGCGTGCACCCGCCGGAATCTTTGGCGAAACCTTCCTCAAAACTGCTCGATGAATTTTTGGAGGCTGCCGACGGCCTGGGCCGAATAATCACAATGGCGCCAGAACTTCCGGGAGGCCTGGAACTTGTCGAGCACGCGAAAGCAGCGGGGTTGGTGGTCAGCATGGGACACACAGACGCGGACTACGATCAGGCACGCGAGGCGATTCGCGCGGGGGCTCGTCACGCGACGCACATGTACAACGCGATGCGCCCCTTCACACATCGCGATCCGGGTGTGATCGCGGCGGTGATGACCGAACCCGACGTTACGGCGGAGATCATCTCGGACCTGATTCATGTCGCAGCGCCGGCCATTCAGATACTGCTGGGCGTGAAGGGATTCGACACGATAATTGCCGTTACCGACGGCATTGCGGCCGTTGGGATGCCGGACGGATATTATCGTTTGGGAACATTCGAAGTGACCGTAAAGGACGGCGTTTGCCGGAACGCAGAAGGAAAACTCGCAGGCAGCACGCTCACTCTGGATCGCGCGCTGCGGAATCTCGTTTCTCTCGGCGTGCCGTTTGCGGACGCCGTCCGCATGATGACGATTCTGCCGGCGCGAAGGCTTGGCCTCGCGGGTAAAAAGGGAATCATCGCGGTTGGGTCAGATGCGGATTTGGTTGTGCTGACTCCGGACTTGCGTGTGGCAGGAGTAATGGCCCGTGGCGCGGGATTGATGTAGAACGAGCCACTAATCACCAATAACAAATCACCAATTACCGCTTCACCGGATTCAGCGGAATGTTGAGCTCTTCCGCGAGTTGATACGGATCGAAGGGGCTGCAAGCGAAGTAGCGGCCATCGACTTCAATCGTGGGAACCTTTCGGCGTCCGGCATTCACGCGCAGGACAATTTCCTCGGCTCCCGGATGCTCGTCGACATTGATTTCGCGGAACACGATACCGCGCTCGCGAAGGAATTGTTTGGTACGGCGGCAATCACCACACCACAAGGTGCTATAAATCGTTATCTCGGCCATGCTCAAGCGAGTGATGACTTGCAGTTGGTCATTGGCACGGCTTGGATCCCTACTTTGCCGGGGCGAATGAGCAAGTCATTAATTACCAATTACTTTTCAAGAATCACTATATTCGATGTTCACGGTGTGAACGGGATTCAGCTACCTGTCTTGGAGGCTACCTGAATGCGCACGGTGGCCCGTTCCAGCGCGGCTTGCGCCCGCTGCCAATCCGCATCTGCCCCGCTGGTTTTTGCCACCTGCTCCTGGGCGCGTCGCAGCGCGGATTCGCTGCGCTGTACGTCGATTTCGGCCGCGCGTTCTGCGACTTCGGCGAGAACGATCACGCGGTCGGGCAGCACTTCCGAGTAGCCTTCCATCACGGTCAGCAGGTGGGCGCGGCCATTCACGTGATAAGTCAATACGCCGATGCCGAGTTCCGTCAGCAGCGGCGCGTGCCCTGGCAGGACGCCGATGTAGCCGTCCGCGCCCGGCAGTTCCACCGAGTCGACGTCCTCGTGCAGAACGAGCCGCTGCGGCGTTACCACTTCGAGTTCGATTTTTTCAGGTAGCATGGTTCAAATTCGTGGCGAGCGGCGATTCCCAACTCGTGCCTCTGAGTTCCGTGTGCTTCGCCATGTTCACCGCTCACCAGGTACGAATCACCAGTCACCGGATCTCAGGCAACGGCCGCGAGCTTCTCGGCCTTCTGCCGGACTTCCTCGATCGTTCCAACCATGTAGAATGCCTGCTCGGGCAAATCGTCATGCTTGCCTTCGACGATTTCCTTGAAGCCGCGCACGTTCTCTTCGATCTTTACGTACTTGCCTTCCAGACCGGTAAACTGTTCGGCCACGAACATCGGTTGCGAAAGGAATCTCTGTATCCTGCGCGCGCGTGCGACAGTCTGCTTGTCTTCATCAGACAGTTCCTCGATTCCGAGGATGGCGATAATGTCCTGCAGTTCCTTATACCGCTGCAGAATGGATTTCACACTGCGAGCGACATTGTAGTGCTCTTCGCCCACCACGCGCGGATCGAGAATACGCGAAAAGCTCGCCAGCGGATCGACCGCTGGATAGATTCCGAGTTCGGAAATCTGCCGGCTGAGGTTCGTCGTCGCGTCAAGATGCGCGAACGTCGCGGCCGGCGCGGGATCGGTGTAGTCGTCGGCAGGAACGTAAATCGCCTGCACCGATGTGATGGATCCGTGCTTGGTCGACGTGATGCGCTCCTGCAGTTCGCCGATTTCGGTGTTCAGGTTAGGCTGATAACCGACAGCCGACGGCATGCGCCCGAGCAACGCCGAAACTTCGGAACCCGCCTGCACGAAACGGAAAATGTTGTCGATGAAGAGCAGCACGTCGAGATGTTCCTCATCGCGGAAATATTCGGCGACCGTCAAGCCGGTGAGGCCAACGCGAAGACGCGCCCCGGGCGGTTCGGTCATTTGGCCGTAAATCAATGCGCAGCGCGATTTTTCCGAGTCGCCGGGGACAATAACTTTCGATTCCTGCATTTCGAGCCACAAGTCATTGCCCTCGCGAGTGCGCTCGCCCACGCCCGCGAATACCGATACGCCGCCGTGTTTGAGCGCCACGTTGTGGATCAGCTCCTGAATCAAAACCGTTTTGCCGACGCCGGCCCCGCCGAACAATCCGATTTTCCCGCCCTTCAAGTACGGCTCGATCAGATCGACGACTTTGATGCCCGTCTCGAACATTTCGAGGGTGGTGGACTGATCTTCGAGCGACGGCGCAGGGCGATGGATCGGATAGTGCTTCTCCGTTCTCACAGGCCCCACATTGTCGACCGGCTCGCCAAGAACGTTCAGCACGCGGCCCAGCGTGGCGCGGCCAACGGGAACTTCGATCGGATGGCCCAGGTCTTCCGCTTTCATGCCACGCACGAGGCCTTCCGTCGGTTTCATCGCGACGCAGCGCACGCGGCCTTCACCGAGGTGCTGTTCGACTTCGGCTACGATGTCCAGCGGCTCGGGAACGTCGAACCCTTCACTGGTGATGTGCACCGCATTGTGAATCAGCGGCAGGTGGCCCTCCTGGAACTCAAGGTCCACAACGGGGCCAATCACTTCGACGACGCGGCCGATCTTCGTTTCCTCGTTTGACATTTACACTCCTACATTCGTGAATGGTGATTGGTGAGTAGTGATTGGTAATTGCTTTCTATAGCTTTCCTACTCACAAGCGATTCTTCAAGGAGCTTCCCAATGCGTTTATGAGTTTTGCGACGCTTTCGCACTGGGCGATTGCTGCCTCAAAATCGGTGCCCTTTACGTGTCCCAGGTCGCGGCTGAGAATCAAAAAGTACCGAGTCTCTTCCAACTCGCCACGCGCAACCTGCAGCGATCTAAGCAGTTCCCGAGTCGTCCGCCGCCCGAAACCCTCGGCAATGTTCGCACAAACGGAAGCGGCGGACGGGCGAATCTGCGCCACAATCCCAAACTGCTCCCGCGACGGAAAGTTGTCTGTTAAGCGATATGCGTTCAGAGCGAGCTTGTGTCCTTCCTGCCAAACGGTCAGATCCGAGAAACGCTCGATCTTCACCCGCGATACTCGCGACCACGATTCACCAATTACTACTCACCAATCACCAGCCACCAATCACGACATCGCCGACGCAGCGCCGCTCACGATTTCGATCAGCTCCTTCGTGATGGCGGCCTGACGCGTCTTATTCATTTGCAGCGTCAGCCGGTCGATCAGGTCCGATGCATTTCGCGTCGCCGAGTCCATCGCGGTCATGCGGGCTGCGTGTTCGGCAGCTGCTGATTCCAGCATTATGCGAAAGACTTCCGATTCCAAATAGCGCGGCACCAGATGCGCGAAAATCTGTTCCACGGGCTGCTCATAAATGTAGTCGACGAGGAACGAGCCGCCCGAGGGTGAGGCCTCGCGCGGCAATTGCGACCCCGGCCCAGCGTGTTCGGTCGCGCTGTCTGACTCACCTGGGGCATCCGGGGAAACGACTGCCGGATCGATCGGCAGCAGCTTCTCCACGCGAAGTTTTTGCACCATCACGTTCTTAAAGTCATTGTAGATGACATAAACCGCGTCGACTTCCTTCGCGGTGTACAGGTCCACGATTTTCGCTGCGATTTCCTTGGCTTTGCCGAAATCAACCGCGCTTGAGACGTTCAGATATTCGGCCACGAATTTCCAGCCACGCCTGCGCAGCGTATCGCGGCCTTTTCTGCCGACGACCAGGATTTCGTTCGTCCGCGATGCATTCTCGCGCAGAAACTGAATCGAGCGCCGGATCACATTCGCATTGAACGCGCCGCACAGGCTGCGATCGCCGGTTAGAATTACAACAAGGGCTTTTTCCTCGGGACGTCGCTCAAGTAGCGGGTGGGCTGGCGTTTCCATGCGCGCCGCGGCGGAACGCAGCACCCGGACGATCTCGTGCGCGTAGGGACGAGCTGCAAACACGCCTTCCTGCGCCCGGCGCAATTTCGCGGCCGCGACGAATTTCATCGCGCGCGTAATCTGCTGCGTGCTCTTGATCGACCGAATTCGCCGCCGATAATCCAGAAGCGTGGGCATGAGACCGCTTAGTTCCTATCCTGCGGCAACCGCAGCTTCGGTTGCCTTAAAGGTCTGCTTGAATGCGTCAAGCGCGGTCTTCGCCTGCGCCCGAAGATCATCGTCAAACGCCTTCTTCTCGCGCAACGTTTTCAGCAGGCCGCTGTAGTTCGTTTCGAGAAATGGATACAGCTCCTTCTCGAATCGACGCATCTCGGAAACCTCCAGATCGTCCAGATAGCGGTTCGTGCCGGCGAAAATGATCATCACCTGCTTTTCAACCGCCAGCGGCTGATATTGATCCTGCTTCAGAATTTGCGTCAGGCGCTGGCCGCGCGCGAGCTGCTGCTGCGTCGCTTTGTCGAGTTGCTCGGTGCCGAACTGGGCGAACGCGGCAAGGTCGCGGTACTGCGCCATATCCAGACGCAGCGTGCCGGAAACCTGGCGCATCGCCTTGATCTGGGCGTTGCCGCCGACGCGGCTCACCGAAATGCCGGCATTGATCGCGGGACGAATGCCGGCGTTGAAAAGATCGGCTTCGAGATAAATCTGGCCGTCCGTAATCGAGATCACATTCGTTGGAATGTAAGCCGAAACGTCGCCAGCCTGCGTTTCGATCACGGGCAGAGATGTCAGCGAGCCGGCGCCGAGCTGATCGTTCAACTTTGCCGCGCGCTCGAGCAGACGCGAATGCAGATAGAACACATCGCCGGGGTACGCTTCGCGGCCCGGCGGACGCCGCAGCAGCAGGGAAATTTCGCGATAGGCTTGCGCGTGTTTCGAAAGATCATCGTAAAAGCAAATCGCGTGGCGCTTGTTGTCGCGGAAATATTCGCCCATGGCGCACGCAGCGAATGGCGCGATGTACTGCATCGTCGCCGGTTCCGTCGCCGACGCAGCGACCACAATCGTGTAATCCATCGCGTTGTAATCGGTGAGCGTCTTGATCACCTGCGCGATCGTGGAGCGCTTTTGGCCGATGGCGCAATAAATGCAGATCAGGTCGCCGCCGCGCTGATTTAGGATCGTATCCAGAATAATCGCGGTCTTGCCGGTTTGCCGGTCGCCGATGATCAGTTCGCGCTGGCCGCGCCCGATCGGAATCATCGAGTCGATAGCTTTGATTCCCGTTTGCACCGGCTCGCGGACTGGCTGGCGGTCGACAACGCCAGGCGCAAGGCGCTCCAGCGGATTCCTCATCTCGGTGGCCAGAGGCCCCTTGTCATCCAGTGGCTGTCCGAGCGGATCGACCACGCGGCCGATCAGCGCCTCGCCGATAGGCACGGACATGATTTTGCCCGTCCGCTTCACCGTGTCGCCTTCGCGGATTTCCGTGTAATCGCCCAGCAGTACGGTACCGACCTCGTCCTCTTCCAGGTTGAGCGCGATCCCGAAAACGTCGTGCGGGAATTGGAGCATTTCGCCGGCCATGCAACGGTCGAGTCCGTGAACGCGCGCGATGCCGTCGCCGACCGATATCACCGTCCCGACTTCCTCGACCTCGACGACCTGTTTGTAGTTTTCAATCTGCTCGCGCAGAATTTTTGTAATCTCATCCGCTCTGATCGTCGCCATTCCCGCTCCTATTCCGTTTCGAGCTGTTCGCGCAAACGTGACAGCTGCTCGCGCACAGACCCGTCGTAAACCGTCGATCCGATGCGCACGACTGCGCCGCCGAGCAAATTCTTGTCTTCGCGGAACTGTGCTTCGATTTTCTTGCCCGTCCGGTGTTCCAGCGCGGCAAGCAATTCCCGCTTTTCAAAATCACTCAGGGAACGCGCGGAAACCACTTCGGCTTCGGCGATTCCGAGGCGCGCGTTTAATTCTTCGTGGAAGGCCGTCTCGACCTCACGCAGCATCTCCGTTCGGTGATGGTCGACGATAATCCATAAAAAATTCCGCACCGATTCCGGCAGGGCCATCCGTTCCGCGATCTTTTCGATCGCGCGGCGCTTCGTTTGCGGATCGAGCCCAGGTGTTTCGAGGGAGTTCCTCAGGTCCTCCGACTCGGAAAATGCCTGCACGAACGAACCAAGCCCCGCCTTTATAACGTCCGCCTGATTCTGTTCGATCGCGACATCCGCCAGCGCTGCCGCATACCTTCGAGCGAGTGGACCGTTCAATTCGCTCTCCCGGCCAGGTCGCCCACGAAGGCACGGACAAGCGCCGCGTCGTTCTCGGGATCAAGATCGGCTTTCAGCAGAGATTCTGCGCGTTCCACCGTGAGCCGCGCCGCGAGCGACTTCAGTTCCAGGCGGCTGGCGCGCTCGGCTGCCGCGATCTCCGCCTGAGCCGCCATTTCAATCCGTTGCGCATCTTCACGAGCCGCCGCCCGCAACCGCTGGAGTTCGGCTTCCGAATCGCGCTTTGCCGCGGCGCGTATCTGCTCGATTTCCCCGTCTAACCGCGCCAACTTTTCCTCGATTTCGCGCTTGCGCTGTTCTGCAGCCTCGCGCGCGCGCGCGCCTTCCGCCACCTTCTCCGCGATGCTTTCCGCGTTCCGGCGGAAGTACGGGCCGCCCTTTTTGACCGCGTAGTACACGATCGCTCCAATCACGATCGCAAAATTCACCCAACGGAAGGCCCACCCGACAGACGAGTTCGCCGCCGCCGTCGAATCTTCCTGCGCCAGCACCGGAACGGCGCAAAAAGAGATCAGCAGGGCCACACGGATGAATGCGATCTGGAACCGCTTCACTGTTCCACCACTCCCTGCAGCCGCGCCGGCCGTTCGATAATGGAGCGAGCAATCTGAGTAGCGAGCTCCGGCACCTGCGATTCCAGTTCTCGTTGCGCGTTTGCAAACTCCGCCGCGATCCGCTGCTTTGCAGCCGCAACTTCCTCCTGCGTCCGTGAATGCATCGCTTTCAGCAGGCGGGTGCGCTCTTCCAGGACGGAGTTTCGCCCCTGCTCCTGTTCTGAAAAAATTTGTCGTCGGGCATCCCCAAGGCGCTGATTGTACGTATCGAGTTCCTGCTTCGCCTTCGCTTCAAATTGTGCCGCTTCGGCGCGGGCGCCTTCGATAAGCGCGGCTCTTTCATTCATCGCTTTTTCAATGGGCTTGAAGAAGGACCAGCGGGTGAACAAATAGAAAAGGAAGACGAGAACCACTGTGGGCACAGCTTGAAGAAACAGTTCACCGAGCTGGTGGAGAATGTCCATCGTTAAGGAATGACTATCCGCGGCCCGCTACGCCTGCGTCTCCCGAAACGCGAGCGGCCACCTCTCTTTTGCGGCCGGCACCGCGCACAAATCTCTTCTAAGGGCTGCCCAAAGCAGGAGATTATCGCATCGGAGAAAGCTCACGTCAACTTGAGCCCACCGGCATGCTTGTGGATTCAGATGCTCGCCAACGATGTGAGCCGGAACCTTTAAGCGAGCGCTCGCGAGGTAGGCTCGAGAGACTATGTTAGTATTGGATGACGATCTTTCATTAACCGATGCCAGCCGCGACAATGAAGGCGCTGCGCAAAGTTCGCCCCCAATCCGGAGCGCAGCTTGAATCCATAGCTATCCCGGAAATCGGTCCCACGGACGTTTTGGTGCGCGTCCGGGCTGCCTCAATCTGTGGTACCGACCTGCATATCTACGGCTGGGATCGCTGGTCCGCCTCACGTATCCGTCCACCGATGACTTTCGGCCACGAATTCTGCGGATCGGTGGAAAAAATTGGCGCGGAAGTCAGTTCGGTGCAGCCAGGCGACTTCGTCAGTGCTGAGATGCACGTAAATTGCGGGCATTGTCGGCCCTGCCGCATGGGCCAGCCGCACGTTTGCCAGAATGTGAAGATCATCGGCATCGATGCCGACGGCTGCTTCGCCGAGTTTGTCCGCATTCCCGCGCGCAATATCTGGAAGATCGACCCCGCTATTCCCGAGCGCTATGCTGCGATTCTCGATCCCCTCGGAAATGCCGTACACACTGTAACCGCGGGCGAAATAGCGGGCCAGAACGTGGTGGTCACCGGCGCAGGCCCGATCGGGTTGATGGCGATCTCAGTGGCCCGGGCTTGCGGGTGTGCGTTGCTCGTCGCCACGGAAGTGAATGCGCATCGCCGTGAGCTTGCGAAGAAAATGGGCGCCGATGAAGCGCTCGATCCCGCCCAGCCCGGTATCGTCGAGCGCGTGCGCGGAATGACGGATGGTGGAGTCGATGTCCTGCTCGAAATGAGCGGCAGTCCGGCAGCCATCCACCAGGGTTTCCAAATGCTGAGGCAGGGCGGCCGCGCGTCGCTGCTGGGAATTCCAAAAGACGAAGTTACCCTCGATCTCGTGAACGACGTGATTTTCAAAGGGGCAACAGTGCAGGGGATCTACGGCCGGCGTATGTTCGAAACGTGGGTCCACATGACCGAGCTGCTCAAGCACAATCGCCTGAATCTCGACCCGCTCTTCCGCGAGCGACTGCCTCTCGAAAAATTCGAGAGCGCTTTCTCCCTGCTCGAATCCGGTCAGGCAGGAAAAATCTTGTTTTATCCCAACGGCTCACCTAAGTAGGATTTCCGCCAGTCATCCGAATCTGTGAACTGGGTATTACCGGTTCGCGTGCTCCCCGGCGCTGAATTCGGTCCACGGATAAGCGGGCATGTCGCGCAGAATCGAAGCTTCCCAGCTGTACTCGGGATGAGCCTTTAGAAATGGTTTAGCATAAAAATTCGCGCCGCACGGATGGCCGAGATGGGCGATCAGCTCCATCTTCGCAGCCATCTCGCTGTCCATGACTTTCCCCTGCACGGCGCCGCCGGGATAGTACCCGCCCCAATCCCAGATCGGCACGCCGTTTGGATCGGTGTCCGCATGGCCGCAGAGTGTCCGCGAGTCGGCCCCTTCCTTTTTCGTGTACGAATCGAAATGGTCGGACTCGAACTTCTCGGCCAGATTCGTATCGATCTTGCCCTTGTATTCGGCCATTAGCTGATTCCAGCGAACGTGCCGCGCGTTGGCTGAATTCGACATATCTTTGACGTTGAACGTTGTCTCATCCTTGGTAACCTGTGGATCGCTCGGGAAATTCGAGCCGACGAAATAGCCGTCCTTCGTGCGCCACACCCGCGTGTGCTTCAAGCCTTGCTCGAACCGCGCGATCTCGCCGGTCTTACGGTCGCCAAGCAGCCAATCGTTCGCGTAACCGCCGTTATTGCCCTCATTCATGATGCGAACGTAATCGTCGATCGAGCCCGAGTACTGGAGCGCTTTGCGCGAGCGTTCGAATTCGGGAATCCCATTCGGATCCCATCCGTTAAATTGCGAAATCGTAGTTTCGGTCACCATCAGCCCATCGGAATTCACACCAAAATCATCATCGCTGGTGATCACGCCGGGATAGCCGTCCATCAGAATCCGGTAGCCATGTTGCGGAACGATGTCGAAGATAATGCGCCAGCGTTCGCCTTGGACGTAATTCGTCCAATTATTGTGCGCCATTACGATGTCGTGCGTTTTTGTGTAGCTGCCTGTGGCAACGAAGCCGCTGCAATTCCCCTGGCTCGTCAGGCGTGGACTGCCGGCGATCTTGTGCTTCTCGCTGTACCACGGCACGTAATAGTCGGAGAGTTCCAGGAATGCGTTGAACGCGACGATATCGTCGACCTCGATCGAGTTGACGCCGTGCGCGTGCAGGCCTTCGACGATTCCCTTCAACTCCGCTTGATACTCGGCATCGATCTTTGGCCAAAGCATGTCGTGCGCGGCTTTCTGAAAAAACGTCCACGGCTTTTTCGTGCCGTGCTCGTATTGCAATCTATTTGCGTCAAACGCGTCGAGAATTTCCGGAGCGAGCAGATAACCGTGCTGAAAACCGATCTGTTCGGGTGAGCCGTGCACATGCACATAGATCCACCCGTGATCCGTAAAGCGATAGGCGCCGGAGAGTCGCGGGTCGGGCGATACATTTGTTGTCGACGAAAGCGATGCGGAAATGCCGGTGTTTGTGGCCGCAGCGGTTGCGTCGGAGTGCTCTCGAAACGCCCAACCAAACACGAGGATGGCCAATATGATCGGAACGATTATGGCGACGAACGCTCTCAGCACCACGCGCATTGTGACCTCCGCAAAATTTCGGCGCTATGGTAGTTCACAGCTGCGTCCAATGGAAGCGGCACGTGGGCGGTGTTCTCATCGTTAAACTTGACCTGCCCGGCGCTGTATTTATAATCCCTGAGGCCAAACCGGCGCACAGCGTGCGCTCACAAATTCACTCGCTCTCCTAATGATCGGCACACTCATGAAAAAAATCGCAATGATCCTCGCAGCTTTTGTCGTCACTCTTATCGCCTTCCCCGCCAGGGCGCAGACCAAGCCCACGGCCACGGAAATCGCGCGATGGAATCGCGAGGCTAACGACGTAACGATCACGCGCGACAACTGGGGCATCGCGCACGTTCATGGCAAAACCGACGCGGACGCCGTTTTCGGCATGGAATACGCGCAGGCCGAGGACGATTTTCATCGTGTCGAGTTGAATTATATCCAGGCACTGGGGTGGGAGGCGAAGGCAGAAGGCGAATCCGCCATCTACGACGATTTGCGGATGCAGCTTTTTGTCGATGAAGCGGCGCTGAAATCCGAGTACGCCACGAGTCCGCTCTGGCTGAAGAAGCTGATGAATGCGTTCGCCGACGGCCTGAACTTCTATCTCTACAAGCATCCGGACGTGAAGCCGCTCGCGATCACGCATTTCGAGCCCTGGATGGCGGTCGCCTTCAGCGAAGGAAGCATCGGCGGCGATATCTATGACGTCAACGTGAAACGCCTCGGCGAGTTTTACGGCAATCCGATTTCCGCAGCGGCGTCTCCGGCCGGCGAAGATGCCCTTGTGCAGCCCCCGCCCGAGCCCGGTGGATCGAACGGAATCGCCGTGGCTCCCTCGAATTCCGCCGATCATCACGCGCTGCTTTACATCAATCCACACGTGTCGTTTTATTTTCGCGCTGAACTGGGTATGGCGAGCGATGAAGGCCTGCACGCCTACGGTGCCGTCACATGGGGCCAATTTTTCATTTACCAGGGATTTAATCCAACAGCCGGATGGATGCACACGTCCAGCGGCGTTGAAAATGTGGAACAGTTCCTCGAAACCGTCAGCCAGAAAAATGGCCGCTACTTCTATAAATACGGCGCGCGCGAGCTGGCGATGAAGGAACGGTCCATCACAATCGATTACAAAACCGCCGACGGCATGGCCCACAAGACGTTCACCGCCTATTACACGCAGCACGGACCCATCATCGGCCGCATCGGCGACAAGTGGCTGAGCATCAACCTGATGCAGCAGCCGATACGCGCGCTCACCCAGGACTTCACGCGCATGAAGGCGAAAGATTACGCGGCCTTCCGCAAAACGATGGAACTGCACACGAATTCGTCAAATAACACGATCTTCGCCGATTCGGAAGGCCACATCGCCTACTTCCATTCCGACTGGATTCCGCGGCGCAGCGATGCCTTTGATTGGACCAAACCCGTCGACGGCAGCGATCCAGCGACGGCCTACAATGGCTTATTGACGCTCGATCAGACGCCGCACTTGCTCGATCCCGCCGACGGCTGGCTCTACAATTCGAATAATTGGCCGTGGTCCGCCGCAGGGCCGGATAGCCCCAAGCGTTCGGATTTTCCGAAGTATGTTGATCGCGGAAGGGAAGAGAGCGCGCGTGGATACCACGCCGTGCGGCTGCTGAGTGGTCACCGCGGCTGGACGCCGAAGTCACTGATTGCCGCCGGATTCGACAGCTACTTGCCCGCGTTTGCGACCATGACGCCTGTGTTGCTTAAGGCCTACGATGGTCTCTCGGCTTCCGATCCGCTCAAGAACAAGCTCGCCGATCAAATCAAAGTACTGCGCGGCTGGGATTATCGGTGGGGTGCGGATTCGGTAGCTACCTCGCTGGCAGTATCTTGGGGCGATAACATCTTCCACACCGTTTTCGCCGCAGCGCGCGACGCGGGCATCTCTCCCGAAGATTACGTCGTGAGCCGCGCTACGCCCGCCCAACTTCTTGGCTCACTCGCAACTGCGTCCGATCGGCTCGCCACCGATTTCGGTACCTGGCAAACGCCTTGGGGCAAAATCAACCGCTTCCAACGGCTCGACGACAGCATCCGCCACCCGCAATTCGACGATTCCAAGCCGAGCATTCCGATTCCGTTCACTTCATCCGTCTGGGGTTCACTGGCGGCGTACGGGGCTCATCCGTATCCGAACACAAAGCGCTGGTATGGCATCGTCGGCAACAGTTTTGTTTGCCTCGTCGACTTCGGTCCCGAAGTCCACGCCTGGGCGGTAAGTACGGGTGGTGAGAGTGGCAATCCTGCATCGCCTCATTTCACCGATCAGGCAGAACGATACGCGAGCGGCAATTTGCGTGAGGTCTACTTTTACCCATCGCAGCTCAAGGGTCACACGGAGCGCGAGTATCACCCGGGCAATTGAGCTAACTTGATGAGATAACGATCTGAGGAAAACCTGAAGCTATGCCGGCTTTGCTTCTTCCGGCTGCCGAATATGCTCCAGCGCGTCTATTTCTCGCAATATAGTGTCCACTGCGTACTCGTCACCGAATTTCGAGTTGAGCATCAGGTTGTACAACGGCCGGTAGGGCCATTCCTTATGAAAATAGTGGCGAATAAAGTCGGACCGCTCGTGATCGACTTCTTGAATTAGTTGCCGCGCCTCTTTATCTGATTGTCCGATGCTTTTCAGGCGGCGAACTTTTTCATCGTCGGGTGCATAGATGAAAACATGAAAGACATCGGGACGATTGCGCAAAATGTAAGGCGAGCCGCGGCCGACAATCACGGAGTTTCCCTTTGCGGCAACCTGCTCGATCACCTTGTGCAGCATGGCCACCATCGCGTCGGCATTAAAGTGCCGGGCGTCCGTGACGGGCAGCGTCCGTTCGTAACTGCCGCGCGCATACACGTTGAACAGTCGTGAGAGAAGCGGATCAACGCGCTCGTCGCAACGGTGAACGGCTTCGCGTGTGACTTTCGCTTCGCGGGCGATTTCAGCCGTAAGATCGCGATCCCAGAGCTGCCAGCCCAGACGATTCGCCAACCGCTCGGCAATCGCCGCGCCGCCGCTGCCGTATTCGCGTTCCACCGTGATGATTCGGATTTTCATGACGCGCCTGAGGGAAGTGTCTCACAAGCGCAAGCGCCGGAAAAGCCGAGCGAGTTCCCCCAAACAGCCGCCGGCCAGCCCGAGCGCAAACGGCCTTTCCTCCATACTTGGGCGAATTCTGAAATGAACGCATCGACGACAGCCCCATCCTTCATCTAAATTAATGGCTATGAAAAGCGCTTTATGGACGGTTCTCCTCCTCTGTGCCCTTGCCGTTCCCGCGACTGGACGCGCGCAAAAACCGGAGAAGGCCCCGAACTTCACTTCCGACGTTACGTGGATCGACACCGGCGCCGCCGGCAAGAAGGTCCCACACTCCATGAAAGGCTATCGCGGCCACATTCTGTTGATCGATTTCTGGGAGTACACCTGCATCAACTGCATTCGCGATTTCAGCGTCCTGAAGCGCTGGTATGCGAAGTACCATCCGTATGGGTTCGACGTTATCGGCGTGCATTTCGGCGAATTCCCGATGGGCTACAGCGTGCAGAACGTACGCGATGCTGCGAAGCGTTTCCAGCTTCCCTGGCCCATTCTGGCCGACCTCCATGGCTCGATGTGGAATGCATACCATTCCAACGTCTGGCCCAATCGATACCTGATCGGCCCGGACGGTTACATCGTCATGCATGTCGGAGGCGAAGGGAACAACCGTCCCATGGAAGAAAAAATTCGCGCGCTGCTCGTGCAATCGCATCCGCAAATCTCGAGCATTCCGCTTGATCCACCCGAGAATACGTTTGCACCGTCATGCGGCATCACGACAGACGAAACATACGTGGGCGATTGGTACGACCGGGGCGCGCTGGCGAATCCGAACGCGTATAACAACGATGGCTCGGGAACGAACTTCAACGCGACCGGCGAGCCGCCAGACGGACGCGTCATGCTTTCCGGCAAATGGAAGCCGGAGCAGGCCGGCGTCACGTCCGGGGCGGCCAACGCGAACGCCGAGCTGCGGTATCACGCGCGGTCGGTGTATGCCGTCATCAACGTGGCGGACCCGAAGAAGCCTGTTCGCGTCGATTTGCTTCAGGACGGAAAGCCGCTGCCGCGCGAGGACGCCGGTGTCGATGTTCAGGTCGATTCGCGAGGTCCGTACATCGAGGTATCCGAGCCCCGCATGTATTACCTGGTGAAGAATGCCGCGTTCGGCTCGCATCTTCTGACGCTGGATGTGCAGGGCCGCGGGCTCGACCTGCATTCCTTCACCTACGGAAACAATTGCCAGCAGGATTTCGATCAGAGGTAAACTGGCTCGCTGAAGTTAGAATAGTGGATGCCCAGTCCCGCGTGTCGTCCCGAACCCAGCCGTGTTCTTTGCGGATGGGGTGAGGGATCTGCTTTGTAATCCACATAACCGCTCGACAGCTCGCGCGGTTTTGAACGGAGGCTTCATGACAACACCGGCAGTCAGTCCGCAAACGCGTCCCCAGATGCATTTCCTCCACGACGCGCTCGAAGACCTCAAATCGAAACACCTCTATTTTCATTTGAAAGTGCTGGAAGGCGAGCAAAAGCCCGTTTCCATTTTCGATGGCAAGGAAGTCGTCAACCTCAGTTCGAACAACTACCTGGGCCTCACCACGCACCCGAAGCTGCGGCGCGCGGCCATCGAAGCGATTCGCAGGTATGGGGTTGGTTCCGGCGCCGTCCGCACAATCGCGGGCACGATGAAGGCTCACATGGAGTTGGAGGAACAGATCGCCCGCTTTAAGAGCGTGGAAGCCTGTGTGGTTTTCCAATCCGGCTTCACAGCGAATGCAGGAACGGTCTCCGCTATTCTCGGCAAGGAAGACTTGATCATTTCCGATGAATTGAACCATGCTTCGATCATCGACGGCTGCCGCCTTTCGCGCGCAACCATCAAAGTCTTCAAGCACAAGGATTACGCCGACTGCGAGCGCGTCCTGCAGGAAAACAAGGACTGGAACGGCAGGAAGCTGCTCATCACCGACGGCGTCTTTTCGATGGACGGCGATATCGCCAATCTGCCGGTTCTGTGCGATCTCGCTGAGAAATACAACTGCATCATGATGGTCGACGACGCGCATGCCTCTGGTGTTCTCGGATCGCGTGGCCGCGGCACGATCGACCATTTCGGCGTCCATGGTCGCGTCGACATCCAGGTTGGCACGTTAAGCAAGGCGATCGGCTCGCTCGGTGGCTACGTGTGCGGCTCGCGCGACCTGATCGAATTCCTCTATCATCGCGGCCGGCCGTTCCTCTTCTCCACTTCGCATCCGCCCTCGGTCACGGCAACGTGCCAGGCCGCCTTCGAGCTGCTCGATTCGGAAGTCGGAGACAAACTCACGAAAAAACTGTGGGCCAACACCAAATTCTTCAAGCGCGGCCTGAAGAAGCTCGGCTTCAACACGGGTGCCAGTGAAACGCCCATCACGCCGATCATGGTGGGCGATGCGGCGAAAGCGTTTCAATTCTCGCGCGATCTGTTCAACGAGGGGGTTTTCGCCTGCGCAATCGGCTATCCGACCGTGCCCGAAGGCAAAGCGCGCCTGCGCACCATCGTTACCGCCGCGCATAAGCGAGCCGACTTGCAGAAAGCACTCGATATCATCGGCCGCGTCGGCAAGAACTTGGGCATCATTTCATAGCCGCCTTCCTGAGCGGCCTGCGAACGACGACTTTCCAATCTTCGATCAGACGCGCGATGCTGCAAGCGGTTGCGGCACCCCGCCCGCAAGCTGTGGACGCAAGCGCTTGTAGATCGCCATCACCATCGCGCCAAATCCCCAAAATATCGCGATGAACAGAATCCAGCCGCCCACATAGGGCAGAACACGCAGCACGTGCAGGATAAAAAGTCCGAGGGCGAGCCTTCCGATCATAGCTCCCGTCCCGACGGCCGGTCCAAGAATCACCTCTCCGATAAACCCGGACACGAACACGGTGGACGCATAAAGTGCGATCAAATAGAGCAAAAGTGTCGCGATCCCTACGCCCAGACCGACTACCGTAATGCAAGCGATAACGGCCGCGATCGGCGTTGCGAACAGGAAGAGCAATCCGAATCCTGCTGCGGGAGCATAGTTCTTGCATGCAACGGTCGCGTCCGCATAGAAATGGGGTACAACCAGCAACAGCACTAGCCCAAACACAAATCCCACGCCCCATAGCAAAATGCGATGCCAGTAGAAGTGCCAGCCCGCGTATTCCGGCCCGTGTTTGGGAATCACCTTGACGAACGAACCCATTTTCGCGCCCTGTGCGATCTCCGGCTCGTTTTTCCCCACGTACTTCACTCGCCCCTTTACATCCGCTGTCGAATCGAAATTCAAATGGTCCCCGCGAACCGTCAGATCTCGTCCCACTGTGCCGCTCACGTCCAGCGAATTGCCCATCCCCA
The DNA here is from genome assembly GCA_036279175.1 of Candidatus Acidiferrales bacterium. Taxonomy (GTDB): domain Bacteria; phylum Acidobacteriota; class Terriglobia; order Acidiferrales; family UBA7541; genus Palsa-295. The sequence goes on along the minus strand of DASUJR010000002.1, from coordinate 8,999 downwards.
GCACGTCGCCGCCAATCTTACCCGCCAGCGTTGTGTCGTTCCCGCCGAACGTGACGCTTCCTCCGACGGATGCCTTGTCCTCCACGTTTGTTTCACCGCTCCACGTCATTAAGTTTCTTCCGATCGTTCCGATAACGTCCACTGATTGCGCGAACGCGCGCACGTTTCCATCTACCGTTCCGTTGATTCGCACGTTCTGCCCGCCGCAGATCACGTCACCTTTTACATGTCCGTTTATCGTGACGAGTTGCGACCACGCAATCACGTCGCCATCCACATCCCCATCGATCGTCGTTCTCTCCGCAAAGACGATCAAATCAGTCGGCACGGTCTGGCCGGCGGCCAGCGTGTAGTTCGGGTGGCCGTGCTCGGTTTCTGCCGCGCTGGCGGAAGGGACTGAGAGCGCAAATGTCGCCAGCAGCATCGCTCCGACGATAATGCCGGCCGTGGTCGTCAGCCGCCGCCAATGCCGCCGCAGCACCCACGACACAACGATTGTCAGCGTCGACATCGATAAAAATTCCACTAGGCTGCGCATGGCATCCCATCCTTTCCAGAATGTGCCGCTGAAAAACAGCATGGTCAGCAAACTGCCCTGCGTGAACCCCGACTGCGCCGCTTGCGCGCGCCACGGATCGATGATCCCGGTCCACACGGTGTACGCGCCGCCGGCGCTCAGGCCGAGGGCGGCAATCCATCCCCAGGGAGTCTTTCGTTCCGGGGCCTGCAGCAATCGTGCCGGGACAGGCTCCTCGTCCGTCCCCAGCGCCTCACGCAGCCAGATGCCTTCGTGCTGCAACGCGCGCAGCAAGTCCGCACATTCGCGGCATTCCGCCGTATGCGCGTAAACTTCGCGTGCGCGGTCCGGCTCAAGCTGTCCCTCGAGGTACAGCAAAGCCGTCATTTCATCGAAGTGGTTCATGACGTGCCCCCAGCGGCCACGCTGCGCGCTCCGGGCATCATCTCTGCCAAAACATCCCGCAGTTGATGCCTTGCGCGCAGCAACAATACTCCAACAAAAGCCCGGCGCACACCGAGCGTGTCGGCAATTTCGTCGTAACTCATGTCCGCGTAATACCGCAGTACGAGCGCCATTCGCGCACGGTCGGGCAGCTTCCCAAGCGCCGCGCGGACTTCCTTGCTCGTGTGGTCGATCTGCAATTGTTCCAGTTGATTCGGATCGGGATGCTCCAGGGGAAGAGTTTCCAGGTCGCCCGTCTCCAGGTCCTGACGGATTCGGCGCCGCCGCAGCGAATCCCAGCAGTGGTTGCTTGCCACCTTATACAGCCACGCTGTGAATGGCCGCGACGAATCGTACGTCCCGAGTTTCTGTTTCACCTTCACGAAAATTTCCGTCGTTGCGTCTTCCGCATCTTCCTTCGTCGGCAGCGCCCGCCGGCAAAACCGGAAGATCGCAGCCGCGTACTGCTGATACAGTTCGCCCCAGGCGTCTGTATCGCCTTGTCGGACCCGCGCCAGCATTTCACCGATTTCCGCGGCGCTCATCTCCTCGGCTGTCTTCCGTCGCTCCATTGGTTGATACGCAGGCGCCGGCGGGAATATTTCACATGCGCTACAATCCGCCGGACTTAGATGCCCTCAGCCTAACAGACTCAACCCCACCTATGCACCGCCCATAGGCGGTAAAGTCCGGTCAGCGACGCCGAGAAAGGTTTGCCGTCGGGCGAAACGCCGTGCTTCAATTGCATCGCAGGAAGATGCCTACCATGCCTGCGAGAGTCCCGATACGCGATCCTCGGCCGCGTCGTTTTCCACTCGGCGCGAGTTTTCGCGTCGCTCTGCGTCTGGCTGTCGTGTGTGCCGCCGCGCTCGCGTTGTCTTGTCCTGTGGTCGAAGCAAAGCAGGCAAAGGTGCCGGTTCAGCAGGACCAATTCCAAGACAGCGCTCGATCGGAACTGCAAACCGGCACTGATCTCACGCGCAACGGCAAGTTCGCAGAGGCAATACCCCACCTCCTGGCTGCCCGGGGGCGCGTAGCGGACGAATATGCGGCCAGCTTTAATCTTGCGCTCTGCTATGTCGCGACAGCTCAATATAGGCTGGCGGTTCCAATCGTTGAACAACTGCAGGAACAGAATCCCGCGACCGCCGCAGTGTGGAATCTATCGGCGCAGGCCTATGTGGGCAACGCACAGCCGGACAAAGCATTCGGAGCGCTGCAGCACGCCGCGCAAATCACGCCAGGTGATGCCCGGCTTTACTCCTACGTCGCGGACGCGTGCACTGCGACGCGCGATAACGCTCTCGGTTTGAAAGTTGTCGATCTGGGTCTCCGAAACATTCCCCGCTCGGCTCGACTGCACTACGAACGCGCAGTTTTTCTCACGGCTCTCGACCGCTTTCTCGAAGCGAAGAAGGACTTCCAACTGGCGAGCGAGCTAGGACAGAACACGGACATCGGCTATTTGGCGGCCGTTCACGAATCCCTGATCGAAGGAGATTTGGACGCATCGATCCGAGAGGCTCGTGAAGCAATTTCCAAGGGAAAGGACAATTACATTCTTTTGTCGCTCTACTCCGAAGCCATATTCCGTTCGGGCGTGAGTCCCGGAAATCCACGCTTGCACGAAGCCGAACAGGCCGCGGAGAAGTCCATAACAGAGAGGCCCGACTTTGCGGACTCGCGAATCATACTAGGCAAGCTGTACCGTATCGATCGTCGGCTGGACGATTCAATTGCGCAGTTTGAGGTTGCCCGAAAACTTGATCCGCAAAACCCAGCCATCTACTCCAATCTCGCCATGGAATACCGCCTGAAAGGAGATCCGGCCGGCGCGCGTGATGCGCTTGCAGTGTTGGAGCGGCTAAACCGCCAGCAGGTGATCGCGATTCGCGATTCGGGTACGAAAACGGGCGAACGGCGCGGAAATGTCAGTGGAGTGCAGAATCAGTGACAGGCGATTTCTTGCCCGTGCAACGTACTATCGGTTCCTTACGCGCGGAAACGCACGCTCAATCACTCCTTCACCTTCTTTGATAGCAACGAACTTGTCTGCATCCAGTTTCCCGATTTTTGTTACGGCGCCGCTGGGCCATTTCACTTCGATCGCGTCGATTCGCGACAGGGAACCAAGACCGAAATGCAGTCGTGGGTCGCGCGCCGATTGATAGCTCGTTCCGCCCCTTCTTTCGTCGTATGACACCAGGTCCCCGGCCGTCACCTTCACGCGCGCGCCCACCGCGTCGCGGTTTGATTTAGTGCCCTCCAAAAAAACCGAAAGCCAGTGATCTTGGTTTCCGCGGTCATTGCGCAGCAGTTGGGCGTACTCCCCGTTGTTGCTGATCAGAATATCGAGATCGCCGTCGTTATCGAAGTCTCCGATCGCCGCTCCCCGGCTTACGCGGGGCAGACGAAAATCCGCGCCTAGCTTGTCGCTTACATTTTCGAACGTTCCATTTCCCAGATTCCGGAACATCATCTTGGGCTCGGCGAACTGAACGCCTGTGTGGTATCGAGCGATGTTATCGAGAACATTTCCGCAGGCCATAAAGATGTCTCGTGCGCCGTCGTTGTCGAAATCCACGAACGCGGCTCCGAACTCGCTCAGATGGTAAGTGGCATAGCCGATCTTGCTTTGCATCGTTGCGTCTTCGAACGTTCCGTCGCCCATGTTGCGATAGAAGCGCGCAAGCTGCATGTCCAGATGAGCGATCACGACATCCATTCGTCCGCTACCCGTCGTATCCGCCGCGTCGACGCCCATCCCGGCTTCCGCCGCTCCATCCATACTCACCGCGATCCCGCTCTCGTAGCCAACTTCTCGGAACGTGCCGTCGCGATTGTTGCGAAACAGAAAATTGGCCATCGAATCGTTCGCGATCAGGATGTCCTGCCAGCCATCGCCATCGTAGTCAAACGTGACGACGCCCAGCCCGTTCCCCGGCTTCGAGCCAATGCCGGAAACCTTGCTCACGTCGGTAAATGTGCCGTCGCCGTTATTGCGGTATAGAGTCGGCGGCTGGCCGTGGTAGTCGTCCGGATGGCAATAGCTGCGCAATCCGGGGCCGCGGTCGCCGCAGTAGTAATTGGTCTCCGGAGTCCAGTCGACATAATTCGCGATTACGAGATCGAGACGTCCATCGTTGTCGTAATCGAACCACGCGGCACTCGATGCCCAGCGCCCTTCATTTGCCACGTCTGCCTGCTTCGTCACGTCTGTGAATGTGCCGTTGCCATTGTTGTGATACAGAATGCTGTGGCCATATCCGAGCACAAGCAGGTCAGGAAAGCCGTCGTTATCGTAGTCTCCCACCGCCACGCCCATGCCAAAGAGGCCCTCAGCGCCAACGCCGGCCCGTTCGGTGACGTCCGTGAATGTCCCGTCTCCGTTGTTGTGATACAGCGCGCTGCGCAGGGGCCGCTTAGGGGTATAGACACGCGTCGGCGCACTATTCACAAGATATAGATCGAGCAACCCGTCCTGGTCGTAGTCGATCCAGCCACATCCCGCGCCCATCGTCTCAATTAGGTATTTCTGCGAAGAGGCGGCGTTGTCATGCAGAAAATTGATGCCGGATTGCCGCGCCACATCCACGAACTGTACTTTTTGTGACGGAACCGCCAAGGGTGAAGCACAAGCGAGGCTCCGCGCTGCGTCCGGGAGCGCGAGCGCGCCGGCGGCGTACCGCAATAATTCTCTTCGCGAAATTCTGGAACCGGATTTCACGTCGATTCCTATCCGTTCACACGCGTTTTACGTACGGCCCGGACTGAGGGCACAAACTGCGCGCTTTGCACCGTTAAAGCGATGCCGTATATTGTATCCTGTGACTCGCCCGCATCTTTCCAGCGCTTCGTTGTTCCTTGCCGTCCTGGTTTTGACCGGCTTTGCAGCGGCCCCGAATGCTGCTGCGCAGAACATTTCGATTTCGTCGCAGAAGGGCGCACCCTCACTCGCGTCTCGCGGGTTGCAGCTGGCCAACTCCGGCCATTGCCATGAAGCGCTGCCGATTCTGGCGCGTGCCCTCCCGCACATCGCTGACCACGCCACGAAATATGAAGCCGAGATCGCTATGGCGCAGTGCTCGATGAGCCTGCACGATGTTTCCGAAGCGCTCTACAATCTCGGGCGGCTCAATCGCGACTTTCCTGACGATCCTCAAGTGCTGTACATCACCACTCATTTCTGCGGCGAAATGGCAAAAAACGCCTCGACGGAACTGGCGAAGAAAGATCCCACCTCGTATCAGGCGCAAGAACTCGATGCGGAGGCGTATGAGGCCAACGGCAAATGGTCGGACGCCCTGGCCGAGTACAAGCGGGTCCTCCAGCAGTATCCGAAGCTGCCCGATATTCACTATCGAATCGGCCGCGTCATCCTTTCGATGCCTTCCACTCCCACCACCGCGCGGGACGCAAAGGAACAATTCGAAGCGGAACTCAAGATCAATCCCAGCAACGCTGCCGCCGAGTTCATGTTGGGCGATCTCGACCGGCAACTCGAGCAATGGGATCAAGCCGTCCTGCATTTCCGCCACGCATCGCAGCTCGACGTAGGGTTCTTGGAAGCTGACCTTGGCCTCGGCATGGCGCTGAACGCTGAAGGAAAGTACCAGGAAGCAATTCCTCCGCTGCAGAAATACATCGCTGGAGTGCCGGACGACGCCGCAGGTCATTATCAACTCGCAATGGCATATGCGCGCACGGGACACCGCGACGAGGCGGAGCATGAACTTGCACGCCAGCGCGAACTCGACGCGCGAGTCAACAAAAGTAACTCGTCCGACGAAAAGCCCCCGGAGCCTCGCCGATAGTTTCGCAGCGCCGAGATAATTCGGCTCGTCGTAAAGCTACGATCGGCAATAAACCGCCAGCTTCGAACCAGCCCGATTTGTGCGTGCGCCAATCCTCATAGCCGCTGCTTCGCGAATTCCGCGGCCTGGTCAGCGCGCCCCAGCGATATTGCTGCGAACCGCATCATTGCGGCGGTTCTTCGACTGTCGTGATACGGTCAACGGGTAGATTTTGCAGCGTCTGCCGATGTCCGCTCGGCCACCGGATTTCCACTTCCTTAATCAATTTGTTTTGCTCCAGACCAAAGTGAACGCGCGGGTCGCTGGAAGACGCGTACCCCACGGCGGTAGTCGCGTGGTTCGATTGCGACCGCCCGTCTTCAGTCACAATCCGAATTTGCGCGCCGATCCCCATCCTGTTGCTCTTCGTTCCCACCAGGTTGAACAGAATCCAGTGGTGATCCGTTTTTGACACGTTGCGCCACAATTCGGTAGGACGCCCAAGTGCGGTTACGACCGCATCGACTCGCCCATCGTTGAACAAACTGCCAAACGCCGCGCCGCGGTGCGGCGCCCGTTTCTGGAAATCGGAGCCGGCAAGCGCGCTGACGTCTTCGAAATTTCCGTTACCCAAATTCCGGAAAACGGAATTCGGTTCCCCGTAATGGCGTCCGGGCACCACCAAGCTGACCGTGTCCATCACGTTCCCGCGCGCGACAAACAGATCCTTCCAGCCGTCGTTATCGAAATCAAAGATTCCGTTGCTCCATCCCGACATGTTCACGGTTGGAATTGCAAGACCGCTCCCTTTGTTCGTGAAGTTCCCGTTCCGCTGATTCGTGTACAGCGGGAACGTCTCGTGTTCCACGGCCGTGTGCCAGATATCCGCACAGCCGTCATTGTTCACGTCCCGGAAGTCAGACCCCATGCCCGATAGGGCCAATCCATAGGGTCCGTAGGCAACGCCGGCCCACACTCCATCCTCTTCAAACTTCTTTCCGCCCACGTTCCGAAACAGAAAATTAGCCATCGTGTCGTTGGCAACAAAAGCGTCCATGAAACCGTCATTGTCGTAATCTGCGAACGAGACGCTCATGCCTTTACCAAGGTGCTGCAGAATCCCCATCTGCTCCGACACATCCGTGAACGTCCCGTCTCCATTGTTCTTGTACAAAGTGTTATGCAGCGGCGAATAGTATTTCGGGTGGCAGTAGCCGCGAACGCCGGCCGTTCCGCAGACCGGATCCTTATCGACTTCCCATTTGCAATAATTTACGACGAACAAATCGAGCAGGCCATCGTTGTTGTAATCGAACCAGCCTGCGCCCACCGACCACATCTTCATCCCATACATCGATGTGCCTGTTAGGCCGGACTTCTTCGTCACGTCCGTGAACGTGCCGTCGCCATTGTTGTGAAGCAGTTGATTGGCTGTGACGTTCGCTACAAAAATATCCGGATGGCCATCATTGTCGTAGTCCCCCACAGCCGCGCCCATCGTATATCCCGCTCCGGCCACGCCCGCTCTCTCCGTAACGTCCGTAAACGTTCCGTCGTGGTTGTTATGAAACAGTCGATTCCAGTATTTCGGTGAGTCCTTCTCCAGCGATGGGATAGCCGCGCCGCTCGTCAGGTAAACATCCAGATAGCCGTCGCCATCGTAGTCGAGCAGGGCGACGCCTCCAGCCATCGTTTCGGGCTGATTCTTTTTTGGGGTGGGACAGTTTTCCGTGATGTAGTGCAGACCTGCTTTATCGGCAATATTTTCAAAACGAATCAGCGAAGGAGTTGCAGGCCGTTCCACCTTCCGGTTCGGCACGCCCGATCCCGCAGCCTGCGCCAGAAGGTTGGGTGCACCTGCGAAGGCCGCCGCGGCAAACGCTAGTTCCCGGCCAAATTCTCGCCGCGAAAGATCTTTCCGTTGCGAGCCGTTGGGCAGCAAAGAAGACCGGGGCTCTGGATTTCTGCTTCGTTTATCGCGGGACCGTGACACCAACCATCCTTCGCGTTTGACAGGACCAGCCTCTCGATACGCTCGCTATCCCGGAAATTGCCGCCAGCCGGGACTCACATTCCAGTACACGCCGTACCGTTCTCCCAATATGCGATTGAACGGAATCAGCTGAGTCGTTTTGTCCTGGCCGACCGTCTGGAACGTCAGCGGCGCTCCCTTTACCGGCTCGATCCATTTCGCCGATGCCAATTCCTCCGGCGATTTCACGGAAATATCCGTGGATCCCTGCGGCTGCGCGTGCTCCGGAGATAGATACGTCGGACCCATCACCTCGTCGTGTTGCATTTGTTCCGTAAGTCCGTCCGCACCCAGGTTTGCGGCCAGCACGATAGGCCCGTACATCGCGGCTTGCTGGGTTAAATCGCCAAGAAGAGGCTCGGCGCGCAATCGCATCGGCAGCTTCACTTCCACTTTGTCGCCGTCGGCCCAGGTACGCCGAATTTCCAGGTAACTTCCCGAATTGGCGAACACAGGAAGCGGTTTCCCGTTCACCGACACCGAACCGCCATCGGCCACCCACGCGGGTATGCGGACATTGATTCCCGCTTCGACGGGATGACTCGCCTTCACGATCAGCGTTGTGCCTTCTTCCTCCGGGAATTTGGTCTCTTGACGGATCGTCAGCCCTTTCTCCGGCCATCGGACTTCGGAAGCGATGAACAAATTCACGAACACGTCGCTCGCGTTGTGGAAATAGATCGAATCGGCGAATTTCGAAAATTCCTCGGAGCCTGTCCCCGTGCAGCACCAGAATGAATTGAATCGCGAGTTGAAATACTTCCAATAGCCGGTCTTGAGCGGCAGATAGTACATCTTCATGCCCTCGGCATCCTGCGTTCCCATGCGCGAGTTGAACAGCGTCCGCTCGTAATAATCGAAGTAGCGGGGATCGGCTGTCCACTGATAGGCATGCCGCGTGAGTTTCAGCATGTTGTAGCCGCAGCAGCATTCCTCAGACCACAGGCTCAGCTGCCCCTTCAGGTCCCCGGGGGCGGTTTGCCAGCCTTCGCCGTTGCTCGTACCGCCCGTGCAGTAGGTGCGCTCCGATGTTACTTCGTCCCAGAAATAGGACGCGATCTCGTGATAGTACGGGCTGCCCGTCAGCTCATATCCGCGGGCCGCGCCGATCACTTGAGGAATATGCGTGTTGACGTGAAGACCTTTCAATTCGTCGCGGTGGGCTGCCAGCGGGTCGAAAAACGCCTTGTGCTGAAAACGTTGCGCGATTCCA
>DASUJR010000001.1:0-4048 GCA_036279175.1 Candidatus Acidiferrales bacterium | reverse complement strand
GGGTATCCGGAATCCGCGATAGGCGTACTGACCCGCAATTTGCATTTGCCAAACGGTTTGGGGCGGTGTGGCCTTTGTAACCTCATAGATGGCTGCATTGTTAGCAGGAGCGGTGGTCGCGCATTCCGCAAATTCGATGTTGCCGTTGGTTAGGAGGCGAGCACTACCACCAAACGAAACGAACACGGGCGAGAGATTGTCGACCCACTCGAGTGTGGCAGTTTTTGCGTTTTCGTCGATTTGGTAGATGGGTACGCGGCTGTAACATGCAGGCTGCCCTGTCGCGCCGCAGACGTCGCCGCTTGAATCGAGGACGCGGTTGTTGCCATCGTCGAAGATGAGCATCTGGAACACGCCGCTGTTATTCGCGCTGATGACGTTGGCGTCGTGTTGAGCGTACTGCCAATCAATAGGATCAGTGCCTTTCTGCAGAGCGAGATCGCCTTGATAACCCAGGGTCCATAGAATATTTCCGGTGCCCGTGCCGTCGTGATAGTCGATCTTCATCACCCAGGATTGGTGACGGCTCGAAATAATCAGGTCGCCGTCATCGGGCGAGTAGACGATGGCGTTCGTGTGCGTCCAATCAGGGAATGACAATGGGTGTCGGTTGACGTCTAGATGATCGAACTCGTTCCAGATCCAAACCGGCTTGTGGTTTTGGTCGAGATCAATCAGAACATCGCCCGTGACTGTAACGGGGCTCGAATACCCAGTCAGCCCGGAGAGTGTTTGCTGCTGCGCAGCGAGTACGACGATATGACCGTTCGGCAGTACCGCGAAATCGTGATGAGTTCCGACGATAGTGATGTTGCAGCCGGAACAGGTCGCGTTGGCAAGCGCCTGGTTGAGTTGCGCGGCGGTCATCGACCAGATCACATTGCCGCCGAGATCGACTTCCTCAAGTACGGAGCCCGTGCCGTCCGCCGCAGTGCCGGATGAGATGTTCATTAAGAAATTGCCGTCCGGCATCATTTTGACCGGATTTGCGCCGACGCCAGCGGGAAGATTCGGGGCATAACCCCAGAGAAGGTTGCCTTGTAGGTCTGTCACGGCGACGCTCACTGCATTATTCTGCGTGGTCGCGAGGAGATCAAGGAGTTCAACACCGGATTGGGGTGTCATGCCTGCCGTGGTCGAAGCCGTGACATTCGGCAATTCCGCCGTCGGAAGTGCGCCAGTAGTGAACGTGTGGTCGGCGTCGGTGACGGCGGCGCCCCCGGAGAATTGCATTACGGCGCTCATATGGTACGCGGTATTGGCACGCATACCCGCAACGTAAATGCTCACGGGACCACTGCCCGTAGGCGTCGATTGCGTCCAGGTGGTGAGCCCGTACGAGGTGCTGGTGCCGAATTGAATCGAAACTTTGGCCTCGGAAGGAGGATTGATGGTGTAGAGCGCGACTTGAGGATTGTTCGTGGTGGCGACGGTGCCGGGCGCGATGATGTTTACTTTCGCGGACGCGGACTTTGTCGCGTCTTTCTTGCTGGTCGCCGTCACGGTGGCCGTCGCGTTCTGCGTTACGCTGGGACCGGTGAAATTGCCGTTCGCGTCGATGGTGCCGCCGGACGAGCCGCTAACCGACCAGGTGACGCCGGAAGCGTCGTTCACGACCGTAGCGGTAAGTTGAACTGTTTGCGCCGAACCAACAAATGCCGGCGAAGGGGAGACCGAAACTGTTATGGGTGGCGGCGGGGTTGTTGAGCATCCCACCAGAAGAACCATGACGAACAAAGCAAAAATGTCATACGCACAGCAGCCAGCTTTTGATTGCACGCTCGCTTATTCCCCCAAGTGAAAGTTAGGATGGGAACATCACGGCTGGGAGCCCAAGGCATCATACCAGAGACAGAAATGGCTGGTCCTGGAAAGTGGGCGGAAGCCACACAAAGATTGAAGTAGGATTCGCTTCTCGTTTACGATTGTTGGTTCGTACCTTGCCTCGATCCCAGCGGGAAAGATCGACTGAAAAAACGGGTTGGCCATGCCTACTGTCAGCGTCATCGTGCCGAACTACAACCACGCAAGGTTCTTGCGCGAGCGTCTCGACTCGATCCTTGAGCAGACGTATGACGATTTCGAGTTGATACTGCTGGATGATGCATCGACCGACGACAGTCCGACCATTCTGCGCGAATATGCCTCGCATCCAAAGGTCGTCCACTTGCACTTTAATGAGAAAAACTCCGGAAGCACATTCGCGCAGTGGAACAAGGGTGTTCGGCTGGCGCGTGGTCAGTATGTGTGGATCGCGGAATCCGATGACTTTTCCGCGCCTCAGTTTTTGGCGCGCCTCGTAGATCGACTTCGCTCTGATAGCGATCTAACGCTTGTTTGTTGTCGCTCCAGGTATGTGGCCGAGGACGGATCTTTGGGTAGATTCGCGGATACCGATCTTTCGGATATAGACCCATACCAGTGGACCTCCGACTTCTCGGCGACCGGTGTTGAGATGTGTCGGAAGTATTTCCATCGCGGCAACGCGATCGCAAACGCCAGCTCCGTGCTTTTCACAAGCGATGCCTTTCGGCGTGTTGGCGGAGCCGATGAGAGCTTCCGGTACTGCGGAGACTGGGCGCTCTGGGCGGCACTCAGCCTTGAGGGTAGGTTCGCTTATGTCTGTGAGCATCTCAACTATTTCCGGTTGCACGAAGCGAGTGTTGGCAAGCGCCTGGACGGCACCGCCCTTCACGCAGCCGAGTCACTCCGTGTGACTCGGTGGGTCTTGGAGCGCGTACCATGCCCTCCTGATGAGGTGGAGCGAGAGCGGGAACGCAAGGTTCACAAGTGGGTCCCCGCCTTGTTAAGTTTTCGAACGCCGTTTGCGATGAAGTGGAGGATCGCGATGGATGTGCGGGCGATTGACCCGCATGCTTTTCGTAGGGCGCTGCGACCGGCGCTTGCCGAGATTCGGATAAAGCTTCGGCGGCACTGGAGCGGTTTTCATAGCCTACTTCGACGGGGAAAATATGCCAGCCGTTAGCGTACTAATGAGCGTTTACAACGGCGAACGGTTCCTGGCCGAGGCCGTGGAGAGCATACTCACGCAGACTTTTCCGGATTTCGAATTCCTCATTATTGACGATGGATCGACGGACAGTACGGCAGAGATTCTGGCTGCGTACGCGAGAGGTGATTCGCGCGTGCGCGTGGTGTCGCAAAAAAACAAGGGCAGAACCGCATCACTCAATGAGGGTATTCAGCTGGCGCGGGGAAAGTACATCGCACGGATGGACGCGGATGATATTTCTCTGCCGCAACGGCTGGAGAAACAACTGGAGTTCATGACTGCCCATCCGGAGACAGTTCTCCTGGGGACAGCGGTGGAGTGGATGACCCAGGCCGGACAGATATTTCGCGTCGAAAACTTTCCAGGAGGAGACGCGGAGCTGAGAGAAGCATTACGGCGGGAGAACCCGTTTCGCCATCCCACGATCCTCATGCGGAAAGAAACAGTTGTCGCGGTACGAGGTTACCGGCAATTGTTCGACGAATCTGAAGATTACGATCTGTGGTTGAGGATGGCAGAGGTCGGCCAAGTGGCGAGTCTGGACGAGCCGCTGGTGAAATATAGAATTCACCCAAAACAAGCATCGGCGAGCAATGCGAAGCGGCAGATCGAGTGCCTGCTGGCGGCTCGTGCTGCGGCGGCGCTGCGAGCGCGTGGAGCTACAGACCCACTTTGGAATGCTGACCGAATCACTCCGAAACTACTCATTTCGATCGGGATCACGCAAGAGGAGGTTCGACGGACCGAATTCGGCGCATGTATCTACTGGATGGAGCTTCTGCGCGGTGTCGGCGCCGATTCAATGCTGTCGGTCATCGAGCGTATCACGGCCCTGGCAAATTCGAGTCCGGAGGAGCGAGCGACGGCGGCAGCCGCGTTGATGGAAGCGGCAAGCATTCACTACCGTGGCGGTCGACTTGACCGAGCGATGGGCTCCCTTGTCCGGGCGGCGGTGCTGCAACCCAGAGTGGCGGGGCGACACCTTGGGATGGCGATTAGCCGACGCACACAGCTTCGCACGGCGCGGCGATAAGG